>PQAG01000101.1 GCA_003104895.1 Nitrosomonadales bacterium
CCGTTTGCAGGCAAGGGCGCCGAGGCGAAACTGCTCAAGTCCAACCCCAATGCCTCGGCGGAGGAAATCGCCAAGGCCAGGGCCGAAGACGACAAGGAATCCAACAAGAAGCGCAAGAACTTCCTCGCCCTGGTGCTGTGCCTGATGGTGGGYACCGCCGCCCTGCCGCACATCCTGATGCGCTACTACACCACGCCGAGCGTGAAGGAGGCGCGCCAGTCGGTGTTCTGGTCGCTGTTCTTCATCTTCCTGCTGTACTTCACCGCACCGGCTTTGGCGGTGCTGGCGAAGTTCGACGTTTATCACCTGCTGGTGGGCTCGAAGTTCTCCGAACTGCCTGGCTGGGTAAGCGCATGGGCTGCGGTGGACAAGACCCTGATGAGCGTGACCGATATCAACAAGGACGGCCTGGTGCAACTGGCTGAAATCACCATCGGCAACGACCTGATCGTGCTGGCCACGCCGGAAATCGCCGGCCTGCCCTACGTGATCACGGGTCTGGTGGCTGCGGGCGGTCTGGCTGCGGCACTTTCCACCGCCGATGGTCTGCTGCTCACCATCGCCAACGCCCTGTCGCATGACGTGTATTACAAGATGATCGACCCGCATGCTCCGACCACCCGCCGTCTGGCGGTGTCCAAGGGGCTGCTGCTGGTGGTGGCGGTCTGTGCGGCTTACGTCACCTCGCTCAAACCGGGGGACATCCTGTTCCTGGTCGGCGCGGCGTTCTCGCTGGCGGCATCCGGCTTCTTCCCGGCGCTGGTGCTGGGCGTGTTCTGGAAGCGCGCCAACAAGCTGGGGGCGATCGCCGGCATGCTGGGCGGGCTGGGGGTGTGCATGTACTACATGTACACGACTTATCCGTTCTTCGGCGTGAATGCACCCAAGTGGTGGGACATCGACCCGATTGCCGCCGGTGTATTCGGCATCCCGGTCGGCATCATCGGCGTGATCGCGGGCAGCCTGATCAGCCCCGCTCCAAGCAGGGAAGTGCAGGAGCTGGTGGACCACGTGCGCTACCCCAACCTGGAAGGGGAGGCTGCCAAAGCAGCGTAATTTTTTCCTTTCCGGAAATACAGGGCCCGCGCAAGCGGGCCTTGTTCATTCTGGAGCAAGGAAAGGCTAGAGAGCCAGATCCTGCACCAAGCGGGCAAGATCAGCCCGTTCCGCATCCTGGATCAGGCGCCGCGTCATGGCCGGGTCGAAGCGCAGCAGATGGTGCACGATTTCGCTCACCTTGCCGGGCTGGTGGCTGTGGTGGCAGGCCATGCCGAGGGCGTACCAGGCGTGGCCGTTCATGGGCTGCAGCTCCGCCGCGCGGGCGAGGGCGGTGACGGCTTCCTGGTGCTGGCCCAGGGCGGCATGCGCCATGCCCATGCCGTACCAGGCCCGGTCGAGCGTGGGCTTGAGGCGCACGGCTTCGCAGAAGGCCTCGATGGCACCGGGCTTGTCATGGGCCTGATCGCGGATGAAACCGAGGTTGAACCAGCTCTCGGCATCGCCGGGCTTGAGGCGCAGCGCGAGCAGATAATAGCCGGCTGCCTGTTCATGCTCATTTCGTGCCGCGTGAAGATAAGCCAGACATCTTGCGGCCTGGGCGAACTCCGGGTCATGGCGCAGGGCCTCGCGGTAAGCCTCGATGGCTGGCTGCGGGCGCTTCAGGGCTTCAAACAGGAGGCCGCGCAGATAATGGCGCCACGGGTCAAATTTCATTCAGGGTGACTCCTCATATCCGATACAATCCGGAACGGCTGGCAAGGGGGGGAAATCAGGCATGGTGCAATTCGATCTGTTTTTGGTGAGCGCGCTGCGGGCGATTGTCGAAGCCGCCGGCTTCGCGCTGCTGGGCCAGGGACTGCTGGCCGTGCTGGCAGGCAAGGCGCGCCAGCAGAATTTCGTTTACCAGCTGTTTCAGGTGGTGACGCGCCCGGTCATCCGGGCGGTGCGCCTGATCACGCCGCGTTTCATTCTCGACCAGCACATGCCGCTGGTGAGCTTTTTCGTGCTGGTGTGGCTGTGGATTGCGCTGGCGTTCGTCAAACGCTATTTGTGCGCCCTGCACGGCCTGAGCTGCTAGTCGTCAGTCAATATGAAACGTAACACATCGTAGGTCGGGTTAAAACCCGACATTCCGGGCTGAAGCCCGGCCTACATTCCTGAAATTCAGCAGACCACTAGGAATAGACGGTCGCCAGCTCGGTGCCCTTGATGCGGTCGTAGTAGCGGGCGCGGTACAGCAGGCGATGGTGCCGCCCATCATCACTAAAACCGGCGCGGTCGTGCAGCACATTGTTGCAGATCAGGCCCATGCCCGGCTCCAGGCGTCCACGGAAGATGTAGGGTGAATCGCTGTTCAATAACTGGTCAAGGAAAGCGGCAGCCGCCTCCACCATGGGCGTCTTTTTCCAGCGGATGCTGCGCGTGCGGGCGGTATAGCGCATGTGCAGGTCGCCGCTTGCCGGGTGCAGGGAAAACACCGGACCGGTTTCGTCCGGGCGCGCGACTCCATCCTCGTCCATGCGTGCGGGGATGGTCATGGCGTCGGGCTCCATCAGGGCGCGGATGTAATCCGGGTTGGCATCGCGCAGCAGAATGTAGGCAATTTCGTGATCCATCAGGCCGTTCTCGCCCCCGCTTGACGCGCTGCACACGCAGTGCAGCTGCAAGCCCCAGATCTGGCGTTCGCGCGGGTTGTAGTAGCCGTCGGTATGCCATTTGATGGGACGGTCGGTATAGGGAATGTAGTGCTGGTGCTCGCCCCCCGCATGAACAGAAAGCGAGGTGATGCCGTCATCGTCGGCGAGCATGTTGCGGTCCAGCCGGCTGAGACCGAACTGGTAGCCGAGCTGGCGCGTGATGTCCTTGTTGTCGACATTGTCCAGAGGACTGGTATATAGCGCCATGTTGGCCTTGCGGCACCGGGCCAGGATGGCATCGTGTTCGGGCTGGGTCAGCTGGCGCGGATCGTTGATCTGCACCACCAGATCAGAGAGGCTGGATGGGTAATTTTCCAGCTTGCGGCAGCGCCAGCTCTGGTAATCGGACTCGTTATCGAGCGCGAAGGGATTGAAGCGGGGATGGCTCATGGGGGAAATCTCGAATGGCGCGTATCTTGTCTTCCGGGGAGTATACCCGCCTTTGGCGGAGCGATAACGCCAGGCGGGCAAAATATTCATGTCAAATGCGATAATTCTGGAGCTGGCATGGCGATTGCTATTTTAGAATAGGCACATTAGCGTATTATCGGAATCCAGAATGCTTGACTTTCTGCCCTTCGGCCGGAAAAAACAGACCCCATCCGACCCCCTGGGGACCCTCAAGGGCGCCACGGTATGGATGCAGGAGCTGCCCATGGGGGATACGTTCGCGGCGCACGAAAAAGTGGTGCAGGCGCTGCAGGATTTCAACGAAAAATCCGAACCGCCGAGCCTCGGCCGCCTGCAGGTGCTGATGCATATCGATGAGGGTGCCCAGGAACTGCAGCATAGCCTGGTGCAGCAATACCTTCTCAATCCCCGCATGTCGCGGCAGATGGAGAGCCGCCTGTGGAACGCGATATTCGCCTTCAGCTGGCAGCTGGCACGGGCTTATCACATGTTCATCATGTCCTATGTGGGGGACCCCAATAACTGCGGGTTCCGGCGCGAGATTCCGCTGATCACGGCGCGTGCCATCCGCTACTTCGCGATGCAGGCCAAGTGGCACTATTTCCGCTATGAAGCCATTGGCGCCAAGCTGTGGAAGCATGTGCACAACCTCTACCGCCTGGCCGAGTATGAGGAATTCGACCGCAAGCCCGTTCTCCTTTATCCGCAGTTCCAGCGCAATACCACCTGCGCCGGGGAATATCTGCGGTTGCTGAGCCTCGATGTGCTCAATACCAACAGCCTGTTTCCGAAACAGATCGAGATGGTGGATTCATGGCTGGATAGCTGGGCGGCTGCGCTGAAGCTGGAGCGAGCCTATGATCCGGAGCGGCACGTGTTCTGTATCAATCTGGGTGAAGGCAAGGGCCCGCGCAGGGCGCGCAAGCCCGCAGCGGACAGCATGTTGCGCTGCTGGGGAAGCGATGAATTGATGGCACAGGTGGCGCAGGCCAGGGATGCCCTGCGCAGCGGCGAAACACCGGCCAGACTCGGCCTGGGCGAGGACTGCCGTCTGCCTGCCTGCCTTGAGTTTATTGACCGGGTCGCCCTGCAGTGGTCGCCTGCCGGCGAGGGGCGGACAAGGCGCAAACAGGAGCGGGTCGCCAGGGTCAAGCGGATTGACGTGATCAAGGATTACCTCGAAATCTGCGCCATGGTCAAACAGGACAATGAAGCGCTGTCGCCCAAGCTGCAGGAAGATGAACAGAAAGTCAAAATCAGTTACGAGGAAATGCTCGACATGCGCCTGTATGGCTTTGTCACCCAGCGCACCCGGGCCAAGCTGGAGCAGGCAAGCCGGCAGCTGCAAGGTGCTGCGCAGCCGCTGCAGGCAGCAGCGCACCATGAACGCTGGCTGATGGAAAATGAAAGCTCGACCGGCTTCGGAGCGAAAGTGGATGCCATGGAGAAGGACTGGATCCGGCTCGGCAAGCTGGTTGGCCTCAAGCCGGAACGCAGCCAGAACTGGGTGGTCGGCGTGGTGCGCCGTCTTGCCCTGCTTGAATCCGGGCAGCGCAATATCGGCATCGAGGTGTTGTCCAGCAGGCCGGTCACGGTCACGCTCAGGGCGTCGAAACCTCGTCATAGTGGTTACACCATCGACGGCATAGATGCGCTGGACGTGGTGCTGCCGGTCAGTGCCCTGTACCTGGCTGCCAGCAGCGAGGACAAGAGCGGCGTGAGCCTGATTCTCGACAGCGTGGAATATGCGCCAGGCCGCCATTTTGAACTGAGCGCGCGCAGTCGCAGCTATTCCATCGCACTGGGCAGGGTGATCGAAAAAGGGGATGACTGGCTGAGGGCGGGTTTCGAGGTGCTGAAAAAGAATTAGCCGCCCCGGCCGCAAAAGAAAGGCCCCGCGAACGGGGCCCAAATATATTGAACAGAAACAAGCATCACACTTGCAAGTTCAGTATAGCACAACATCCCGGCAAGAATAGTCCTTTGTAACCAGGCGGGACGGTACTTTTCTACCGGCGTGAAACACTGCACTAGCTCCCTTCTGAGCGCTTCGCCAATCCATGTTCCAGGGCAAAAGTCGCCACCTGCACCCGGTTGTCGAACTCCAGTTTTTCCAGGATGCTGCGCAGATGATTGCGTACCGTGTTCTCGGAGAGTCCCAGCGTATCGCCGATGGCTCGGTTGCTCAGGCCGCGTGCAACATAGCCGACAATTTCCAGCTCGCGCTGGGAAAGCCTGCTGGCGATGCTCGGGCCCAGTTCGCCGCGGGCGATCTTTTGCAGGACCTGGGCCGGGAAAATGCTGTTTCCCTGTGAAACGGCAATGATGGACTGGATGATCTGATCCGGCTCGCTCGATTTGAGAAGGTAGCCGTCCACCCCTTTTTCCATCGCGTCGCGGATCTCGTGATCCTCTTCCGCCATGGTCAGCATGATGATCTTGATGTTGCGCTGATGCAGCTCGGGCACCAGATCGAGGCCGTCCACTTCCCCCAGCGTGCGGTCGAGCAGGGCGACATCGGCGCGGCCGCCCTGCAGCAGCCATGCGCGCACCCCCGCGGCATTGGCGAATTGGGCAGAGACGCTGATTTCCGGCCGGTTTTCCAGCAGGTGCAACAGCCCCTTGCGAAACAGGGGGTGGTCATCCACCAGAATTACCGAGAGGGGCATGGCACGCGTTCCGCTCATTGGCAGGGCTAGTTCTTGCCGCCCCGTTCCTGGCGGGCTTTCTTGATCAGATCATCGAGCACGGGCAGCATTTTTTCGTTGCTCCCCGTCTGGGAGGCGGAGGTCAGGTATTTGCCATCCACCACCAGGGACGGGACGCCCGTAATGGCAAAGGCGCGCGTCAGCTGCTTGGCGCGCTGGGCCTTGCCGGTTACGGCGAAGGAGTTGTAGGCATCCATGAATTTCTTGAGCTCGATGCCGTTCTTCCCGATCCATTCCTGCAGGATTTTCTCGTTCGTCAGGTCAATGCGGTCGACATGGATGGCCTTGAAAATGGCCGGGTGCAGCCGGTCAAGCTGGCCCAGCGCTTCGGCGGCGTAAAAGACCCGTGCAAGAACCGCCCATTTTTCGCTGAACACTGCTGGAATGCGGCGGAAAGTCACATCGCCGGGCAGTTTCTTGACCCACGGATTCAATACCGGCTCCAGGTCATTACAGTGCGGACAGGCGTAGGAGAAGAATTCCAGCACTTCGACATTCTTGCCGCTTTCCGCCGGCTGTGGCGGAGAAATCAGAATATACTGCTTGCCCGGCTCAAGTTCCGCCCGGGCCGGCGCGCTCCACACCAGGCCGAGGCAAAGCGCGGCAAACACCACCCGCAGAAATGCAAGATTCATTTTCTTCACCGAAAGTCTCCTAAAGTTTGAATGTTTGAACGGCTAGTGCGCCGGCGTTTGCTCATGAACCTTGACCAGGCTGGCGGTGATGCCGTTTTGCGTCAGGGTGCTGCGAACCCGGTTCAAGTCATCCACGTTGTCATAGGGGCCGGCCCGAACCCGGTGCCATACGCCCTTGTCCGGCAGGGCCGCGGTCTGGATGCTGGCCTCGATGCCCATCAGAGCCAGCTTGGCCTTGAGATTGTCGGCATCGGCTTCCTTCTGGAATGCCCCGGCCTGCAGGTAATACTGGGTTTTGGACGCGCTCGCCGGATCCTGCTGTTTGATGTCCTTTTCAGTCGCGGGTTCCTCGGTGCCAGGCAGGATGGTATAAAAATCGAAGCGCGGTTTTTCGGCATTCTTCGGCTTTTCATTATTGGGCTCTGCGGTGGCTGCAGGTGCCGGCGCAATCTGCTCGCCACCGTTGGCTGCCTGGGGCTTGTTGTGCTCGACGAAGGGGCTTGGGCTTCCCTTGATGAAGACGGCCACGGCCAGTGCGATGGCAAGGCCGATGAACATGCCGATGACGATGCCGGCCAGCATCGGGCTGCCGGATTTTTTTGCATGACCCTTGGGGGCGGGTTTGTAATCGCGGCTCACTACATTTTCTCCGGGCTGCTTACGCCGAGCAGGGTCAGGCCATTGCGGATCGCTTCACGCGTGGCGGTGATGAGGGCCAGGCGCGCCAGCCTGACGGCCTCGTCCGCGACCAGGAATTGCTGGGCATTGTAGTAGCTGTGCAGTTCCCCGGCCAAATCCTTGAGGTAGTAGGCGATGTGGTGCGGCGCGAATTCACGCGCCGCATTTTCCAGTGTTTCCGGATAGGCTTCCAGACGCTGCAACAGTGCCAGTTCGTGTGGCAGAGCGAGACAGGTCAGATCGGCCTGGGCGAGATCGTTCACGTCGCCGTCCCACTGCGCGAGCACGCTGCAGATGCGGGCATGGGCATACTGGATGTAATAGACCGGGTTGTCGTTGCTCTGCGATTTGGCCAGTTCGAGATCGAAATCCAGGTGCTGGTCGCTCTTGCGCAGCACGTAGAAGAAACGGCAGGCATCGTTGCCCACCTCATGACGCAGTTCGCGCAGGGTGACGA
>PQAG01000102.1 GCA_003104895.1 Nitrosomonadales bacterium
TCCATCACCCGGTCGCGGGTCTTGATGACTTCATTCCAGGCGGCAAATACCTCGTCAGCGGAATTGAAGCGCTCCATCGACTGCACCAGCGGCTGCAGCAGAAAGTGGCCCAGCTGCGGCAAATAGTTGAGATGGGCTTTCTGCACGGTACCCAGCAGGGGGAAATCCAGCAAGGGGCCGATCACGACGAATGGCGCCGCCGCCCGCTCGGCTGCGCTCCATCCGGCAGGCAAGGCCAGGCCGGGGTCGCGTTCCGGCAGGAAAATCCGCGCCATCATCCATGGCGTCAGCAACAGGAACACGCACCAGCCGTCGCTGCGGCGGAAAGCCCGGACCTCTACCGGCAGCGCATGGTTGACCAGCATGTCGTCACTGAAATCGCGGCGATACACCTCGTCGAAACAACCCTTTACGGCAGCGATCACAGCCTGATCGTCGGCGGCCGGGAATGCGCCGGCCTGCCAGGCATGATCAGTCATGAAACAGGCCTTCCATTTGTTTTCCCAGTTCGCGGTAAAGCGCGAGATTCCCGTCCATGCGCAACGTGGCGCTGAAGCGTGGCACCCAGGCCGCCAGATGATCCTGCCACAGCTCCCGTGACAGCTCGCGGCTGTGGCCGCAGGGCTGCTCCGCCAGCCAGGCCGCGCACTCCAGCATGGTGCCGAGGTAATCCGGCGGCGCGCCTTCGGCCTCGAGGCCGGCGCGCCGGTACAGGTCGCTGAGCCGGCCGCAGGAGGCGCCGAACATCGTCCCGCCCAGAAACGCCGATTCGAAGGGCGGACAGACCGTCCTGGGATGGCCGGAAATGAACAGGCGGGTGTGCTCCGCCTGCCATTCCTCCAGCGGCAAGGCCTCCAGCTCGTCGACCGGCTGTTTCAGCCAGGAGTGTTCATCGGAAAGGTCCTGCAGCACCCGCAGGGAATCGCCTGCAGGGCTCGCCAGCAGGCCCGCAAACAGGCGCAGGGCTTCAGGATCAATGCTACCAGGGATAGGCATAGACACCCGCGTACATGAAATAATGGCGCAAAAGATATCCGCCCATCAGCACCAGCACCGCTGCCGCGACAGTCGGCAGGCGGCTGCCCCAGCCCTTGATCACGCCCTTGAGTTCGAGCAGGAAGGGCACCAGCAGGCCAAAGCCGATGAAGCCGATCAGCCAGCCCCAATCGCCCCACAACAGCTGGGCCGAACGGTAGCCCGACTCCGACCCCGACAGGGTGTAGTTGAAAAAGGAGAACAGGATCACCAGTTCGGTCGAGATCAGGATCAGGTCCATGCGCTCATAGCGGTGGCGCAGGTCGTCATCGTTCTCGTCGGTGATGAACAGGTTGAGGAGCAGCAGGAGATAGGCGAAGGCGGTGGAAAACGCCGACACCGTGAACAACAGCGGCACGCCTGGGTTATGCCAGAGCGCCACGGCGGGGAAGGACTGGATCAGGAGGCCGGTATACACCGCCGTGCCGATGCCGTTGATGGCGGCCAGCCAGCCGACGATGCGGCGCCGCTTCATGCAGCAATCAGACAGCCAGGCCACCAGCGGCCACTGCAGCATCCCGCGCACCAGCGGGATGCGCTGGAAAAACGGCGTCTCGCGCATGTAGGGCAGGGCGTAGAGCATGCCCCACACCATCATCCACAGGATGAACTGGGTGCCCCAGGCGATCCAGGAATCCGGCTTGAAGATGAACACCAGCGGGTTGAGCACGTAGATCACCGCGGCATGGTGCAGCAGGTGGCCGAACAGCACCGCCGAGCTGATCGCCAGCAGCACCACGCCGGACAGCGCGCCCCACAGCACCAGCTTGCGGTGCGGCCGGCAGTACATGTCGGTGAGGAAGGTGATGGTCAACGTTGCCGCGCCCAGGCCGCCGAAAAAGAGGTACAGGGCGATCCACCAGGTCCAGATGTTTTGTGTCGTGTAAGTCATGGTATCCATATTGAAACCTTAGCCTTTCATTATGTCTTTGCTTACCCTCTCCCCTCCCCCTCTCCCGGCGGGAGAGGGATTCTGGCTCCCCTCCCCCGCGGGCGGGGGAGGGGCTGGGGGAGAGGGCGCCTTTAACCTTTGCGCTTCATGTCGTCGATGTAGTACACGTTCGGCCGCGTGCCGAGATGCGGCATCAGCGGCTGAGCCACCCCGCTGGCCACCAGCTGCGTCACCGGGTCGGAGGGGTTGTCGAGATCGCCGAACATGCGCGCCGAGCCCACGCAGGTTTCCACGCAGGCCGGTTTCAGCCCCTTGTCGAGACGGTGGGCGCAGAAGGAGCACTTGTCCATGGAAGGGCTCTGGCGCTGGAGCTCGCCGTAGAATTCCTTGCCGGTCCTGATATCGTCGTAGGTCACCTCGTAGCGCGCATCGTACGGGCAGGCCATGGCGCAGGCACGGCAGCCCATGCAGCGCTCCGGGTCCACCATGACGATGCCGTCCGCCCGCTTGTAGGTCGCCCCCGTCGGGCACACGGTCAGGCACGGCGGATTGTCGCAGTGGTTGCACAGGCGCGGGAAGAAGCGGCGCCGCACCTGTTCGGTCGTGCCGATCTCCTTCTCGTGCACATAGGTGCGCCACTTGTTCTTCCACACCGGGGTCTGGTTCTCCATCGCGCAGGCCGCCATGCAGGCATTGCAGCCGACGCAGGTATTCAGATCAATCACCATTGCGTAGCGGGTCATGCCTGTACTCCTTTGCTATCCAGTTTCTTGATGCGGACCGTGAACTCCTGGGAGCGGAAGCCCGCCACCACCGGCTCGACGTTGTAGGGAATCAGCTTGCTGGTGGCGGTTCCCATGCCGACCGCGCGGGTCAGCGCCGGGTTTTCCGCCCCGAAGGAGGAGTACAGGAACACCGCGTCACGATGGATCAGGCGCGTGACGTGGGCATGGCCGTCCGCCGACTGGCCGGTCACGGCGTTGACCAGGCGGATCGGGTCGCCGTCCTTGATGTTCAGGGAAGCCGCCCGCGCCGGGTGGATCCAGACGTTGGTGTAGACGCCCTTCTTGAACTTGTTGATCGCCGCCAGCACCGGATTGTTGCTGTTGGTGGAGGCGTAGGACACGGTCGGCGCCTTGCCGTAGGTGAAGTAGAACTCGTCGTCGCCAAGCAGGCCGCTCTTGGCATCAGGACGGCATACCGCCGGGATGTGGGTGGCCAGCACGCTGAAATTGGGCGCCTTGCCGCCGCCCTTCCTGAGCATGTCGAACAGCCCGGAGTAGAACTCGACCCGGCCGCTGCCTGTCGGCATCGGCAGCTTCCACGGCATGGCCGAATGTTCGAGGATTTTCTTGTAATCCTCCTCGTGGTACACCCCCTTCTCGCGCAGCACCGTGTCGAGCTGCTTGACGGTGATGCCCGCCTTTTGCGCCGCGCGCTCGAAGGACACTTCGCGGCAGGCAGCGGAATACGGGCTCTTCACCTTCTGCGCCTGCAGCCTGGCGAGCTTTTCCTTGACCGGCGCGGCCGGCATGCCGGTCAGCTTCTCGATCCAGTCCATGAAACTGTCCGGATTGCCGCTGATGATCTCGGTCATCTTGAGCAGGATGTCCGGCATTTCACGGGTATCGTACAGCGGGTCGATGGCCGGATAGCGGGTCACCATGGCGAGGTCGTGGTTGACGCCGTTGCCGTAGATGTTGGGCTCGCCCCGCTCCAGATAAGTCGAATTGGGCAGGATCACGTCCGCATACATGGTCGTGTCGGACGGCAGCACGTCGATGGCGATCACCAGTTCGACGTTCTTGTGGGAGAGGATTTCCTTCCAGCGGCTGTCCGGATAGTAGTGGCGCACCGGGTTGGCGGCGTTGATCAGCACCGCACGGGTGAGGTAGGGCTCGCCGTTGAAGTTGAGGTTGCCCTCCACCGACTCCTTCAGGCCGGTGTCGGCCATCACCGGCAGCATCACCCAGGGCCGCCCCGCCTCCCGCTCCTGCTTGGCAAAGGCCCACGCCCAGCCGGGCTTGCCGTGGCCGAAATTCTTGCCGTCGGAGAAGGTGTCGATCACCATCTTGGCGAATGGCATGCCGCCCAGGGTGGCCATCGGCGGGCCGGGAGGGAGGCCTTCCTTCTGGGCCTGGTGAGCATGCGCCACCTTGTGGTGCAGCTCGCCGCTCATGATCCAGCCGCCGGCACGGTCGATGCCGCCGGTCAGCGCCTGGATCATCGCCTGCACCCGGCGCAGCATCATCATGTTGCCATAGCGCGCGCCGTGCCAGCCCGGATCGATGATCGCCGGGCGGGTGCTGCCGAATTCGCGGGCGATGCGGCGGATGGTGGCGGCCGCCACGCCGGTGGACTGCTCCGCCCATTCCGGCGTATAGCTCTTCACCTCGTCCAGCTGCGCCTGCAGCACCGTCACCACCTCGCGGCCGTCCAGCCTGAGCCCGGCCGGCGCATACAGCGCCGGGGTGAAAGCGTTGCCGTCGGTGTCGCTGCTGTTGTCGTTGGTCACTGCTGGCAAGGTGCGGATGGTGGAAGTCTTTTCCTGCACCACCCGCGGCCGCCCCTTGTCGTCCAGCGCCAGCTGCCACTGGCCGTCGGCGTCGCGGTAGGACAGGAACGGCATGTTGCTGTGCGTGCGCAGGAAATCGGCGTCGTAGAGCTTCTCTTCCAGCATGATCTTCAGCATCGCCAGGCAGAAATCCAGATCGGTGCCGGGGCGGATCGAAATCCACTCGTCCGCCTTGGCCGCGGTTTCCGACTGGCGCGAATCCAGCGCCACCACCTTGGCGCCGTTCTTGCGCCCCTGGGCGAAGCGCACCATGCGGCAGGTGGACACCGCGCCGATCGAAGCGTTATTGGCGACGAACAGGATGTACTTGGCGTTGTCGTAATCCGGCAGCACCTCGTCGTGGATGTTGAAGTTGCCGGTCACCGTGTCCGTGCCGAGATGGCCGGTGGTGACGCAGTGCTGCATCGGCGAGGCGATGATGTTGGGAACGCGGTTGGCCAGCGCGAACGGCACCGCCCAGTTCATGTAGAACACGCAGGAAGTCCACCCCCCCACCATGGTCCATTCCCAGGGCTGGATATTGGCGGATTTCTGCTTTCTGGCGATGTATTCCCAGGCTTCTTCCCAGGAGGCCTGGCGGAACTTCACCTCGCCGCGTTTCGAGCCTTCCACCCGGATCAGCGGGGTCTTCAGCCGGTCGGTGTCGTAGGTCTGGCGCAGGCCGGCCTGGCCGCGCGCGCAGATCTTGCCGCGGTTGAGGGTGGAGTTGGGATTGCCGTCGAGCTTGACGATGCGCTTGACGCCATTCCCGGTCTGGGTGGTAACTCGGATGTTGCACAGGGACGAGCAGAAATTGCAGATGCTGTAGGTGTATTCTTCGCTGCCGGCAGCCCCGCCGCTGCCTGCGTTGGCGGGCTTCAACAAACTGGCCGGCTTGAGCAACGTCAAACCGGCGGCACCCAGCCCGGACGCTTTCAGAAAAGCGCGGCGGGTCAGGCGGGGAAAATTCCAGCTCATCAATCAGTCTCCTTTTTCTGTTATATGCTGCGGCGATGCAGATATAGCTTAAGCACAGAGCAATAGCCGTGCCAGCCATAGCCCCGCCCCAGAATTACCGGCAATTCATTACAAAACAATCGATTAAAAAACATGTCACCGATGCAAGCGGTTAGCAAGCCCATCGTGACTGCCATGTTTGTCTGCCAGTTATGTCATCTGTTAAAATGTTGGCATGAATATGACTGCATCCCCTCTTCCCGAATTGCCACCGGAAATGGTTGCCCTTCTCGACTCCCTGCCAGAACCGCGGGTGTTCGTCGGCCGCGATTACCGGGTGCTGGCTGTGAATCAGGCTTACCGCGAGCAGTTCGGAGACGCTTTGCCGGCACGCGGGCGCTACTGCTACGAAATCTCGCACCATTACGACAAGCCCTGCGATCAGGCAGGAGAAAGCTGCCCGCTCAAGGATTGCCAGGAAACGGGGATGCCGCAGCGCACCCTGCACATTCATTACACCCCGCGCGGGCAGGAGCACGTGGACGTTGAAACCACGCCGATCCGTGATCGGGCAGGAAAGATCATCTTTTTTGTGGAAACAATGCGGACGCTGCAGCATGCGCGCAGCCAGCCATCGGCGCAGGGGCTGGTCGGAAAATCGCCCGCATTCAACCGCATGCTGGCGCTGGTGGGACGGGTTGCCCCATCCGACGCTACGGTTCTGCTGCTGGGGGAATCCGGTACCGGCAAGGAACTGGTGGCACAGGCGCTGCACGAGGCGAGCGGGCGCGCCCAGGGGCCGTTCGTGGCAGTGGACTGCGCCGGAATGACAGAAACCCTGTTCGGCAGCGAATTGTTCGGCTATGAGAAAGGTTCTTTCACCGGCGCGGTGGGCCGCAAAACCGGCCTGGTTGAAGCGGCGGCGGGCGGTACCCTGTTTTTCGACGAGGTGGGAGACATACCTCTTTGCCTGCAGGTGAAACTGCTCAGACTTCTGGAGAGCGGCACCTTCCGCCGGGTGGGAGGCGTGGAGCCCCTGCGCGCGGATTTCCGCCTGGTTCTCGCCACCCACCGCGACCTCAAGGCCATGGTGGAAGCCGGATCGTTCCGGCGCGACCTCTACTACCGCATCAGCGCCTTCCCCATCCATCTTCCGCCATTGCGCGAACGCATGGAAGACATTCCCCTGCTGGCGGAGTCGCTGCTTGCCAGGGTCAGCCCAAGACGCCGCATGAAGCTGCATCCGGACGCCCTGGCCGCGCTGTCCGGCTATCGCTTTAGCGGAAACATCCGGGAACTGCGCAATATACTGGAACACGCCAGCCTGATGGCGGATGGCGAAACCATTCTCCCCGCCCACCTGCAGAATGACATTTTTGCGCAACAACCGGCCCCCTCCGCTTCTGTTGAAAACAAGAGCGGAATCGTGCCACTGGAAGAAGCCGAGCAGCGCTATCTGCAATGGGTGCTGGAAAACCACGGCGGAGACCGCAGCTCGCTCGCCCACAAGCTCGGCATCAGCGAACGCACCCTCTACCGCAAACTGAAAGCCGCTGCGCTTATACCCGGCATATGATGGCACTCGGGCTTTCTGCCATATCCCACGCCTCTTTGCCGCCGCTGAAGCACAATTTTTGCAGCAGGATGAACGCCGCCTCAAGATTGGCGGCTGCCGCAGGACTCAGAGGCTCGCCGAGCTCGAAGTGCTCACCGCGCACGGCCAGCAGCCAGGCAGGCGGGACTTCGCCATAGAGTTCAAGGCAAGCCTGCAGCACCGCTGCCGGGCTCATGGCATGCGAGGTAAAACTGCTGTCCTTTGCGGGGGCCAGGCGGGAAAAAGCAAACGGCGGCGGGCAGGAAACGCAGGCATCGATGAACAGCACCCGCTCGCGGCCTTGCAGGTCGATTGCGTGCTCCACCTGGAGCTGAAAATCGGTGAGCAGTTCGGCCCCGGGGATATCCAGCGCTTCCAGGCGCTCCAGCAGCAGCGGCCCGAGGGCATCGTCGCCCCGGCTCGGGTTGCCGTAGGCGAAGATCAGAAGGGGCGCCGTCACACGCCGCACGCGCCTGATGCGTTGCGCACCAGGCGGTCGATCTCTTTGCCTTCCGCGTCGATCAGCTCCACTTCCAGCGGCATTTTCCCCAGGGCGTGGGTGGCGCAGGAAAGACAAGGGTCAAAGGCGCGAATGGCCACTTCGATATGGTTGAGCAAGCCTTCGGTCAGCTCCTTGCCATCCAGGTATTGCAGCGCCACCTGGCGCACCGCTTCGTTCATGGCCTGATTGTTGTGGGTAGTGGAGACGATCAGGTTGGCGCGCACGATCTGTTCGTCCTCGTTGATGCGGTAATGATGGATCAGCGTGCCGCGCGGCGCCTCGATCACGCCCACCCCGCGCAGGGAGCGTTCGCCCCGGCTGAACAGATCGTCGCCAAGCAGATCGCCGTCGTGCAGCAGTTCCTGGATGCCCTCGGCGCAATGCAGCATCTCGATCATGCGCGTCCAGTGATAGGCGAGCGTGGCCTGCGTGGCGCTGCCGCCGTCAAATTCCTTGAAAACCCTGCGCTCGGCTTCGGCCTGCGGCGTGGGGATGAAATCGCAGTTGTTCACCCGCGCCAGCGGGCCGACCCGGTACCAGCCCTCTTCCCTGCCGCGCGAGCGGATGAAGGGGAATTTCATGTAGGACCACGGCTTCACTTCCTCGTGCACATAATCCCAGTAATGGCTGTAATCCAGATGGTCAAAAATGTCCTGGCCGTGTTCATCCCGGGCGCGCAGGCCGCCGTGGTAGAAATCCAGCGCGCCATCTTCGCGCGCCAGGCTCATGAAGCTGGAACGGAAATAGCCGAAGCCGTTGTGGAATTCCGTCCGTTCGCTGTACACCTTCTTGATCAGTTCGACCGCATCCCGGCTCCAGGCGATCATCTGCCCGATGTCTTTCAGCAGAAGGTCGCGCTCGGCGAGCGTGAGGTTCTTGTTCACGCCGCCGGGGATGGCGCCGGTTCCGTGCACCCGCTTGCCGGCCGTCAGCCGGATGATCTCCTGCCCGTATTTGCGCAGCGCAACGCCCTGCCGGGCGATATCCGGGTAGGCCGCAGCCACGCCGGCGATGTTGCGCCGGGCGAGATCGGAATCAAAGCCGAACAGCAGATCGGGCGAGGCCAGGTAAAAGAAATGCAGGGCGTGGGATTGCAGAATCTGGCCAAAATGCATCAGGCGGCGCAGTTTCTCGGCGCTGGGCGTCAATCTGGCGCCGATGATCATGTCCATCGCCTTGGATGCGGCAAGGTGGTGGCTCACCGGACAGATGCCGCACAGGCGCTGCACCAGCACCGGCACCTCGGTGTAAGGCCGCCCCTGGATGAATTTCTCGAAGCCGCGGAATTCGACGATATGAAAGCGCGCCTGATGGATGCGGTTGTCCTCGTCCAGCAGCAGCGTGACCTTGCCGTGGCCTTCGACCCGCGTCACCGGCTCGATGACCACGCGCTTCAGGTTTTCCGGGTTGGCGGCGGTTTCCAGTTCAAAAGTCATAGCAAACTCATTAACCGCGAAGGACGCAAAGGAGCGCGAAGGAAAAACAATAGAGCCGATTTACCTTGCGATCCTTTGCGTCCATAGCGGCGAAGAAATTAATCATAATGCAGCTGCTCGTAGTCCAGCTTCGGCTCCCGGCCCGCCAGCAGGTCGGTGAGGAATTTCCAGATCGCATCTGCCGGCGGCGGGCAGCCGGGCAGGAAATAATCCACCTTCACCACTTCGTAGATCGGGTGCACCTTGTCGAAGGGCAGCGGCAGCTCCGGGTCATTAGGAATCCGCCCCCCTTCAAGCCCGCCTTCATACTGGTAAACCTCCTGGAAGCAGTCCCACAGGTCGATGTTGTTGCGCATCGCCGGCAGGCCGCCGGTGATGGCGCAGGCGCCCATTGCCACCAATACCTTGCAGTTCTTGCGGAATTCCTTCAGGACATGCACGTTTTCTGCATTGCATACCCCGCCTTCCACGATGCCCACGTCACAGGGGCTGCAATGCTTGATATCGGTCAGCGGTGTGCGGTCGAATTCCACCAGATCGAGCAGGTCAAACAGGCGTTCGTCAATATCCAGCAGGGACATGTGGCAGCCAAAGCAGCCCGCCAGGGAACAGCTGGCAATGCGCACCTTTTTCCGGTCATTCATCTTCCTCACCCCCGGTTTTTCCCTGGCTCTCCACCTGGCAGATGGTCTTGTGATCGTAGATGCGCTGGCCAATCGGCACCTTGAAGCCCTGGCGTTTGATCAGGATGGCGCCGGTTGGGCACACCTGGGCCGCTTTGTCGCTGACGGCAAAATCGCTGTCGCCAAGGCGGCCGCTGCAGGAATTCACTACCAGTCTCGACCCGATGCCGCGCCCCGAGAGGCCGAACACGTTCTTCCCGTCCACATCGCGGCTGGCACGCACGCACAGCTCGCACAGGATGCAGCGGTTGCGGTCGAGGAACACGTCAGGATGGGAGGCATCCACCTCGCGCTGCGGATAGAAATGATTGTAGCGCGGCGACATCATGCCGAGGCAATAGGCCACCGCCTGCAACTGGCAGTTGCCGCTTTTCTCGCAGGTGGGGCACAGGTGGTTGCCTTCGACGAACAGCATCCGCACCAGGTCGCGCCGCTCGTCGTTGAGTTCCTTGGTCCCATTCTCCACTTCCATGCCTTCACAGGCGGGCATGGTGCAGGAAGAAACCAGGCGGCCATTGGCCTTGACCGTACATAGCTTGCAACTGCCGTGTGGCTTGAATTCCGGGTTATGGCACAGATGGGGAATGTAAACCCTGGCCGCCAGGGCCGCATCCATGATGGTCTGGCCATCCATGAAGGGAATAGTCTTGCCGTCGATGGTAATGGTTTTGCTCATGATAGGTGCGCCCACTCATCGTCCCTGCCGGTGATCTTGCGCGCCGTTTCCAGCGCCCCGTCCAGATCGAATGCCGGCTCGAAGGATAATGCCTTGAGTTTACGTTCGAATGTGCCGGGGAATTTTCTCAGGGTGTCAAGCACCGGATTGGCCGCACTGTGCCCCAGGCCGCAATGGCTCATCGAGCCGAGGATATGTCCGAGATGTTTCAACTCTTCGAGATCTGCGGGGGTGCCATGTCCGCCGGCAATCTTGTCCATGATTTTTTTCTGCAGTTGCGTCCCCACGCGGCAGGGGGTGCAGAAACCGCAGCTTTCGTGAGCGAAGAAGCGAGTGAAATTATGAGCGGCGGCAAACATCTCGCGCTGTCGATGAAACACCATGAACGCCCCAGCCGTGGGCAGATCCTCAAAGGCGATACGGCGGCCGTATTCCTGCCATGACACCAGCGTCCCGGAAGGCCCGCTGACCTGGACCGCGTGGGCATCCTCGGCGCCGCAGTCGCGCAGGATTTCCTCCACCGTCACGCCAAAAGGATATTCGTAGATGCCGGGCCGCGCGCAGTCGCCAGAAATGCTGAGGATCTTGGTGCCGGTCGATTGCGCCGTCCCCATGGCGGCAAACCAGGCACCTCCCTTTTCCGCGATACGGGCAGCGCAGGCGAAAGTCTCCACATTGTCCACCACCGTTGGGCGCCCCTTGTAACCGGAGGTAACCGGGAACGGCGGGCGGTTGCGGGGGCGGCCGCGCTTGCCCTCGAGCGATTCGATTAGGGCGGATTCCTCGCCGCAGATATAGGCACCGGCACCGAGACGGATTTCGACATCGAAAGCGAACCCGGTTTCTCCGAGGATATTTTCTCCCAGCAGGCCAGCGGCCCGGCGCCTGGCCAGCACCGCTTCGAGCGGTTGCAGCAGATAGCGGTATTCACCGCGCAGATAGAGAAAACCCTTGCGCGCGCCGATCACGCGCGCACCCACCGTCATGCCCTCAAACACCAGGTCAGCATAGCTGGCAAGCAGCACGCGATCCTTGAAGGTGCCCGGCTCACCCTCGTCGGCGTTGCAGACGATGAAACGCTCCGGATTTCCGCCCACGTCGCAGATCATGCTGCCCTCTTCCTCGGCGATGGCCGCATGGCAGAACGACCACTTTGAAGCGGTCTTGAAGCCGGCCCCGCCGCGGCCGCGCAGGTTGGAGACATCCATTTCGCTGAGAGTCGCCTCGGCGCCACGCGCCAGCATGGCGCGGATGCCCGCGCCGGGCTCAAAGGGTTCGCCCAGCAGCATGCCGGGGCGCCGGATGTTGTCCCTGACCTCGAACAGCATTGCCGGCCACTCTGCCACCGGCTTCTTCATGCGGATCAGTTCGGCGATCAGGTCCAGCCGGTTCCGGTCAAGGCTGGTCAGGGGCCAGCCGTTCACAAGCGCAGCGGGGCCCTGATCGCACATCCCGGTGCAGGAGGTGCTGTCCACGCTCACCAGGTTGTCTTCCGACACCTTTCCCGGTTCGACCCACAGCTTGTTGCAGAAATACTGCATCAGCTCAGGCTTGCCGAGCATGTTGTCGGTGATGTTGTCCGAGAACAGGACGCGGTATTCGCCCTGATGACTGAGCGAAAGAAAGGAATAGAAACCCGCTACGCCTTCCACCTGGGCGCGCGGCAGTTTCAGATGGCTGGCAATGCAGCTGACCGCTTCGGGCGGAATGAAATGAAAACAGTCCTGCACCTCGCGCAGGATTTGCAGCAAACGCGTGGCATCACCGCCATGGCGCTCCATAATGGGGGCCAGATGCTCTCCGATGTGCGGAAACTCGCAAGGCTCCATGAACGTCCTCCCTGCCCGATAAACGCTTCAAGATAGTGCCACTATACTACCAGCAGATGACGGTTGGCGCTTTCCTCATGGGTTCTCGATCATGTGTCCACGCATACGTTGCCATCTGAACACAAGAGGTTTAATGTAATTCCAACCATTTCAAACCGCTTTTGGGGATCATCATGTCACATGCCACAACGGTCACGCTTGACGGCAATGAGGCCGCCGCCTATATCGCGCACCTAACCAACGAAGTCATCGCCATTTACCCGATCACGCCTTCCTCGCCGATGGGCGAGTATTCCGACGCATGGAGTGCGATGGGGCAGAAAAACCTGTGGGGCACCGTGCCCGAGGTGATCGAACTGCAGAGCGAAGCAGGCGCTGCGGGGACCATCCACGGCGCCTTGCAGACCGGGGCGCTGGCGACCACTTTCACCGCCTCGCAGGGCCTGCTGCTGATGATCCCCAACATGTACAAGATTGCCGGGGAACTGACGCCCTTCGTCATGCACGTCGCGGCGCGCTCGCTGGCTGCGCAGGGCCTGTCGATTTTCGGCGACCACAGCGACGTGATGGCGGCGCGCGCCACCGGCTTCGCCTTTCTGAGTTCCAATTCGGTGCAGGAAGCGCAGGACATGGCCTTGATCGCGCAAGCCGCCACTCTGGAATCGCGCCTGCCGATCCTGCATTTCTTCGACGGCTTCCGCACCTCGCACGAGGTGGCAAAAATCGAGCAGGTGCCGCTCGAAACCGTGCGCGAGATGATTTCCGACGAACTGGTGCAGGCCCACCGCGCCCGCGCGCTCTCGCCCGAGCATCCGGTGGTGCGCGGCACTTCGCAGAATCCGGACGTGTATTTCCAGGCGCGCGAAACGGTCAACCCGTACTACGACCTCATGCCGGGCATCGTGCAGGCCGCGATGGACAGATTCGCCCGGCTCACCGGGCGCCAGTACAAACTGTTTGAATATGCCGGCGCGCCGGACGCGGAGAGGGTCATCATTCTCATGGGCTCCGGCGCCGAGGCAGTAGAAGAAACCGTGCAGCACCTCACCGCGCGCGGCGAGAAGGTGGGCATGATCAAGGTGCGCCTGTACCGGCCTCTGGACCCTTCGCGCCTGATTG
>PQAG01000103.1 GCA_003104895.1 Nitrosomonadales bacterium
CGAAGCGAAGGCAGCGCGAGTTCCAGACTCAACAAGGCCCCATCCTGCTCGCCATCGCCCGCGCAACGATTTCCAGCGCGCTTGGCAAACCCATGCAGGCAGACGAATCCGCCCCCTGGCTGAAGGAACCGGGCGCGACCTTCGTCACCCTCACCCGGCAGGGTGAATTGCGCGGCTGCATCGGCAGCCTGGAGGCGCACCGCCCCCTGCTGGCCGACGTCAAGGCCAACGCCCTTGCCGCCGCCTTCCGCGATCCGCGCTTTGCGCCGCTGGGCGGGGACGAGCTGGACTTGACCCGGGTTGAAGTGTCGCTGCTCTCGCCGCTTTCTCCCATCAATTTCAGCAGCCAGGAGGACGCGCTGGCGCAATTGCGGCCAAACGTGGACGGCATCGTGTTCGAGTATGGGCCTTACCGCTCCACCTTCCTGCCCCAGGTGTGGGAGCAGTTGCCGCAGCCCGCCGAGTTCATGGCCCACCTCAAGTACAAGGCGGGGCTGTCGCCCGGCTTCTGGGACATGGACGTCAAGCTGTTCCGCTATACAGTGAACAAATGGAAGGAATCCACATGAATACCGAATCGAATTACGCCGAATCCAGCCACCCTGGCCGCTGGTGGCACACGCTGGACGAAAAAACCATCCAGTGCGACCTCTGCCCGCGCGACTGCAAGCTGCACGATGGCCAGCGCGGCCTGTGCTTCGTGCGCCAGAACATCGGCGGCAAGATGATCCTCACCACCTACGGGCGCTCCTCGGGCTTCTGCATCGACCCGATCGAGAAGAAACCGCTCAACCACTTCTATCCCGGCAGCAGCGTGTTCTCTTTCGGCACCGCGGGCTGCAATCTGGCATGCAAGTTCTGCCAGAACTGGGACATCAGCAAGGCCCGCGACATGGACCGCCTGATGGACCAGGCCTCGCCGGAAGAAATCGCCCGCACCGCCGGGCATCACGGCTGCAAGAGCGTGGCCTTCACCTACAACGACCCGGTGATTTTCGCCGAATATGCCATGGACGCGGCGGATGCCTGCCACGCACGCGGCATCCAGACCGTCGCCGTCACCGCGGGCTACATGCACGAAGCGGCGCGGCGTGAGTTCTACGCCAAGATGGACGCCGCCAACGTGGACCTGAAAGGCTTCACCGACAACTTCTACCACAGCCTGTGCTCCGGCCACCTGCAGCCGGTGCTCGACACGCTCGCCTACATCCATCACGAAACCCAATGCTGGCTTGAAATCACTACCCTGATCATCCCCGGCCACAACGATTCGGACCAGGAAATCACCGCGCTGTCGCAGTGGGTCGCCAGGGAGCTGGGGCCGGACGTGCCGCTGCACTTTTCGGCCTTCCACCCCGATTACAAGATGATGGACACTCCGGCCACACCGGGCGCCACCCTCACCCGGGCGCGCAAAATCGCCATGGAACAGGGGCTGCATTATGTCTATACCGGCAACGTGCACGACCCGGCGGGCGACACCACCTACTGCCCGAAATGCCAGGCAGCGCTGATAGAACGCGACTGGTACCAGATCAACGCCTACCATCTCACCGATGACGGCCATTGCCCGCATTGCGGCACGGCCATCGCCGGGCGTTTTGAACACTTTTCCCTGGCCAGCCAGTTCGGGCGGAGACAGATTCCGGTAGCGGTTCACCGGCACGCATAGAAATTGGGTAAACTGCGGCCTCATGGCCTCGCAACCCAACAAGATCCTGATCGTCGCCCCCTCCTGGGTAGGCGACATGGTCATGGCGCAGCCGCTGTTCAAGCGCCTGCACCAGCTCCGCCCCGGCCTGCTGCTGGACGTGCTGGCGCCTGCCTGGACGCTGCCCTTGCTGGCGCGCATGGCGGAAGTGCATGAGGCCATTGCCAACCCGTTCGGGCATGGCGAATTCAATCTGGCGGCCCGCTACCGGCTGGGCAAAACGCTGCAACAGCGGCATTACGACCAGGCCATCGTGCTGCCCAATTCGTGGAAATCCGCCCTGGTGCCATTTTTTGCCACGATTCCCAGGCGCACCGGCTATCGCGGTGAAATGCGCTGGGGCCTGCTCAACGATGCGCGCACACTGGACAAGAACAAACTGCCATTGATGGTGGAACGCTTTGTGGCGCTGGCAGAGCGCCCTGGCAGCCCCCTGCCAAATCCGATCCCCCAGCCGGAATTGTCCACGGACGGACAGCAGCGCCTCGCCACCCTGGCCAGGCTCGGCCTGAGCCCTGAGCCCCGGATTGCCGCGCTGTGCGTGGGCGCCGAATATGGCCCGGCAAAACGCTGGCCGGCAGCGCATTTCGCCGAGCTGGGGAAATTGCTGCGCGCAGAAGGCTGGCAGGTATGGCTGGCGGGCTCCGCCAAGGATGCCGAGGCCGGCGCCGAGGCGGCACGTTTGAGCATGGGCGCGTGCATCGACCTGTGCGGCAGGACCAGCCTCAACGAAGCGGTGGACCTGCTCGCCTCGGCCAGCGTGATCGTCAGCAACGACTCCGGCCTGATGCATGTCGCCGCCGCGCTCGGCAAACCGCTCGTTGCCCTCTATGGTTCCAGCAGTCCCGGCTTCACCCCCCCCCTGTCGCACAAGGCGCGCATCCTCAGCCTGAACCTGCCATGCAGCCCGTGCTTCAAGCGCACCTGTCCGCTCGGCCATCTGGACTGCCTGGTGAAACTGACACCACAACGCGTGCTGGAACAGATCCATACCGCCATCAACGAGGAAAACCATGGCGCCGGTTAAAGAACTCAACCCTGGCCACATCGAAATTGCCGCCTGGCTGATCGCGGCCACGCTGCTCGTTTTCATTGTCTACTCGCACCTGTTGCCGGCGCTGCTGGCGGGGCTGCTGATGTACGAACTGGTCCACCTGCTTGCCGCGCGCATCAACCTGCGCCGCTTTGGCGGGCGGCCTGCCAAGATCGTCGCGGTTGCGCTGCTGGCGAGCCTGATGGCGACCCTGATCACGCTTGCCACGATCGGCCTGATGGCCTTCTTCCACAGCGATACCAGCAAGCTTCCGGCGCTGCTGCAGAAAATGGCCGCGATTATCGAGGGCTCCCGCGCAATGCTGCCTGACTGGCTGGTGGAAAAATTGCCTACCAGCGCCGAGGGCATCCAGGCCGCCGCAGTGGAACTGCTGCGGACCCACGCCAGCGAAGTTCAGACCGTCGGCAAGGAAATGGGCCGCACCCTGGTTCACGTGCTGATCGGCCTGATCATCGGCGCCATGATCTCCCTGCGCGAAGTGACGGCGCAACACCGCTACCGCCCCCTCTCTGGCGCCCTGGCAGAGCGGGTCCGGCTGCTCGGCGATGCGTTCCGCCGCATCGTCTTTGCCCAGGTCAGGATCGCGGCGCTGAACGCTTTTTTCACCGCGATTTATCTGGCCGTAGTGCTGCCCCTGTTCGGCGTCAACCTGCCCCTGACCAAGACTTTGATCGTCATCACCTTCCTCGCCGGATTGCTGCCGGTGGTCGGTAACCTGATTTCCAACTCCGTCATAGTCATCGTCAGCCTGGGGCAGTCCCTGCAAGTCGCCATGGCCTCACTGCTGTTCCTGATCGTGATCCACAAGCTGGAATACTTCCTCAACGCCCGCATTATCGGCACCCAGATCCGCTCCCACGCCTGGGAACTGCTGCTCGCCATGCTGGCCATGGAAGCGGCATTCGGCATCATGGGCGTGGTGGCGGCACCCATTTATTACGCCTATCTGAAAAGCGAGCTGGCACAGAAGGGCTTGATCTGACCCGCTCCCGGCCATCTTCTATTGTCCGCCACAAATGCCTTGCCAAACCAGCCTGCATGGTGGATAATTGCGCCATTTTTCGCGGCACTCGATGCCAGAAACCCTAGCAACAGGCAAGGATTTGAATCATGAAACCGGATACCCACCCAAACTACAACGAAATCAACGTGAATTGCAGCTGCGGTTTTACTTTTAAAACCCGCTCCACCATGGCTAAGGACCTGAACGTTGAAGTGTGCTCGCAATGCCACCCTTTCTATACCGGCAAGCAGAAGATTGTTGACACCGCTGGCCGCGTCGAGAAATTCCGCCAAAAGTACGGCATGAAATAAGTTCGCTCCAGACCCGGAATGAAAGGCAGCTCAGGCTGCCTTTCTTTTTTGTTGCGCGCATCTGCACATGTCTTTTTTAGAGCCTTTCCGCCAAGCACCCCGCATCCACCTGGGCTGGGTGATCGCGCTTTGCGCGTTCTGGACCCTGCTGGGACTGGTGGGCCATGACCCATGGAAGCCTGATGAGGCCTACGGCTTCGGGCTCGTCTATTCGATACTGCAGGGCGGCGACTGGGTCATCCCCATGCTGGCCGGCGAACCCTTCATGGAAAAGCCGCCGCTCTATTACCTCACCGCCGCCGCACTTGCCAAACTGTTTTCCGCCTGGCTGCCGCTGCATGACGGCGCCCGCCTCGCCAGCGGGCTTTACATGGGCGTGGCGCTGGTCTTAACCGGCCTGACCGGACGCGAGCTATGGGGCAAAGGCTATGGCCGCATTACCGCCCTGATCATGATTGCCTGCTTCGGCCTGGTAGTGCGCACCCACCAGCTCATCACCGACACGGCCTTGCTGGCCGGTGTTGCAATCGCCCTTTATGGCCTGGCGCTGGCACCGCGCCGCCCGGTCATTGCGGGCATCATCATCGGCAGCGGCATAGGCATCGGATTCATGTCCAAAGGCCTGTTCGAACCCGGCGTCATCGCCATCACTGCCCTGCTCCTGCCATTCCTGTCCAGCGCCTGGCGCAGCCGCCGCTATGCAATCTGCCTGGCCATCGCACTCTTCGCCGCCCTCCCCTGGCTCTCCATCTGGCCGTTCCTGCTCTACCATCGCGCCCCCGGCCTCTTCACGGAATGGCTGTGGATCAACAACCTGGGCCGTCTGACTGGCGCCACACCCCTCCCCGCCAGCCACCAGCCAGCCTATTACTTCACCATCCTGCCCTGGTTTGCCTGGCCGGCCCTGCCCCTGGCGCTCTGGACCTTGTGGCGCCACAACTGGAAGGAAGGGCTGATCCCCGCCATTGCCCTGCCACTCGCTGCATTCCTGGTGATTCTGCTTGTTCTGAGCACGGCTGTCGTGGCACGCGACGTATATGCCCTGCCGCTGCTGCCGCCACTGGCAGTTTTGGCAACGGTGGCGGTAAATTCTCTGCGCAGGGGCGCAGCGAATTCGCTCGACTGGTTCAGCGTGATGACCTTCAGCCTTGTCGCCGGCGTATTGTGGCTCGGGTGGTACTCCACCCTGAGCGGCCAGCCGGCCGTTTTCGCGCACTGGTTCGAAAAGCGCCAGCCCGGCTACATCGCGCATGTCGATGGTCTGACCCTGTTCCTGGCCGCGGCGCTCAGCACTGCCTGGCTGGCAGTCGTTGCGCGCATGCCGCGCGGCGCGCTGCGCGGAATTGTCAATTCCGCCCTGGGTATTACCCTGGTCTGGGGGCTGCTGGCCACCATCTGGCTGCCCTGGCTCGACGCCGACAAGAGCTATCGCGCCATGATCGTTTCCCTGCAAGGCAGCCTGCCTTCCCATTACAACTGTATCGGCAGCAGACAACTGGGGGAACCGCAGCGCGCCCTGCTGCATTATTTTGCCGGGATCATCACGCTGCGCGATGAAATTGATGACAATCACTGCGAGCTGAAATTGATTCAGAGCAGGGCTGACCAGATGGAACAGCCGGGCCAGGGCTGGAAACTGGTCTGGCAGGGGCGCCGCCAGGGCGATAATACGGAACTTTACACCCTGCTTCAAAAGCATTAAGCGCCTATAAACTTGAATTATTTCGCTGCTTATGTCCTAATATCAAACATATAGGTTATATCCGTTCTACATATGCCGTTCAAATTCCAAGGAGAAGAATATGCAAAACACCAAAATCGCCAAAATCACCCTGAGTCTGGTTCTTGGCCTGGCTTTTTCCGGCGCCGCTTTTGCTCACTCGGCGGAAAAAGAAGGTTACCTGATCGACACCCGGGGCGATGTAGTGAAAAACAACTACAACCAGTGCTGGAGAACCGGTTACTGGACCCCGGCCATGGCCATTGAAGAATGCGATCCTGACCTGGTCAAGAAAGAAGAAAAGAAAGCAGCCGCTCCGGCTCCTGTAGTTCCCGTTGGTCCGGAAAAGCCGGCCTTCGACAAAATCACCCTGCAAGCCGAAACCCTGTTCGATTTCGACAAATCCGTGGTTCGCCCGGATGGCAAGCAGAGACTGAACGACGAAGTGGTCGGCAAAATGAAGGAGTACCCGCAAGTTGAAGTGGTTCTGGTTACCGGCCATGCCGATCGCATCGGCACAGAAAAATACAACCAGAAACTGTCCGAGCGCCGCGCTGCTGCGGTCAAGGATTACCTGGTCAGCCAGGGCGTTGAAGCCAACCGCATCGAAACCGCAGCCAAGGGCGAAGCTGAGCCTGTCGTGGCGTGCAGCGACGTCAAGGGCAAGGAAAGCGGCAAGAACAAGAAGCTGGTTGAATGCCTGCAACCCAACCGCCGCGTGATGGTTGAAGTCAAAGTACAGAAGCCAACCCAGAAATAACCGGGTTGAATTCTTTTGAAAAGCCCCGCCTCTGCGGGGCTTTTTTCTTGGCCGGATTTCGAGATGCAACAAGCCGATACCATTATTGACGCGCGCTGGGTGGTTCCCGTCAGGCCGGCGCACCAGATTCTGCATCACCATAGCGTGGTGGTCCGCTCAGGGCAGATTGCCGCCATCCTGCCCACACCTGAAGCCCATGCGCAGTATGTTGCCAGCCGCACGGTCACGCTGGGAGAGCACGTCCTCATTCCCGGGCTGATCAATCTTCACACGCATGCGGCAATGAACCTGATGCGCGGCCTGGCCGACGACCTGCCGCTGATGGAGTGGCTGCAGCAGCATATCTGGCCGGCGGAAAACCGCCATGTCTCGACGCAATTCGTGCATGACGGAACCCTTCTGGCCTGTGCGGAAATGCTGCGCGGCGGCATCACCTGCTTCAACGACATGTATTTCTTTCCGGATGCGGCGGCCGAAGCCGTGCTCAAATCCGGAATAAGAGCCGTCATTGGACTGATTGCACTGGACTTCCCCACCGCTTACGCAAGTGATGCAGACACCTACCTGCACAAGGGCCTGGCCATCCGCGACCAGCATTCTGCAGAGCCGCTGCTCTCCTTCTCGCTTGCCCCCCATGCGCCTTATACCGTCAGCGACAAAACGCTGGGCAAAGTGCTGACCTATGCCGAGCAGCTGGATTTGCCGATACACATCCATCTCCACGAAACGGAAGACGAAATCCAGCAGAGCCTCAGGCAGCATCATCTCAGGCCGCTGCAGCGCCTGCAGAACCTGGGCTTGCTGGTTCCCAACCTGATTGCGGTCCATGCCGTGCATCTGAAAGCGGATGAAATGGCGACCCTGGCCCGCGAGGGCTGCCATGTGGCCCACTGCCCCACCTCCAACCTCAAGCTGGCAAGCGGCATCGCGCCTGTCCATGCCCTGATGGAACAGGGCATCAACGTCGGACTCGGCAGCGATGGCGCCGCCAGCAACAACCGGCTCGACATGTTTCAGGAAATGCGGCTTGCGGCCCTGCTCGCCAAGGGCGTCAGCGGCAAGGCGGATAGCCTGCCGGCATTCGAAGCGCTGCAGATGGCGACGCTCAATGGCGCCCGCGCACTGGGGCTGGATCACCGGCTCGGATCGCTGGAGCCCGGCAAGGCTGCCGACATGACTGCAATCAGGCTCAACAATCTGGAAACCATGCCATGTTATGATGTGACCTCACATTTGGTATACGCAGCCGGCCGCGAGCATGTCACCCATGTATGGGTCAACGGCACGCCCGTGGTGGAGAACGGCAGCCTGCTCACGCTACCGCAGCAGCAGCTCTCCGCACAGGCCGCACTTTGGCAGGAACGAATAGGCARGAAACATGACTGACTCAAGCACGACACAAAACGCCGACYACCACGARCTCGACAAATTCAGCCAGCTCGCMCACCGCTGGTGGGAYCCCAACAGCGAATTCAAGCCGCTGCACGACATCAACCCCCTGCGCCTGGAGTACATCGACAGCCTCGCCGGCCTGGCGGGCAAACAGGTGCTGGATGTCGGCTGCGGCGGAGGCATCCTCTCCGAAAGCATGGCAGCGCGCGGCGCCAGCGTGACCGGCATCGACCTGGGCGGAAAAGCCCTCAAGGTGGCCAAACTCCATCTGCTGGAAAGCGGCCAGAAGGTGGATTACCGCCTGATCGCCGTGGAAGAGCTGGCGCAACAGGCCCCCGGCAGCTACGACGTGGTCACCTGCATGGAAATGCTGGAGCACGTGCCCGACCCCTTGAGCGTCGTCAAAGCCTGCGCCCAGCTGGTCAAGCCGGGCGGCCATGTATTCTTTTCCACCCTCAACCGCAATTTCAAGGCCTACCTGTTCGCCGTGATCGGAGCCGAATACGTGCTCAACATGCTGCCGCGCGGCACCCACGACTATGCCAAGTTCATCAAACCCTCCGAACTGGCGCGGCATTGCCGCACTGCCGGGCTGGAAGTCGCAGAAATCACCGGCATGAGCTACAACCCGCTCTCGAAAGTGTACTCGCTCGGAGAAGACACCAGCATCAACTACCTGATGACCTGCCGCCGCGCAGCCGAGTAGCCGAGGCCGCCGGATGATCAAGGCAGTCCTGTTCGACCTCGACGGCACGCTTGCCGACACGGCGCTGGACCTGGGTTTCGCGCTCAACGAACAGCGCCGTCGGCACGGCCTGCCGCCACTCCCTCACGAACACATCCGGCCCTATGCCTCCCACGGCACCGTTGGCCTGCTCAACGCCGGCTTTGGCCTGAGCCC
>PQAG01000104.1 GCA_003104895.1 Nitrosomonadales bacterium
CCGAAATCCGCCAGAAACTCGCGCAGATTCACCAGCTTTTCCGGCGTCGGTCCTTCGTGGATACGGTACAGCGTGGGGTGCTTGTGCGCCTTCAGGAACTCGGAGGCGCACACGTTGGCGGCCAGCATGCACTCCTCGATCACGCGGTGGGCGTCGTTGCGTTGTACCGGCACGATGCGGTCGATCTTGCCCTGATCGTTGAAGATCATCTGGGTTTCAATGGTCTCGAAATCGATCGCGCCGCGCTTGGCGCGCGCCTTGACCAGCACCCGGAACAGCTTTTCCAGTTCCAGGATATGCGGCAGCAGTTCCTCGTTTTCCTGCGCCGCCCTGCCCTTGGGATCGGCCAGCATCTCGGCCACGGTGGTATAGGTGAAGCGTTTGTGCGAATTCATCACTGCCGGGTAGAAGCGGTACTTTTTCACCTCGCCACTGCTGTTGATGTCCATCTCGCACACCATGCACAGCCGCTCCACATTGGGATTGATGGAGCACAGGCCATTGGAAAGCTCTTCCGGCAGCATCGGGATCACCCGGCGCGGGAAATACACCGAATTGCCGCGCTCTATGGCCTCCTTGTCCAGCGGCTCGCCCGGCTTGACATAATGGCTCACGTCGGCAATCGCCACATACAGCTTCCAGCCGCCCTTGCCGAGCAGCTTCCAGCCCTTGCCCAGCGGCTTGCAGAACACGGCATCGTCGAAATCGCGCGCGGTCTCGCCGTCGATGGTCACCAGCGGCAGGTCGCGGATATCCTCGCGGCCTTCATAATCCTTCTTCTGCACCTTGGGCTTGATTTTCTTTGCAGCCTGCGCGACTTCCGGCGGGAATTCATTGGGCAGATTGTGCTTGCGCAGGGCAATCTCGATTTCCATCCCAGGGTCAGCATAGTTGCCCAACACCTCGGCGATCCGCCCTATGGGCCGGTTATGCCTGGAAGGCTGTTCGACCAGTTCCACCATCACCACCTGGCCTGGCTGGGCGCCCTTGTCCGAGCCCGGCTCGATCAGGATTTCCTGGCTGATGCGCTTGTTTTCCGCCGTCACGAACAGGATGCCGTGCTCGGCATGCAACCGCCCCACCAGCAGCGTGTTGACGTGTTCCAGCACCTCGACGATGCTGCCTTCCGGCCGGCCGCGACGGTCAACGCCGATCTGGCGCGCCATGACGCGGTCGCCATGCAGCACCTTGTCCATCTGCTTGCCGGACAGGAACAGATCGGGGCTGCCATCGTCCGGGACCAGAAACCCGAAACCATCCGGATGGCCCTGCACCGTGCCCTTGATGAGGTCCAGCTTCTCCACCAGGCAGATGGCGTTCTTGCGGTTGCGCATGATCTGGCCATCGCGCTCCATCGCCCGCAGGCGGCGGGCGAAGATTTCGGCGTCCTCCTCACTCAGGCCGAGCAGCTTGATCAGCTTCCCGTCACTGATGGGCGCACCCTGTTCTTCAAGAATTTCCAGCACGAACTCGCGGCTCGGCAGTGGTTTTTCGTAATTTTTGCTTTCGCGCTCGAAGTAGGGATCACGAGTTTTGCCGCTTTTTTTGGCGGCCTTGCTATTTTGATTTGACAAAAGTTTCATTTCCTATAAAATTCGCGTTTCTTGAAGCCCAGATGGCGGAATTGGTAGACGCGCACGGTTCAGGTCCGTGTGCCGCAAGGTGTGGAGGTTCGAGTCCTCTTCTGGGCACCAAATCAAAAAGGGCGGGTTCTTCGGAACCCGCCCTTTTTTTATTTACTCAAACGGATGCCTTAACACGATCGTCTCTTCCCGGTCAGGGCCAGTGGAGATGATATCAATCGGCACGCCGCAGATGGCTTCCATGCGCTTGAGATAGGCGCGTGCATTGGCCGGCAAAGCATCGTAGTCCTTCACGCCCACGGTGCTTTCCTGCCAGCCAGGCATATCCTCGTAGATCGGCTCACATTTGGCCAGCATTTCCGCACCCACCGGAAGAATGTCGGTCATGCCCCCATCCACCTTGTAGCCGGTGCACAGGCGCACCGTTTCCATGCCGTCCATGACATCCAGCTTGGTCACGCACAGGCCGGTCACACCATTGATCTGGATCGAACGCTTGAGCGCAGCCGCATCGAACCAGCCGCAGCGGCGCGCGCGGCCCGTGGTGGCGCCAAACTCATGGCCGCGGTCAGCCATGTGCTTGCCGTTCGGGTCGAGCTTGTCCACCGCGTCATACAGTTCGGTGGGGAACGGTCCTGAACCGACGCGGGTGGTGTAGGCCTTGGTGATGCCCAGCACGTAATGCAGCATCTGCGGCCCCACGCCGCTGCCGGTCGCTGCGTTGGAGGCGATGCAGTTGCTGGAGGTCACAAAGGGGTAGGTACCGTGGTCGATATCCAGCAGCGCGCCCTGTGCGCCTTCAAACAGGATGTTCTTGCCCGCCTTGTTGGCCTCGAACAGCAGGCGCGGCACATCCGCCACCATGGGCTTGATGCGCTCGGCAATTGCCAGGACGTCATCCAGGGATTTCTGAAAATCCACGGTCTCGGCCTTGAAATAATTTTTCAGCACAAAGTTGTGGTAATCGAGAATCTCGCCCAGTTTGGCCGCCAGACGCTCGCGGTGGAACAGATCCTGGATGCGGATGCCACGGCGCGACACCTTGTCCTCGTAGGCGGGGCCGATGCCGCGCCCGGTCGTGCCGATCTTGCCGGCGCCCTTGGCGGCCTCGCGAGCCTGATCAAGGGCCACGTGATGCGGCATGATGACGGGACAGGCTTCGGAAATTTTCAGGCGGTTCTTCACCGGCACGCCGGCCTTTTCCAGCATGTCCACTTCTTCCATCAGCGCCCAGGGGGAAACCACCACGCCGTTGCCGATGTAGCAATCGACGTTTTCGCGCAGGATGCCGGACGGGATCAGGTGCAGCACTGTTTTGGCGCCATTGATCACCAGTGTGTGGCCCGCGTTATGGCCTCCCTGGAATCGCGCTACGCCCTGGGCATGGTCGGTGAGCCAGTCGACGATCTTGCCCTTGCCTTCATCTCCCCATTGCGTGCCGATTACCACTACGTTTTTTGTCATGTTATCCAACCCCTAAGACTAAATTTTTTCTACTTGCCAGTTATTGTCGCGCAGAACCAGAATCCGGTCGCAATTCAGTTCACCGCGTTGTGAGTCGTGGCCGGGCAGATTCACCACTACCACTTCTCCCTGATTCCGCAGCGCCTCGATTTTTTCCTCCAGCGCCGCATCTTCTTCGGCAAAAGGAGCAAGAATGCCAGGAACCGCTTCTGCAGGCCCCAAAGCTCTGCACAGCACCCGCAAATCCATGCTGAAACCTGTTGCCGGACGGGCGCGGCCAAATACACTGCCCACCTCATCGTAACGCCCCCCCTTGGCCACCGCCTGCGCCTGCCCGGGAAGATAGGCGGCGAATACCACGCCGCTGTGGTAATGGTAGCCACGCAGTTCTGCCAGATCAAAGGCAACACCGGCAACCATCCCGCTCACCCGGCTGGAGATGCTGCGCAAATCGTCCAGGGCGCGCCGGATTTCGGGAAAAGCAGGAAGGTTCTGCTGCGCCCGCTCCAGGATTTCCATGCCGCCATAAAGCTGCGGCAACAGCAGTACCGCATCACGGAGAACGCCATCCAGTCCTTGCGCCAGCTCGGCAATGGACGGGATATCCTTACCCTGCAAGGCCTGAAACAGTGCCGCTTCAAGGTCGGCAGAAACACCGCCCCGCTCCATCAGTGCCTGGAAAATGCCGACATGGCCAATATCCAAGTGGACATCCTGAACGCCAATTTTCCTGAACGCCTTCAGCATCAGTTGCTGAATCTCGACATCGCTTTCCAGGCCTGCATGGCCAAACAGCTCGGCACCGATCTGCAGGGGCTCGCGTGTCTGCATCATGCCGTCAGGCAGGGCATGAAGCACGCTGCCTGCATAGCAGAGGCGCACCACACCATCGCGGTTGAGCAAATGGGCGTCAACGCGGGCTGCCTGGGGCGTGATATCGGCACGCAGCCCCATCATGCGCCCGGAAAGCTGGTCCACCACCTTGAAAGTCTTGAGATCCATGTCATGGCCGGTGCCGGTCAGAAGAGAGGGCAGGTATTCCAGAAGCGGCGGAATCACCTGGTGGTAGCCATGCACGTGAAACAGATCCAGCAAGCGGCGGCGCAGGCTTTCGATGCGTCGCGCCTCGGGTGGCAGAATGTCTTCGATATATTCGGGGAGTAACCAGGTTTGCATCATTTAACCAGCAATAACATCAATAAACCGCCCAGCATCGAACCCAGGCCGATAAACCGCAGCTGGCCATCGGACAGCTCGGTCATCTTGCGGAATGTTTCGCGCCACGCGGCAGGCGCCATGAACGGCAGGAGTCCTTCTAGGATCAGCATCAGGGCAAAGGCAGCAAGCAGATTCACCTGCATTACTTGGCAGCCTTGCCGCCTGGCGCCTTCATGTATTTGAAGAATTCCGAAGTGGGCTCCAGCACCAGCACGTCAGACTTGTTCTTGAAGCTCTGACGATAGGCTTCAAGACTTCGATAGAAGGCATAGAACTCGGGGTTCTGGCCATAAGCCGCAGCGTAGGTGGCCGCTGCCTTGGCATCACCCTCGCCCTTGGTCTGCTGTGCAGTCCGGTACGCCTCGGCCAGAATCACTTCGCGCTGACGATCTGCATCGGCGCGAATTTTTTCCGATTCAGCCGAACCCTGGGAGCGCAATTCGTTGGCGACCCGCTTACGTTCGGCTTCCATGCGCTGGTAAACCGATTCGCTCACTTCCTGTGGCAGGTCCACCCGTTTCAGCCGCACATCCATCACCTGCACGCCGATCTTGCGCGCATCCTGGTCCGCCTTCTGGCGCAGGATTTCCATGATCTTGTCACGCTCTCCGGACACCACTTCATGCACGGTACGCTTGCCGAACTCGGCGCGCAGGCTGTCATTGACCGTCTGCATCAAGCGCGTCTGGGCGCGCGCTTCGTCACCGCCCACGCTGACGTAATGCTGCTTGACATCCACGATGCGCCATTTGACATAGGAATCCACCAGCACGTTTTTCTTTTCCGAGGTGATGAAACGCTCAGGCTCGGTAGTGTCCACCGTGCGCAGCCGGGTATCGAAATAGCGCACGTTCTGCAGCAACGGTATCTTGAAATACAGGCCGGGCTGCTGCTTGACGGAAATGATCTCCCCGAGCTGGAACACGATCGCCTGTTGACGCTGATCTACCGTGAACACAGTCAGGCTGGAAAGAGCCAGCAGTGCCAGCAGGCCCGTTAACAAGCCACTCAAATGTTTTTTCATTAACGTGTCTCCCGTTCACGGCTACGGAAAGCATCACGCGAGCGCGCAGTGCTGTCGGCGGGTGGCGCGGATTCCGGCAGGATGATTGGCTTGGCAGCAGATGCCTCGGGGGCGGACTGCTGGATGAGTTTGTCCAGGGGCAGGTAAAGCAGGTTGTTGCCGCCTTTCTGATCGACCAGAACCTTGCTGGTGCTGGAAAGAATCTGCTGCATCGCGTCCAGATACAGGCGGTCACGGGTCACAGCCGGGGCCTTGTTGTATTCAGCCACGATCTGCCTGAAGCGCGAGGCATCACCCTCGGCGCTGGCGATCACGCGCTGCTTGTATCCATTGGCCTCTTCCAGCAGGCGCGAAGCCGCGCCACGCGCCTTGGGCACCACATCGTTGGCGTAGGCCTGGCCTTCGTTTTTCTGCCGCTCCTTGTCCTGCCCTGCTTTCACGGCATCGTCAAACGCCGCCTGCACCTGCTCCGGCGGCTGGGCATTCTGCATCGTCACCTTGCTGATGTTGATGCCGGTCTTGTAACGGTCAAGAATTTCCTGCATCAGTTTGGTCGCCCGGGCCGCCACTTCGGCGCGCCCCTCATACAGCACGAAATCCATCTTGTTCTTGCCCACGATTTCACGAATCGCGGTTTCTGCAGCGTTGAGCACCGCGTCTTCAGGGTGGCGGTTGTTGAACAGAAACTCTTCCGGGCTTTTCAGGATGTACTGCACGGCAAACTGGATATCGATGATGTTCTCGTCGTCGGTCAGCATCAGGGATTCTTTCAGGACCTTGCTCTTGACGTTGTTGCGGTACCCCACTTCCACCGTGCGCACCTGTTCCACGTTCACCACTTCAACACTTTCAAAGGGATAGGGAAGGTGCCAGCGCGGGCCGGACTGTGTGGTTTCCAGGTATTTGCCAAAGCGCAGCACCACGCCCCGCTCCCCGGCATTGACGATATAGAAGCCGCTGCCGATCCAGACCAGGAGCGCCAGAGCCGCGATCAGCCCCATGCCGCCAAAAGCTTTCGGCCCCATGGGGGCGCCACCGCCTGACGATGCCGCCTTGCCGCCAAACATGGCGTTGAGCTTCTGGTTGAATTTTCGCCACAACTCGTCGAGATCGGGCGGGCCACCACTATTTTTCTTGCCCCAGTCGGGATCGTTCCAGGCCATTTTTTATTTAGTTTCCAGATTGATTTAACAAGCTCAATGGGTTGGAGCATCAGCAGTCACTGCCACGCCGGGCGCCGAAGTCTCGGCCCGAAGCTTTTCGCCAAACTCGGCCAGGACATCGCGGATCAGATCCATCCCAGCGCCGGTCAGCGCGCTGACGTGAACGCCCGTGATTCTACCATACTCGTCGCGCTCCACGCCCGGCGCCTGGCCTTTGAGATCAATTTTGTTGAACAGCATGATCTGTGGCGCGTTGGCCCCGATTTCCGTGAGGACGGCATTGACTTCATCGATTTGCTGTTCGCGATTGGGGCTGGCGCTATCCACTGCGTGCAGCAGCAAATCCGCCTCGAGCGCCTCGGTCAGGGTGGAGCGGAAAGCCGCCACCAGGGTATGGGGAAGGTGCTTGATGAAGCCCACCGTGTCGGAAAGCACCACCTCGCCCGCAACGCCCAGGTACAGGCGGCGCGAAGTGGTATCGAGCGTGGCAAAAAGCTGGTCGGCCGCATAGGCATTGGCATGCGTCAGCCGGTTGAAGAGCGTGGATTTGCCGGCATTGGTATAGCCCACCAGGGAAACCGACAGCACCTTGCCGCGCGCCCGGGCGCGCCGCTGCACCTGGTGCTGTCGTTTGAGCTTGACCAGTTTCTCCTTGAGCAGCTTGACCCGCTTGCCCAGCAGTCGCCGGTCGGTTTCCAGCTGCGTTTCGCCTGGCCCGCGCAGGCCGATACCGCCTTTCTGGCGCTCGAGGTGGGTCCAGCCGCGCACCAGGCGCGTGGCCAGATGCTCCAGCTGCGCCAGTTCCACCTGCAGCTTGCCTTCATGGCTGCGCGCGCGCTGGGCAAAAATATCGAGGATCAGGGTGGTGCGGTCTATGACCCGGGTTTTCAGACGCTGTTCCAGATTGCGCTGCTGGCCGGCAGAAAGTTCGTGATTGAAAATGACCATGCCGGCACCGGCTTCCCGCAGCACGCCGCCAATCTCTTCCACCTTGCCGCTGCCTGCGAAAAATGCCGCATCCGGCCGTGAACGCTTGCCTTCAACGACTGCCGCTACCTGCACACCCGCACTTTCAGCCAACTGCTTCAGTTCTTCCAGGCTTTCGGCGTAATCCGTATCGCCAAAATCGAGACTTACCAGCACGGCGGCATCTGCGCCGCCGGGACGATCAAACATGGGCAGGGAACTTAATCGGGCATTCCCTGTGTATCAGCGGGATGTTCGAAAGGAATGTTGACCGGCCGTGCCGGCACGACGGTGGAAATGGCATGTTTGTAAACCATCTGGGTCACGGTGTTCTTGAGCAGCACGACATACTGGTCAAAGGACTCGACGTGCCCCTGCAGCTTGATGCCATTGACGAGATAAATGGAAACCGGAATATGCTCTTTACGCAGGATATTCAGGAATGGGTCTTGTAACATTTGCCCTTTAGCACTCATTTTTTTGCTCCAAACGTAGTATTTGGTTGTTATAAACGCTTACTTTAATTGATTTTTCAACCAATTGCCAGCAACGTGGAACAATAGATGGGGGAACAGCGGACTGTTTCAATACCTCAGCGAAAACTATAATTCCGGCTTGCCGAAAAAATAACCCTGACCCCAGTCCACCCCCATTTCCCGCAGCATCTCCGCGGTGCCGCTATCCTCGACATGTTCAGCGATGGTGATAATTCCCAGACGCCGGGACAGCGATACCATGCTCTCCACCATATGGCGCACCCGTATATTGCTCCGCATATTCCGCACCATCCATCCCTCGATTTTGAGGAAGCTGACCGGCAGTTCAGCGAGGTAAAGGAAGGACGAATAACCGCTGCCAAAATCATCCAGAGCAAGACGGAACCCAAAATCCAGGAGCGGCTGCACATCTTTTCGCATGCTTTCGAAATCGGATAGCAATTGACGCTCGGTGATCTCGAAAACGATGGGTTTGTTTTCTTTGAATTCGACATTGCATGGGCACATGGCCACGGCAAAATCAAGCATCTGCTCTACCAGTTCCTTGCGCGCAAGGAACTGCGGTGAAAGATTCACAAAATGCGCAAAGTTCGGATCAAAGCCATCCTCAAGCGCAGCCGTGCAACGTGACATGGACTGATAAGCGATGACCCGATCGACCTCGTGGATCAGGTTGACCCCTTCGGCCGCCTCGATAAACTCACCGGCGGGAATCATCGAGCCATCGCTCAGCTTCAGCCGGGCAAGGGCCTCGTCGGCAACCGGCTTGCCGGTCCTGAGATCGACCATGACCTGATAGGCGGCCAGCACGCGCTGTTCCTGCAAGGCACGCTGCAGCACCCCCGCCCGCCACAATGTCGTGCCTTCCCTGCCCTCACTGGCTACCACGCAGTCTCTTCCACGCCGCTTTGCCTCATACAGACAGCCGTCCGCCTCGGAAAGGGTGCGCGACATGTCAGCATCCCCCAGATGGAATTCGCCAATACCGAAGCTTGACGAGACCTTGATATTGCCTGAGCGGGTCACATAAGAGGCAGCCTTGACCGCAAGCCGGACACGTTCTACCGCCGCAAATGCATCATCGCCACTCGAATGGTGCAGGAACAGGATGAACTCCTCGCCGCCCCAGCGCGCGATCCAGTCCCCCTCCCGCAGCGCCTCGCGCATGATCTGGGAAGACTGGCGCAGAACTTCATCACCCACATCATGACCAAAGTTATCGTTGATCAGCTTGAAGCGATCAAGATCGGCAATCGCCACGGCAAATCCACTATTATCCCGCCTGGCGCGGGCAATTTCTTCCGCAAAACGCAGCTCCGCCGCGCGCCGGTTGGGCAATCCGGTCAATGCGTCAGTCAGCGCCTGGGTTTGCAGGGCCTGAGTCTGCCGGGTACGCAGCAGCATCAGGCCAAACCAGCTCGCCAGCAGCTCCATGAACACCTTGTCGTCCTTGCTGAATTCATGTTCAGCCATCGGGTGGCGGCGCAGAAATACCAGCGTACCGAACAGTTCATCCCCGACCCAGATCGGAACGCCGGCATAAACCTGGACTCCAGAAGCATGGACCGCCTCAACGTTGCAGAACTGTTCACTCTCCTGCATCTGGTAAAAGAAAGTGCTCTCTCCACTGCGGGTCGCTGCTGAACACAGCATCTCCAGGGGGCATATGCCGTTAGCCCTGAAAAGGCCGAGGCCGTCCACCAGATAGCGGATGACAAAATGTCCGCCATCCACCTCTCCGATAAGCGCGGTATCCACTTCCAGGGTATCACGCGCCAGCGTCAGCATCAGCTTGGCTTTCTCTTCATCGGATTTGGAGCGGCTTGTGGCGAGCTGCCACAGGCCTTGAAGCCGAGCCGACTGATTCTGCGCCTGAGAGAGCAGGGATTTGTGTTGGTTCATGGCGGTGGGAAATTGAGCGTTAATGCCGGGGCAGCATGCAAAGCATCATTAACGCACTGATCAAGGCCAAAAACAATACTGGAGAAAACCTCGGCAGGATGATCCAGACAGATTTGCAAGCGCGGATCAATCGGGGCCGGCTTGCAGAATTGCATTCTTCAGGTTTTCTGGAAGTTACGTTGCAGGCCAGTAATCAGTGGCAATGCCGTTGCCCAGATCAGCTTCGATCAAACGCCGCCGCACCTCAAGCAAGCGCTCGATCAATTTGGGTTCCCGTTTCTCATAGGCTTCGGCATCGGCCACGCGGCTCACCACGACACCAAGCAGTTCGGTAATCGCGTTGCCGATCGAGTTCTGGCTGATGGTGACGATCAGCTTGCCCTCATCGTTGCGGTAGATCAGCTGCTTGAAGGCCGGCTGCCAGCGGATGGCATTGGCGTATTTGGCGTCGGTGATGCAGCGGTCCCTGACCTTCTTAGCCGTTTTCAGGAAGTCGTTGTTGAACAGCAGCACGTTCTCGACCTGATCCGGGAAATAGACATCTGCCGGCATCGGCGCATTGCGCGTGGAAACCTGGGAGAAAAAAGTGCGATAGAAATCGATGAACCCCTTCAGCACCAGATCATATTCATGCCAGAAGCGGACATCCTCCAGCGTTGCCGCACCACCTGGAATTTCCCAGCTCGGCAGGCCCTGGGGATAACCGGTCAGGTCAAAGCGCGCGGCTTCATCGCTCACCGGCCGCAACACTTCCAGATGAAGCGCCTTGCAGATGAACTCCCGGTAGACGTCGTGCATGTATTTCTCGAACAGCGAGTGCTGGCCGCCATCCGTAAGATTGGGGTTTTTTGGGTCGGCCTGCTTGGCGTTGCGCAGCTCGTCCATGGGAAAGACGATGAAATGGTTGTGCAGCATGCGGATGCTGGGCACGCCGGGCGAGGTCAGCGGCCAGGTGGCATCGAGGCTCGCTTCGCCCGCCAGCACCAGGTGCTGCGCCGGATCCGGGTACTGTTCCAGCATGTAGTCGATGATGATCTGGTTCATCCGGTTCCACACGTGCCTGACATTTTCCGGCACCTGGGTGCGCCGCACCGGCCGCCCCAGCGGATTGAGAATGACCTTGGAGGTGTTGTAGATGATCGAGGTGTCGAACTCGGTGCTGTGCCCCAGCGCCTTGCGATAGAGCAGCAGGTTTTCCGGGTTCAGCAACAGACCGTTGTTGTGCTCCAGATCGTTGAGATTTTCCGTGCTGTTGAAAAACTCGTTGGGCTTCATTCCCTCCGGCACATCCAGCGGAATGGGCCGGTAGGGAGTAACTATTTCGCGCGGGCAGGATTGAGTCATGGCAGAAAAATATGGTATTGCTTGGAATCGGGCTTTTTACCACAGCGATCCAGCGCCGGGCAGCAAAAAATTCAAATGCTCGGATAAGAACCTTGCATCGTTGATATTACTCAACAGCAGGCAATCAGTATTTCTTGCCATACGTCTTGCGGCTGCGCCGCCGTTTCCTGTGCGCTGCCTTTTCTTCGGCCTCGGTTTTGGGGGCTGGCGTTCTGCCTGCGAAAGGATTGAGCCCCTGCTTGAACTGCACCCTGAGCGGCGTCCCCTCCAGTTCGAAGGCCTTGCGGAAAGCGCTTTCCAGATAGCGCTTGTAGCTGTCCGCGATACCCGTCACTGCGGTGCCATGCACGATCACCAGCGGCGGGTTGGAGCCTCCCTGGTGGGCATAGCGCAGTTTGGGCCGGATCGGACCGGCCTTGGGCGGCTGGTGCTTTTCGGTCGCGGCGATCAGCACGCGCGTCAGCATGGGCGTGG
>PQAG01000105.1 GCA_003104895.1 Nitrosomonadales bacterium
GAAGTGCTGCCCTATTACGCTGGCGACACCCTGGCGGCACGCGATGTTGCGGCCAACGATTTCAAGTACTGGGAGCTGATGCGGCGCGCCTGCGAGCGCGGCATCAAGATCTTCGACTACGGCCGCAGCAAGCGCGGCACCGGGCCATTCGACTTCAAGAAGAACTGGGGGTTCGAGCCGCAGCCCTTGTACTACGAATACCAGCTCCACCGCGCCAAGGCGGTGCCCGATCACAACCCGCTTAACCCGAAATATCAGCTGTTCATCAAGGCATGGCAAAGGCTCCCCCTGCCGCTGGCCAACTTCATCGGCCCGCACATCGTGAAGAACCTGGGATAGGGCAATGACTGAAGAATTGTTATACCTTGCCCACCGCATCCCTTATCCGCCCAACAAGGGCGACAAGATCCGCTCATTCCATCTGCTCAGACATCTAAGCCAGCGCTACCGGGTCCATCTTGGGACTTTTGTGGATGACGAGGCTGACTGGCAGCACGTGGATGCTGCTAAAGCCCTTTGCGGGGAAAGCCACTTCGCCCGGCTCAATCCCGCCACTGCGCGTTTGCGCAGCCTGTCCGGCCTCTTGACCGGCCAGGCGCTGACACTGCCCTATTACCATAATGCCGGCCTGCAGCATTGGGTGAACGATCTGCTTGCCAGCCATCCGGTCAGGCGCATCCTGGTTTTTTCATCGGCCATGGCCCAGTATGTAAGACAGGCTGATGACTTGCGGCGCGTCATCGATTTTGTCGATATTGATTCCGACAAATGGCGGCAGTATGCGGAAAGCAAACGCTGGCCGCTGTCGTGGCTCTACCGGCGGGAAGGAAAACTGCTGCTGCGCTATGAGCGTGAAGTAGCCGGAAAATTCGACGCATCGTTGTTCGTTTCACGGGAGGAGGCGGAGCTGTTCAAGCAATTTGCCCCGGAAAGCGCTCACAAAACCAGCTACTTCAGCAATGGGGTGGACAGCGGCTATTTTTCTCCCGGGCGCGAATATCCCGATCCTTACCCCGAAGGCGAACAAGTCCTGGTATTCACCGGCGCCATGGACTACTGGCCGAATGTGGACGCAGTGCGCTGGTTTGCTGCGGAAATATTTCCCGCAGTCCATGCAGCGCACCCCCAGACCCGCTTTTACATCGTCGGCTCCCGCCCGGCCTCCGTTGTTCGTGAATTGGCGCGATTGCCCGGGGTCACGGTAACCGGCGCAGTAGAGGATATCAGGCCCTACCTTGCTCACGCCCGGCTCGCGGTCGCGCCCTTGCGTATTGCGAGAGGCTTGCAGAACAAGGTGCTGGAAGCCATGTCCATGGCAAAAACCGTGCTCGCTTCTCCCCAGGCAGCAGAGGGAATTCAGGCCGTTCAGGGCAATGAACTGCATGTTGCCGCCAACGCCGAGGAATTTGAGCAGAAAATTGTGACGCTGCTGGCAGAAAAGACGTGCGGCCAGATGGGTAGCGCTGCGCGGGCCCGGATTCTGGCTGATTATGACTGGGACAGCAGCCTGGCGCAGGTGGATGCATTGCTCGAAGAAATACCGGAATCATGGGCATTGCACGAGTCAAACCGCACCAGGCCCCTCAGGGAAAAACAAGCATGAAGAAAACCGATCCCCAGGCGATAACAACCACCCCCGCCCACTTTGCCAGGCCCGAATCGCCATGGATGACGGCAACGATCCTTGCGCTTGCCGCCATTGCGGCCATGCTTGCCATTTACCAGCAGACCGTGTTGTCCACTATTGCCATCTGGGAGCGATCCGAGACATTTGCGCATGGTTTCCTTATTGTTCCCATCAGCCTCTATCTCATATGGACGCGCCGCAAGTCACTCGCAGGAATCTCGCCGCGCCCGGATTTTCGCGGCCTGGCGGTCCTGGCAGGATTGGGGTTCGGCTGGCTTTTATCTGATGCCGGAAGTGTGCTGGTCGTCGCCCAATACTGCCTGGTGGCCATGATCCCGGTGGCAGTCTGGACCCTTCTTGGCGCACAGGTAGCGCGTGCGATTGCATTTCCCCTCGGCTTCCTGTTTTTTGCAGTCCCGGCCGGCGAGTTCCTGATCCCGCACATGATGAATTTCACCGCCGACTTTGTCGTGGCTGCCCTGCAATTGACCGGCATCCCGGTTTATCGCGAGGGGACCTTTTTCACCATACCCAGCGGGCAGTGGTCCGTAGTGGAAGGCTGCAGCGGGCTGCGCTATCTCATCGCCTCGGTCACCCTGGGCAGCCTTTATGCCTATTTGACCTACCGCAGCACGAAACGCAGGCTGATTTTTGCCGCCCTGTCGCTGGTTGTCCCCGTGCTTGCAAACGGCTTGCGCGCCTACATGATCGTGATGATCGCCCATTTGAGCGACATGAAACTTGCATTGGGCGTCGACCATCTCATTTATGGCTGGGTGTTTTTTGGCATCGTCATGATGCTGCTTTTCCTGATTGGCGCCTATTGGCGGGAGGATCTGGGCGAAAGCAGCAGCGCCGGAGTGCCTGTAAACAGGGCTGGGACGGCGGCACCAGCCCGTACTTTTTTCGTGGCGGGCATTGCCTTCATCACCGTTGCCGCTTTGTGGCCAGCCTACGCCACGTATCTGGACAGCCGCCCGTTCAAGACCAGGGGGCTGGCGATCCAGTTGCCGGATTCAGTCAACGGATGGATCAAACAGGAAAATCCGCTTTCGGACTGGCAACCCCATTACGTAGGCCCTGATGCATACACCATGCAAACCTACCGGAAGAATGGCATGGCCGTCAGCGTGTATGTAGGCTACTACCGCACCCAACGCCAGGGTGCCGAACTGATCAATTCCCAGAACTATATGGTCATGCAAAAGCATCCGGTATGGAGCAATGTAGGGGAAACCCGGCGCGTCGTTTCCCTGCGCGGCGAAAAAGAAACCATCCAGCAGTCCTTGCTGCGTGCGCCCGGCAAACGCCTGCTTGTCTGGAGCTGGAACAGCCTGGCAAGCATTTTTACCGTCAACCCCTATCTGGCAAAGCTGCTTCTGGCAAAGGCCCGGATACTCGGGCAGCACGACGATGGCGCGGCAATCATTATCGGCTCGCCCTATGAAGACACCCCGGAACCGGCGGAATTGGCTTTGAATGAATTTATCCAGGACGCGCTTCCGGCCATCCAGGAAAGCATAGTCCATGTCTCGCGGCAGTAAGCGGCAATATGATGACGAAGCATGAAATCCCTCTGATCGCCCATATCGTTCACCATTTCAGGGTCGGCGGCATGGAAAATGGCATGGTCAATCTGATCAGCCACATGCCGGAAGAGCGTTTCCGCCATGTGGTGATCTGCCTGGATGACTACACTGACTTCAGGGCGCGCATCCGGCGCAGCGATGTGGATTTTTATGCGCTGGCCAAACCGGCCGGCCGGGATGTTTCGTGGTATTTCCGCCTGTGGCGGCTGTTGCGCGCCCTTTCCCCGGATATCGTGCACACCCGCAACCTGTCCGCGATCGAGGGCCAGTTTGTCGCAGCGGCTGCCGGCATTCGCGCCAGAATCCATGGGGAACATGGCCGCGATGTATTCGATTTGCATGGCAAGAATCGCAAATATAATTTGCTGCGCAAACTGGCGCGCCCTTTCGTTGGGCACTATATCGCCGTGAGCCGGGATCTGGAGCAATGGCTGATAGGCACGGTCGGCGTCGCGCCGCAACGGGTGAGCCAGATTTACAACGGCGTCGACAGTGCTCTTTTCCACCCCCGGGAAGGTGCGCGGAATATTGGCCCGGCCGGATTCGCAGCAGAGGATGCCCTGGTGATAGGCAGTGTAGGCAGGATGGCGGAGGTGAAGGATTATCCCAGTCTGGTGCGCGCATTCATCAGGCTGCTGGAAATCGAACCCGCTGCCCGCCAGCGGGCACGGCTGGTGATCATTGGCGAAGGCATCGCGCGCGAAACTTGCCTGAACCTGCTCAGGGATGCCAACGCGGAGCAGCTCGCCTGGCTTCCCGGCGAACGCAAGGACGTGCCGGAACTCATGCGCAATATAGATCTGTTCGTGCTGCCCTCCCTGGGGGAGGGCATTTCAAACACCATTCTGGAAGCGATGTCCTGCGGCTTGCCGGTTGTTGCCACTCGGGTCGGCGGAAATCCGGAACTGGTGGAAAACGCGCATACCGGCATGCTGGTGCCTGTGTCGGATCCGGAATCTCTGGCACAATCTTTGCTGAAATATTTTCGCAATGAAAACATGCTTCATTTGCACGGCCAGGCCAGCAGGGCCAGGATTGAATCACAGTTCAGCATGCAGGCCATGGTCCGGGGCTATCTCTCCGCCTATGAGAGCGTGCTCCCTCGATCCATCGCTGGAAATGCAGATAACTAAGGGCTCGTCATGTGCGGCATCGTTGGCATTTTTGATCTAAAAGCGCAGCGCGAAATCGACCAGCAAGTGCTGGCGCGCATGAACCAGACCCAGTTCCACCGCGGGCCGGACGAGGGCGGGCTGCATGCCGAGCCAGGCATTGGCTTGGGCCACCGGCGGCTTTCCATCATCGACCTGTCGAGCGGGCATCAGCCCCTGTTCAACGAGGATGGCAGCGTGGTCGTCGTCTTTAACGGAGAAATCTACAACTTTGTCGAACTGATGCCGGAATTGCAGCAACTTGGCCACACCTTCCGGACCCACTGCGACACCGAAGTCATCGTCCATGCCTGGGAGGAATGGGGCGAAGCCTGCGTGGAACGCTTTCGCGGCATGTTTGCCTTTGCCCTGTGGGACTGCAACAGGGAAACCCTGTTTCTCGCCCGCGACCGCCTGGGCATCAAACCCCTCTATTACGGCACCTTGCCCGACGGCACCTTCCTGTTCGGCTCGGAGCTCAAGTCATTGCTGGCTTACCCCGGCTTCCCGCGCAAAATGGACGATTGCGCGGTGGAAGAATACTTTGCCTATGGTTACGTGCCGGAACCGCGCACGATTTTCAACGGGGCCAAAAAGCTTCCCCCGGCTCATACCCTGACGCTCAGGCGGGGACAAGCCATGCCGCTCCCCAGGGAATACTGGGATGTGCCTTTTACCCCCCACGGCCCCATCACGGAACAGGAAGCACAGGAAGAGCTCATCACCCGCCTGCGCGAGGCGGTGCGCATCCGGCTGGTGGCCGAAGTGCCGCTGGGCGCTTTTCTTTCCGGGGGCGTGGACTCGAGCGCCGTCGTTGCCATGATGGCAGGCCTGATGAACGAACCCGTCAACACCTGTTCCATTTCCTTTGGCGACCCCGCTTTCAACGAAGCCGCCTTCGCGCAACAGGTGGCGGACCGCTACCACACCCGCCACTACGTGGAACAGGTGGAATCCGACGACTATGATCTGATCGACAAATTGGCAGAACTCTACGACGAACCGTTTGCCGACAGTTCCGCCATTCCCACCTACCGGGTCTGCGAGCTGGCGAAAAAGCGCGTGACGGTGGCGCTCTCGGGCGACGGGGGGGACGAAAACCTCGCCGGTTACCGGCGCTACCGCTACCACCTGTATGAAGAACGCTTGCGCTCCATGCTGCCGCTGGGCATACGCAAACCATTATTCGGCCTGCTCGGCACCGTCTATCCCAAGGCCGACTGGGCGCCGAAAGTGTTCCGCGCCAAATCCACCTTTGAAGCGCTGGCGCGCGACCCCGTCGAGGGCTACTTCCACAGCGTGTCGGTCATGGGCGACAAATTAAGGGACAGGCTGTTCAGCCGCCCCTTCAAGCTGCGCCTGCAAGGGCATCGCGCGGTCGATGTGATGCGCCGCCATGCAGAGCGCGCCCCTTCCGATGACCCGCTTTCCCGCGTGCAATACCTGGACATCAAGACCTATCTGGCAGGAGATATCCTCACCAAGGTGGACCGCGCCAGCATGGCCCACGCCCTGGAAGTGCGGGTCCCCATTCTGGACCACAAGCTGGTGGAGTGGATGTCGGGCCTGCCATCCTCCTACAAGCTGCACGGGCAGGAAGGCAAGTACATTTTCAAGAAGGCGCTGGAACCCTACCTTCCCGAGGACATCCTGTACCGGCCCAAGATGGGGTTCTCCGTTCCCCTCGCAAGCTGGTTCCGCGGGCCGCTCCGGCAACGGGTACGGGATGCCGTCCTGGGCGAAACGCTGGCCTCCACCGGCATATTTGACATGGCCTTCCTGCGCGAGATGGTGGACCAGCACCAGTCCGGCTTGCGCGACTACAGCGCATCGCTGTGGACGATCCTGATGTTTGAAGCGTTCCTGCGCAAGGTGTTTCATGTGCAGGCGCCCCCTCGCAGCGAAACGGGGAGCGCATAGCCATGTACGGGCAGCATCCGCTTGCGGACACCAGGCGCATCGTTCACGCCATGCTGACGGATCAGGTCGCCCATTTCGCCCCTCGCCTGTACATCAAGCTTACCGGCCAGACCGGCAGGGGCGCTTCGCAAGAATCTGCGCAGCAAATTGCGGATTACTTCAGACACTGTTTTGACGAATATTTCCAGGTCCTTGGCATCGAGCCCGGCCAGATCTGCAGCTATCTTGCAGGCAAGCGCATACTCGAATACGGGCCGGGAGACGTGCCCGGTGTCGCATTGCTGATGATCGCGCATGGTGCCAGCAGCGTGGTGTGCGTTGACCGTTTCCCCATGGTGTCCATCTCGGGCCTCAATGCCGAGGTGCTTGGCCATCTGATGGAAGGCCTGGACGGAGAAGCAAAAGCGCGTGCCGCATCCTGCTTCCTGAAACAGGGCGACCCGGCATCGGGCTTATGCGAACAGCGCATCCGCTACCTGGTTAAACCAGGCGGCCTGTCCGGCCTCAGCAATGCCGCCGACCTCATCGTTTCCCGTGCCGTGCTGGAACATGTCAACGACCTCCATGCCACCTTCGCCGACATGCGCAGCGCGCTTTGCGAAACCGGCGTAGCAATCCATCAGGTGGATCTCAAGAGCCACGGCCTGCACCGCAGCAATCCGCTGGATTTTCTGACCTGGCCGGAACACTGGTGGTCATGGATGTATGGGCACAAGGGCATGCCCAACCGCTGGCGGGTGAACCGCTATCGCGAAGCGCTGCAGGAAAACAGCTTGCGGACCCTATTGCTGAAACCGACGGCTCTGGCCGAACAGCGCGATATTGAGGATGTTCGCCCTTATCTGGCAGAGCCATTTCGTGCCGTTTCGGACAGCGATTTATCCTGGCTGGGCTTCTGGCTGGTTTGCGACAAAACAACTCAAGCACAAGGCGAATGATGCGCATCCTTCACATCCTCGACCATTCCATCCCGCTGCACAGCGGCTACACGTTCCGCACGCTGGCCATCCTGCGCGAGCAACGCGCCCTGGGATGGGAAACACACCACATCACCAGCGCCAAGCAGGAAAACTGCCAGGTGCTCGAAGAGGATGTGGATGGCCTGCACTTCTACCGCACCCCGCCGGCCACGGGRSTGCTCTCCACCCTGCCYCTTTTCARCCAGRTCAGCATCATCAACACYCTGGCCCGGCGTCTGGACGAGATCGTGCCGCTCATCCGCCCCGACATTCTGCATGCCCACTCGCCCGCCCTGAATGCCATTGCAGCCTTGCGCGCCGGGCAGAAGCATGGCATCCCCGTGGTTTATGAAGTCCGGGCCTTCTGGGAAGACGCCGCGGTGGACCACGGCACCAGCAAGGAATGGGGGATGCGCTACCGCCTCACCCGGGGGCTGGAAACCAGCGCATTCAAACGGGCAGATGCGATTACCACCATCTGCGAGGGCCTGCGCCGCGACATTGTGGCGCGCGGCATTCCCGAGCAGAAAGTCACCGTCATTCCCAATGCCGTGGATATTGAGAAATTTTCCGTGGGCGGCACAGGCGACGCCAGTCTCAGGCAGCAACTGGGGCTGACGGGCCACCGCGTCATCGGCTTCATCGGCTCGTTCTACGCCTACGAGGGCCTGGACCTGCTGCTACAGGCGCTTCCCGCCATTCTCGAAAAAGCGCCCGACGTCCGTTTGCTGCTGGTCGGGGGCGGCCCGCAGGATGACAGGCTCAAGCGTCTCGCAGCCGGGCTTGGTATTCAGGACAAGGTCATCTTCACCGGCCGCGTGCCGCATGACCAGGTGCAACGCTATTATGATCTGGTAGACATCCTCGCCTATCCGCGCCATTCCATGCGCCTGACCGAACTGGTGACCCCCCTGAAGCCCCTGGAGGCCATGGCCCAGGGCAGGCTGCTGGTCGCCTCGGATGTGGGCGGGCACAAGGAACTCATCCAGGACGGGAAAACCGGCGTGCTGTTCAAGTCAGAAGACCCGCAGGCCCTGGCCATCGCGGTGCTGGGACTGCTTGGCGATGAAGCCAGATGGCCGGAATTGCGTGCTGCCGCGCGGCAATTCGTGGAAACCGAACGGAACTGGACAAAATCCGTGTCGAATTACGCCGCCATTTATGAACGGCTCGCGGGAAAAGGCGCCAGCAATGCCTGACCGGCCCCACATCGTGGTCTACACCACCCTGTTCCCCAATGCCGCACAGCCTGGGGCCGGCGTTTTTATCCGCGAACGCATGTTCCGGGTGGCAAAAGAGCTGCCGCTCAGGGTGATTGCCCCTGTGCCCTGGTTTCCTTTCCAGGGCCTGATCCGGCTCTTCCGGCCCCATTTCCGCCCGGTACCGCCCTACCGGGAAATCCAGGACGGCATCGAGGTGCTGCATCCGCGTTTTTTCTCGGTGCCAGGCGTCTTCAAATCACTGGACGGATTTTTTCTTGCGCTGAGCACGTTCGCACTGATGCGCAGGCTACAGCGTGAGCGGCATTGCGACATCATCGACAGCCACTTTGCCTATCCCGAGGGTTATGCGGCGAATTTGCTGGGCCGGTGGCTAGGCCTGCCCTTCACCGTCACCCTGCGGGGAACCGAGTCGCGCCTTGCCAAAAAGGAGGTCTTCCGCAAGCGCATGGCCCTGGCCCTGCAAGCCGCGGCAAGGGTTTTCGCCGTTTCCGCCTCCCTGCGCCAGGTAGCCCTTGAACTGGGCGTTCCTGAAGCCAGAACCCAGGTGGCGGGGAATGGCGTGGACACCCTGAAATTCCATGCCATCGACAAGGCCGATGCCCGCGCCAGGCTTGGCCTGCCTCCTGATGTGCCGGTGCTCGTTTCAGTCGGCGGCCTGGTTGAAAGGAAAGGCTTTCACCGGGTCATTGATTGCCTCCCCGCCCTGCTCGAGAGATTTCCATCCCTGCACTATCTGATCGTGGGCGGCCCCGGCCCGGAAGGTGACATGGGGACGCAATTGCGCGCCCAGGTATCTGCACTGGGCCTGGATGGGAAGGTAATTTTCACCGGCGCGATGAAATCCGAGGCATTGAAGGAACCTCTTTCGGCAGCAGACGTGTTCGTCCTTGCCACCCGCAACGAAGGCTGGGCCAATGTTTTCCTCGAAGCCATGGCCTGCGGCCTGCCCGTCGTCACCACTGACGTAGGCGGCAACGCAGAAGTCGTGTGCAATCCGGAACTGGGGACCATCGCCCCCTTCGGCAGCCAGGCCGCGCTGGAGCAGGCGCTCACGGCTGCCCTTGAGCGAAAATGGGATAAAAATAAAATCATCGCCCATGCCGGCGAAAACACGTGGGATTCCCGTGTTGCAAAGCTGGTTGAAGCATTCCAGGACATTGCCCGGCACAACATTGCCGGCAGGCCAATAATGTCTCCGAACTCACAACACAAGGAATCGGAAACATGCCTCTGAATTTCTATACACGAATGGTGTCATCGTGCCTGTTTCCATTGCACGAGAAGCTGAAGCATCATGATACGGTGCGGATCCGCAAGGAAATGGAACGCACCCAGTGGCTTTCTCCGGATCGCCTGGAAGCGTTGCAGCTCGAGCGGCTGCGGAAGTTTCTCTCTAACGCGGGCAAGCACGTGCCTTATTACCGCAGGCTGTTTCACGACAAGGCATTCGACCCCGCGGGCATCCGCAGCCTTGCCGACCTTGCCCGGCTGCCTTTTCTGAGCAAGGAAATCATCCGTGCCAACACGGACCAGCTGAAATCGGAGCTGGCACAGGGCCTTTCCCGCTTCAACACCGGCGGCTCGAGCGGCGAACCGCTCATTTTCTTTCTCGGCAATGAACGCGTCAGCCACGATGTGGCCGCCAAATGGCGGGCCACCCGCTGGTGGGACGTTGATATCGGCGACCCGGAGATCGTGGTGTGGGGTTCGCCCATTGAACTGGGCACCCAGGACAGGGTGCGCCAGATTCGCGACAGCCTGCTGCGCACCCGGCTGCTGCCCGCATTCGAAATGTCCGAAGCAAAGCTAGACAGCTTTGTGGCCGAAATCCGCGCCATGCGCCCCAGAATGCTCTTCGGCTACCCTTCCGCGCTGGCCCATATTGCCCTGCATGCCGAAACCCGCGGCCAGCGGATGGATGACCTCGGCATCCGTGTCGCATTCGTGACCTCGGAGAAGCTCTACGGCCATCAGCGCGAAAAGATCTCCCGTGTTTTCGGTTGCAGGGTTGCAAACGGCTACGGCGGGCGGGACGCAGGCTTCATCGCCCATGAGTGCCCAAGCGGCGGCATGCACCTCACGGCCGAGGATATCATCGTCGAAATCGTGGACGATGCCGGCAACCCGGTGCCCCACGGCACGGCCGGGGAAATCGTCACCACGCATCTCGCCACCGCTGATTTCCCCTTCATCCGCTACCGCACCGGCGATATCGGCGTGCTCGACGGCCAGTTGTGCGCCTGCGGACGGGGGCTGCCGCTGCTCAAGGAAATCCAGGGCCGCGCCACGGACTTCGTCGTTGCCCGGGACGGCACGGTGATGCATGGATTGGCGCTGGTCTACGTGGTGCGCGATATACCGGGAGTGAAAGAGTTCAAGATCGTCCAGGAAAGCCTGGACCTTACCCGGGTACTATTGGTGGCCGAGGCGCCCTTCAAGGCAGAAAGCTTGCAAACGATCATCGAGGGCTTCAAGCGGCGCCTGGGAAGCGAGACAGACATCCAAATCGAACAAGTCGCGTCGATTCCCAAGGAAGCCTCGGGCAAGTTCCGCTATATCATCAGCAAGGTAGCGGCCAC
>PQAG01000106.1 GCA_003104895.1 Nitrosomonadales bacterium
GGCTTCGGCTACGACCCGTATTTCCTGCTTCCCGAGTTCGGCCAGACCGGCGCCGAAATCCCCATGGACGTGAAGAACCGCATCAGCCACCGCGGCAAGGCGCTGTCTGTGCTGGTGGAAAAATTAAGGGCCTCCCTATGAGCGATCAAATTTCCATCCGGGACGGCGACGCCCTCCTGGTGATCCATGTCCAGAACGACTTTCTGCCCGGGGGCGCCCTTGCGGTGGCCGAGGGGGACCAAGTGGTGGAACCCATCAACCGCTGCATCGAAATTTTCCATCCCCGTGGCCTGCCCATTTACGCCACCCGGGACTGGCATCCTGCGGACCACTGCTCCTTCAAGGAGCAGGGCGGGCCTTGGCCGGCCCATTGCGTGGCGGGGACCCACGGGTCTGAATTCGCTCCCAGTCTGGGCCTGCCGGCCTTCGCCATGCTGATTTCCCAGGCTACGGACCCCGCCAGGGAAGCCTACTCCAGCTTCGACGGCACCAACCTGGATTTCCAGCTCAAAATGTACGGCACCAAGCGTCTGTTCGTGGGCGGGATCGCCACCGACTACTGCGTGCTCAATACGGTCAGGGACGCCCTGAAGCTGGGCTTCCAGGTCTACCTGATGACGGACTGCATCCGTGCGGTCAACGTCAACCCCGATGACGGCGACAAGGCCATCGCGGAGATGGTGTCCCTGGGGGCTGTCTTGATCACGAGCGACGAGGTGGCCTGATGCTGCCCCAGTACAGCGGCTTGTTGACCGACCTGTACCAGTTCACCATGCTGCAGGGCTACCTGGAGCARGGGATGGAGGAGGTGGCGGTGTACGAGTTCTTCGTGCGCAAGCTSCCYCCKGGRCGCAATTTCCTGCTGGCGGCGGGGCTGGAGCAGGCGCTGCAATTCCTCGAAACGGTTTCCTTCAGCGAAGAAGAAGTGGCCTGGCTGGAACAGACCGGGCGCTTCAACCGGAAATTGCTCGACTACGTGGCGAATTTCCGCTTCAGCGGCGACGCGGACGCCATGGCGGAAGGCACGGTGTTTTTCCCCGGCGAGCCCATCCTGCGCGTGGTTGCGCCCATCCCGGTGGCGCAACTGGTGGAAACCCGCCTCATCAACCTGCTGCATTTCCAGACCCTGGTGGCCTCCAAGGCCGCGCGCGTGGTGCTGGCGGCGCCGGGTAAGCTGCTGGTGGATTTCGGCCTGCGCCGCGCCCATGGCGCCGAGGCGGGGCTGCTGGCGGCGCGCGCCTGTTACCTGGCCGGCTTCGGAGGCTCCTCCAATGTCCTGGCCGAGCGCGAGTTCGGCATCCCCTGCTACGGCACCATGGCCCATTCCTTCGTCCAGGCGCACGCCGACGAGGCGCAGGCCTTCGAGAACTTCGCCCATGCCCAGCCCGGCAACGTGGTGCTGCTGGTCGACACCTATGACACCGAGGCCGCCGCGCACAAGGTGGTGGCGCTGGCGCCCCGTCTGGCGCGGGACGGCATCAAGATCAAGGCGGTGCGCCTCGACAGCGGCGACCTCGGCGAGCACGCGCGCAAGGTGCGCGCCATCCTGGATGCGGGCGGGCTGAACGAGGTGGGTATTTTCGCCAGCGGCAACCTGGACGAGTTCGAGCTCGCCCGCCTTGATGCGCAGCAGGCGCCCATCGGCGGCTATGGCGTGGGCACGCGCCTGCTGACCTCGAGCGACGCGCCCTATCTCGACTGCGCCTACAAGCTGCAGGAATATGCCGGCTTGCCCCGGCGCAAGCGCTCCGAGGGCAAGGCGACCTGGCCGGGCAGGAAGCAGGTTTACCGCCGTTACTCCGCGGAGGGCTGCATGGCGGGCGATGTGCTGACCGTGGAATCCGATTTCAAGGCGGGCGAACCCTTGCTGCAACCCGTCATGCGCGGCGGCAGGCGCCTCGCGCCCGCGCGCCCCTTGCCGGACGTCCGCGCCTTTGCCGCGCAGCAGATCGGCCTACTGCCGGCGCATTTGCGAGCGCTCACTGCGGCCGAGTCTTACCCCGTCGAGGTTGCGCCGGCCCTGCAGGCACTGGCGCACGCCGTGGACCAGCAGCGCGCATGAAAACGGCTTCCCTGGCCTTGCCCGGCACGCTCGCCCTGAGCGCGCCGCCGCCACTCAGCCTCTACATCCACATTCCCTGGTGCGTGCGCAAGTGCCCCTATTGCGATTTCAATTCCCACCAAGCCGATGGGGGGGTGCCGGAAATGGCCTACGCCGAGGCCTTGCTGCGCGATCTGGAACTGGCCTTGCCGCAGATATGGGGGCGCAAGATTGGCTCGATATTCTTTGGCGGTGGAACGCCCAGCATCCTGTCAGGTGAGGCGCTGGACAAGATTTTGTGCGGTATTCGCGCTCTGGTGCCGCTGGAGGCCGGAGCAGAAATCAGTCTCGAGGCCAATCCGGGAACGGTCGATGCCAACCGGTTTGCGGAGTACAGGGCAGCAGGGGTCAACCGGCTTTCCCTGGGCATCCAGAGTTTCAACCGGCACCACCTCAAGGCGCTGGGGCGCATCCACGACGAGCATGAGGCGCGTCAGGCGGTGGAACTGGCGCGTGCCCATTTCGATAATATCAACCTTGACCTGATGTATGCCTTGCCGGGGCAGACACTGGAGGAGGTGTTATCGGACATCCATGCTGCCCTGGACTATAAGCCTCAGCACCTTTCCGCCTACCATCTGACGATAGAGCCCAACACCTGGTTTTATCACCATCCGCCCGAGGTTCCGGATGATGATCTCAGCGCCAGTATGCAGGAGGAAATCGAGAGCCTGCTGGCAGCGCATGGCTATCAGCACTATGAAACTTCGGCCTTTTCCCTTGCGCAGCACCAGTGCAGGCACAACCTCAATTACTGGCTATTTGGTGATTACCTCGGCATTGGCGCTGGCGCTCACAGCAAACTGAGCTTGCCGGATAGAATTGTCAGGCAAGCGCGCCAGCGCCAGCCGCAGGCCTATCTGGAGGCATCGGGTCAGGGCAGGCCGATCCAGACCGAGCAGGAAGTGTTGATTGCTGATCTGGGCTTCGAATTCATGATGAATGTCTTGCGCCTGACCGGTGGCTTTTCTCTGGGGCTGTTTGCCCGGCGTACCGGCCTGTCAGTGGCTGCCCTGCAGGATTCGCTGGATGTTGCGGTGCAACGTGGGCTGCTTGAAATTGACGGGCAACATGTTCGTCCCACCTTGTTGGGACAGCGCTTTCTGAATGATCTATTGCAATTGTTTTTGACGGGCGATGATGTCTGAGTGTATCAGCGCAACCGCTAGAGGAGGTGTATATGTCCGAATGCTGCGGCCACGATAGTTTCGCTTTCCCGCCGCCGGGCGGCATCGGCATTCCGCGCGACGGGAAGTTTGACGCGGCGGCGTTCGAGAAGGCCGTGGTTGATTTGCTACAGGCCAGCGGGGTGACGCCGGATTCATCTCATACCGGCAAGACAGCGCGACGGGTGCGTGAACTGTGGGAAAAGCGACTCCTGGGCGGCTATGATCTTGATCCGGCCAGTGTGCTGGGCGAGGGTTTCGAGGACCAGCGCGAGGACATGGTGGTGGTGCGCGGCATCGCCGTGCATGGCGTATGCCCGCACCATCTGGTGCCGTTCCGCGGCGTGGCGCATGTGGCTTACATTCCTGGCGGGCGCCTGCATGGTTTTGGCCGCATCGCGCGCCTGGTGGACGCCATCGGCCACCGCTTCACCTATCAGGAATGGATGACGCGCGATATTGCCGAGGCGCTGGTGAGTTTCGGCAATGCCAAGGGCGCGGCGTGCGTGATCGAGGCCGAGCAGTTGTGTCTGCTGCTGGGCGAGGACCGGCGGGGCGATGAGCGCGTCTATACGCAGGCGTTCACCGGCTGTTTCCGGGAGAGTGAGCACTTGCGCATGGAGTTCTTGCGCGCGCTCCCGGGGAGTGCGATCTAGGGGCTGGGACGGACGCGAACAATGATGTCCACGCCTTCGGTCACCAGGCCGGGCGGCAATTGGGGAAGGCCGGTAAGACCAATGTCCTCGACATCAATGTCGGTCAACTCGCCGGTGGCGGTGTTGTAAAAATGGTGATGAGGATAGGTATTGGGATCGTAGAAAACCTTGCTCGGATCCACGATCACTTCGCGGATCATTTTCTTTTCCAGAAACAGGTTGAGCGTGTTGTACACCGTGGCTTTGGATGTTTCGCTGTGTTTGGCGTTGGTGATCGCCATTACCTGATCTGCACACAGATGCCCATAATGCGAAAATAGCGCATGGGCGATTTCTATCCGCTGGTGAGTGGGGTTGATGCCGTGCTGCCGCAACAGGTCAACCATGTTGTCGCGCGTATATTCAGTCGTTCTCATGTTGAAAATTTTACCCAAGGGATTGGACTATGTCTAATTCTTCGCTTATCTGTAACAATTAACCTTGATTTGTCTCAAGTCTGCCCTTACATATTGGCAGGTATGAATAAATTCCGGAGAAACCATGCCTTATTTTGTTTATAAAATGACAGCTTTTCCCTTCAAGCAGTTCGAGCTTGCCGGGCAGTTCGATGCTTTCAAGGAGGCGAGCGCTCACGCCAAAACTCTGCGCCAGAATCTTGCGGCAGATGCCAAAACATCGGTCAAGGTCATGTTTGGCGAGAACCAGTTGCAGGCGGAAGACCTGTTGAATCAGGAGCGCGAGCCCCGGCCCATGACCGGAGAGGATTACTAGGCGGTGCTGAACGAGGGCGCATATAAAGCCACCTACGACGAGAAGGTGAGGCTCTCGTGCCCCTTCGAGAAGGCGATTCTCAGCCGTTGTGCCGGTTGCGATCAGGCGCACAAGTTCAATATCGCGGAACGCGAGGCGGTTGCATGCGAGGCGGTTGTGGCGCATGAAAATTGTCTGACTCTGCATGGCTTGCTGCATCAGAATGCCATGTTTGCGCTCAAACTCATGCATCCAGGTGAGCCTTTGCCGCATGCCAAGGAGATCAAGGTGCAGTGTGGCGGCTTGCTGGGGCTTCAGCGCTTGTTCGATCAGACGGCGGCATCAGCCGAAAATATCCATGCCCTGGCGGGGGAGGTTCAGCGCCGCTTTGCCTCCATGCAGGACGTGCCATTTCAGGAAGTGGTAAAGGTAATCACGGCGTACGAAGGCCGCCGCAGGCGTTAAAAAGCCGGGCTCAATAGCGCATCACTGGTAGATGGCCATGATGCTTTTCAGTTCTGCCAGTACRASCTKGATTTCRTCACYRTCMAGGTTGAGWGTTTCTTCWACRGTCCGATTCTGTTCCAGAGCGCGGATGGTCTCAAGCACGTYAGTGCATCCCTTCTGGCAAAGCAGTTCTATGCACTGYTGAACGTTGTTTTGATYCATGTATATTAAGCTCGGAATGGCTTGGCTAAAGCACAAGAATTTGACCGCATGGGCCTTAAAAGGTACCATGCGCGCTTTTCGTGAACAAGGGGCAAGGAATGCGCGAGAAACTGGTCGCAGGTAACTGGAAGATGCATGGCAGCCTGAGCGAGAACAAGGCGCTGCTTGATGCCCTCGTTCCTCAGCTGGCTGAGTTGAACCGTGCTTCCTGTGCGGTTTGCGTTCCGTTTCCTTATCTTTTTCAGACCCAGTCTGCCCTCCAGAATGGCAATATCGCCTGGGGCGCACAGAATATGTGCCAGCACGAAAAAGGCGCTTACACCGGCGAAGTGTCTGCTTCCATGTTGCTGGATTTTGGATGCAAATACGTGATCGTCGGCCACTCCGAGCGTCGTGCCTTGTACGGCGAGGATGATGCAACCGTGGCTGCCAAGTTTGTTGCCGCGCAAAAGGCGGGTTTGACGCCGATCCTGTGYGTTGGAGAAACGCTGGACGAACGCGAGGCAAATATTACCGAGCAGGTTGTAGCGCGCCAATTGGATGCCGTGCTGGCGGTGGCRGGTGTTGSCGGGCTGGCCAGGTCTGTCGTAGCTTATGAGCCGGTCTGGGCGATTGGCACCGGAAAGACGGCATCTCCGGAGCAGGCTCAGGCAGTGCATGCGTTCATTCGCGGCAAGGTTGCCACCGCGAGTGCCGAGGTTGCCGCCGGGCTGGTAATTCAGTACGGGGGTAGCGTAAAAGCGGCTAATGCGGCACAATTGTTTTCGATGCCGGATATCGACGGCGGACTGATCGGCGGCGCCTCCCTCAGCGCGGATGAGTTTGTTGCGATTTGCCGTGCTGCCCAACAGGGCTAATCCGGATTTAAGAAGGTTTTTGTTTAATGGAAACAGTGGTTTGGATCGTTCATGTACTGGCTGCGCTGGGTGTGGTTGGCTTGGTGTTGATGCAGCATGGTAAAGGCGCTGACATGGGCGCTGCTTTTGGTAGCGGTGCGTCTGGCAGCCTGTTTGGCTCGACTGGTTCGGCTAATTTCCTCAGCCGTGCCACGGCGATTCTTGCAGCAGTCTTTTTTGTGACCAGCATGACCCTGACTTATATCTCCGGCTCCAAAAGCAAGCCGGCAGGCGTGATGCAGAGCCAGAAACAGGTGTTGCCGGCGGCTCAGCCTGCTGCCCCGGCTTCTCCGGTTGGCCCGGATTCGAAAGCCAAGGATATTCCGAACTAAAAGTTTGTTGTGATGCGCTGTTGGCGCATCAAATTGCAATGCCGATGTGGTGAAATTGGTAGACACGCTATCTTGAGGGGGTAGTGGCGAAAGCCGTAGCAGTTCGAGTCTGCTCATCGGCACCATATAATTTTTTTATGCCTATAATAAAATTTGCGCTATAATAAACAGAATTTATAAAAAGATTGGTTTGTAAGTAGGTCCAGGTTTGGCGCGGCGAAGGTTGTTGTGTTTGTTGGGCCTATCTCTTGAATTGTTGCGCTGTTCGCGGAGCTCCAGAAAATGTTGGAAAGCTATTTTCCAATCCTCATGTTCGTTGCAGTAGGTCTTCTGGTTGGTGTGGGGCCGATGATAGCTGGTTTTATTCTGGCGCCCCATCGTCCTGATAGCGAAAAACTCTCCCCTTATGAATGCGGTTTTGAGGCCTTCGAAGATGCACGGATGAAGTTTGACGTGCGCTACTATCTGATAGCCATTCTTTTCATTCTGTTCGACCTGGAAATTGCCTTTCTATTTCCCTGGGCTGTCGTGCTCGAAGAGATCGGATTGTTCGGCTATCTGGCCATGGTGATTTTTCTTGCCATCCTGGTGGTGGGTTTCATCTATGAGTGGAAGAAAGGGGCCCTCGAGTGGGAATAGAAGGCGTCTTTGAGAAGGGGTTTGTCACTACCACCCTCGATACTGTCATCAACTATACGCGCACCGGTTCGCTGTGGCCCATGACTTTTGGCTTGGCCTGTTGCGCCGTGGAAATGATGCAGGCGGGCGCTTCGCGCTACGATCTGGACCGTTTCGGGATTGTGTTCCGCCCCAGCCCGCGTCAGTCCGACGTGATGATCGTGGCGGGAACCCTGACCAACAAGATGGCGCCCGCCTTGCGCAAGGTCTACGACCAGATGGCAGAACCGCGCTGGGTTGTATCGATGGGGTCCTGCGCCAATGGCGGCGGCTACTATCATTACTCATATTCGGTGGTGCGTGGCTGCGATCGCATCGTTCCGGTCGATGTGTATGTTCCTGGTTGCCCGCCCACGGCTGAGGCCTTGTTATATGGACTGATTCAGCTGCAAAGCAAGATTCGCCGTACCAACACCATCGCGCGCTAAAGAAAAACAAGAGCCCTATTTCATGAATCCTTTTCTCCAAGGTCTTGCCAGTTCGTTGCAGAAAGCGCTTGCCGGTAAATCATTCACTCTCACCGAGCGTCTGGATGAGCTGACTCTGGTGGTGCGGGATGCGGACTGGCGTGCTGTTGCGCAGATTTTGCGCGACCATTCCGAGCTGCGCTTTGAGCTATTGAGCGATGCCTGTGGCATGGATTACAGTGATTACGGGCATGGTCAGTGGGATGGGCGGCGTTTTGCGGTGGTCTATCACCTGCTGTCAGTCAGCCTCAACCAGCGCGTGCGTGTTCGTGTGTTTGCTCAGGATGATGATTTTCCGCTGGTTGACTCGGTTGCAGATATATGGCCTGCCGCCAACTGGTATGAACGGGAATGTTTCGATTTATATGGCATCGTGTTCAAGGGCCATGATGACCTGCGCCGCATTCTGACTGACTATGGCTTCATTGGTCACCCCTTCCGCAAGGATTTCCCGCTTTCCGGTAATGTGGAAATGCGTTATGACCCAGATCAGCATCGCGTTATCTATCAGCCGGTGACGGTTGAGGAGCGTGTGCTGGTGCCGCGTACCATACGCGAGGATAGTTACAGTGCCTGAAATCAGAAATTACACTCTTAACTTCGGCCCGCAACACCCGGCTGCACATGGCGTGCTGCGCATGGTGCTGGAGCTGGACGGCGAAGTGGTGATGCGCGCCGATCCGCACATCGGCCTCTTGCATCGCGGCACGGAAAAACTTGCCGAGCACAAGACTTTCCTGCAGTCGGTCCCTTACATGGATCGCCTCGACTATGTCTCGATGATGAGCAACGAGCACGCATATGTCATGGCGATCGAGAAACTGCTGCAGATTGAAGTGCCCATCCGCGCCCAGTATATCCGCGTCCTTTTCGACGAAATCACCCGCATCCTTAATCATCTGCTGTGGATCGGCGCGCACGCGCTCGATGTCGGCGCGATGACCATGTTCCTCTACGCATTCCGCGAGCGCGAGGACCTGATGGACTGTTACGAGGCGGTGTCCGGCGCCCGGCTGCACGCGGCATATTACCGCCCGGGCGGCGTGTACCGCGATCTGCCGGACAGCATGCCGCAGTACGACCTGGCGAAAATGCCCAGACACAACGCCAGTGACATCAAGTTCATGAACTCGAACCGGCAGGGCTCCATGCTGGATTTCATTGATGACTTCTGCCAGCGCTTCCCGGCCTATGTGGACGAGTACGAAACCCTGCTGACCGACAATCGCATATGGAAACAGCGCACGGTCGGGATTGGCGTGATCACCCCCGAACGCGCCATGGCCAAGGGACTGACCGGGCCGATGCTGCGGGGCTCCGGCGTGGCATGGGACATCCGCAAACAGCAGCCCTATGAGGTTTACGACAGGCTGGATTTCGACATTCCGGTGGGTGTGAATGGCGACAGTTATGACCGCTATCTGGTGCGCATGGAAGAAATGCGCCAGTCAAACCGCATCATGAAGCAGTGCGTGGACTGGTTGCGCAAGAATGCCGGCCCGGTCATTACAGAAAACCACAAGGTGGCCCCGCCCAATCGCGAAGCGATGAAGTCGAACATGGAAGAATTGATCCATCACTTCAAACTTTTCAGCGAGGGGATGCATGTGCCCGCAGGCGAGGCCTACTGTGCGGTGGAGCATCCCAAGGGCGAGTTCGGCATCTACCTGGTTTCTGACGGCGCCAACAAGCCTTATCGCCTGAAAATCCGTGCGCCCGGTTTTGCGCACATGCAGGCCATGGACGAAATGGCGCGCGGCCACATGATTGCCGACGTGGTGACCATCATGGGAACGATGGATATCGTTTTCGGTGAAATTGATCGATAAGAATTGAAATGTTAAGTCCAGAATCCCTAGCTAGAATTGATCGCGAGATCACGAAATATCCGGCTGATCAGAAACAGTCGGCAGTGATGTCCGCATTGCGCATTGCCCAGGATGAATTCGGCTGGCTGTCGCCGGAGACCATGGAATTCGTCGCTTCCTATCTGGGCATGCCGGCGATTGCGGTGTATGAAGTGGCGACCTTCTACAACATGTACGAATTGAAGCCGGTCGGAAAATACAAGATCACCGTCTGCAGCAATCTTTCCTGCACCCTGATGGGGGCGGGCGGCGTGGTGGAGCACCTGCAAAAGAAACTCGGCATCGGTTTTGGTGAAACCACCGGTGATGGGCGCTATACCCTGAAAGAGGGCGAATGCATGGGCGCCTGCGGCGATGGCCCGCTTTTCCTGATCAACAACAAGCGCATGTATGGCTCCCTTTCCAACGAGAAAGTGGACCAGATACTGGCGGAGCTCGAATAATGGCAAACGAAGTCATCTTTCACTCCATTCACCAGCCAGAGTCGTGGAAACTCTCCAGCTACCTCAGCGTTGGGGGGTATGAAACGCTTAAAAAGGTGGTGACGGAGAAAGTGGCGCCGGAAGAGATCATCAACCAGGTCAAGATTTCCGCCCTGCGCGGGCGCGGTGGCGCGGGCTTTCCCACCGGCCTGAAATGGAGCTTCATGCCGCGCCATTTCGAGGGTGACAAGTATCTCGTCTGCAATACCGACGAGGGCGAGCCGGGCACCTTCAAGGACCGCGATATCATCCGCTACAACCCGCACCAGTTGATCGAGGGCATGGCCATTGCCGCCTATACCATGGGTGTCAAGGTGGGTTACAACTATATCCACGGCGAGATCTGGGAAGCCTACGAAAGGTTCGAGCAGGCGCTGGAAGAGGCGCGTGCTGCCGGTTTTCTGGGCGAAAACCTGTTCGGCACCGATTTCAGCTTCAATCTCCATGCGCACCACGGCTATGGCGCCTATGTGTGCGGCGAGGAGACCGCCCTGCTGGAGTCCATCGAGGGCAAGAAGGGGCAGCCGCGCTTCAAGCCGCCCTTCCCGGCGAGCTTCGGCCTTTACGGCAAGCCCACCACCATCAACAACACCGAGACATTCGCCAGCATTCCCTACATCATCCGGCATGGCGGTCAGAAATTTCTAGAGCTGGGCAAGCCCAACAATGGCGGCACCAAGATTTTTTCCGTCTCGGGCCACGTCAACAAGCCTGGAAATTTCGAGATTGGCCTGGGCACACCATTTGCCGAACTGCTCGAAATGGCGGGCGGGGTGCGTAACGGCCACAAACTGAAAGCGGTCATTCCCGGCGGCTCATCGGTGCCTGTGGTGCCGGGCGAGATCATGATGGATCTCACCATGGACTATGACACCATCGCCAAGGCCGGGTCCTATCTTGGCGCGGGTTCGGTGATCGTGATGGACGAGACGGTGTGCATGGTGAAGGCGCTGGAACGGCTGTCCTACTTCTATTTCGAGGAATCCTGCGGACAATGCACGCCGTGCCGCGAGGGAACAGGCTGGCTTTATCGCGTCATTCATCGCATCGAGCACGGCAAGGGGCGGCCAGACGATCTCGATCTGCTTGCCAGCGTGACCAATAACATCTCCGGGCGCACCATATGCGCCCTGGGTGATGCTGCGGCAATGCCGGTGCAGGGCATGCTTAAACATTATCGCAACGAATTCGAATATCACATCGAGCACAAGAAGTGCATGGTTTAAAAAAGTATTCAGTTATCAGACGTCAGTTGTCAGTCAAACCCTGGCAATCCGCACCACTGAATACCTGAAAACTGATAACTGAAAAACAGATAGCTAATATGGCCCACATCGAAATTGACGGCAGACAACTGGAAGTAAAGGACGGCAGCACCGTAATGGATGCTGCTCGTCAGGCGGGGATTTACATTCCGCATTTCTGCTATCACAAGAAACTCTCCATCGCGGGCAATTGCCGCATGTGCCTGGTGCAGGTCGAGAAAGCGCCGAAACCGCTCCCTGCCTGCGCGACCCCTGTCACCGATGGCATGAAAGTACAGACCCGTTCCGAATCCGCCATCCGCGCCCAGAAGGGCGTGATGGAGTTTCTCCTCATCAATCACCCGCTCGATTGTCCCATTTGCGACCAGGGCGGCGAATGCCAGTTGCAGGACCTGGCGGTAGGGTATGGCGATGTGGCTTCGCGCTACCATGAAGAAAAACGCGTGGTCAGCAACAAGGAACTCGGCCCCCTGATTTCCACCGATATGACTCGCTGCATCCATTGCACCCGGTGCGTGCGTTTTGGCCAGGAAATTGCCGGCATTATGGAAATGGGCCAGGCTGGGCGCGGCGAGCACTCCGAAATCATGCCTTTCGTGGAGCGCACGGTAAATTCGGAACTTTCCGGCAACATGATTGACCTGTGCCCGGTCGGCGCGCTCACCAGCAAGCCGTTCCGCTATACCGCGCGTGCCTGGGAACTGACCCGCCGCGCATCTGTCAGCCCGCACGACAGCCTGGGATCCAATCTTGCGGTACATGTAAAGAACAACCGCGTTATGCGTGTCGTGCCGCGAGAGAACGAGGCCATCAATGAATGCTGGCTGTCCGACAAGGACCGCTATTCCTACGAAGCCCTTAATTCCGAACAGCGCCTCACCCAGCCCATGATCAAGCGTCATGGCGAATGGCAGGAGTGCGACTGGCAGACTGCTCTGGAATATGTGGCCAACGGCCTGAAACGCATTCGAGACGATCATGGAGCGGCCCAGATTGGCGCGCTGGCAACCCCGCACAGCACGCTGGAAGAGCTGTACCTGCTGCAGAAATTTGTGCGTGGATTGGGCAGCGGCAACGTGGATCACCGTACCCGGCAGTCCGATTTCGCTGCGGATAGCGCCACCCGTGGCGCTCCTTGGCTGGGACAGAGCATTGCCGCGGTGCAGGAACTGGATCGCGCACTGGTGATCGGCAGTACTCTGCGCAAAGACCATCCCTTGCTTGCTCACCGCCTGCGCCAAGCAGTAAAGGCTGGCGCGGAACTGAATCTGTTGAACCCGGTGGATGATGATCCGCTGTGCAAGGTGGCAAATAAACTGATCGTATCGCCTGCTGACATGCAGAATGCCTTGGCCCAGGTTCTTAAGGCGCTTGCAGAAATCAAGCAATCTGCAGCGCCACAGAGCGTTGCTGGTGTTTCTGTTACACCAACTGCTCAATCCATTGCGGCCAGTCTGGCGGCGGGAGACAAAAAAGCGGTACTGCTGGGCAATCTGGCGCAGCACCATCCACGCTACAGCGAAGTGCATGCTCTGGCGCAGGAGATTGCACGTGCTTCTGGCGCCACTCTGGGTGTGATGGGCGAGGCTGCGAACAGCGTCGGCGCCTATCTTGCCGGTGCGGTGCCATTTGCCGGCCCTCTGGGCAAGCCCGAAGCGGCGGGTATGAATGCGGCAGAAATGCTGCAGAACCCCCGTCTGGCTTACTTGCTGCTGAATACAGAGATCGAGCTGGATTGCCATGACCCGCAGCTGGCGGCGAACGCGATGGAAAACGCCGAATTGGTGGTTGCCATGAGCGCCTATCGGCATCAGGCCATGAATTACGCGGATGTTATGCTGCCGGTGGCGCCATTTGCCGAGACATCGGGGACATTCGTAAATGCCGAGGGCCGCGCCCAGAGCTTTAATGCCGTGGTCAAACCGCTTGGAGAAACCCGCCCGGCCTGGAAAGTGTTGCGTGTGCTGGGCAACATGTTTGACATGTGCAGCTTCGATTACGATAGCTCGGAAGACGTTCGCGCAGACATTCTCGGTTCTGGTGACGAGGCTGCTCAGGCTGCGTGCAACAACCAGTCGCAGGGCTTGGGCGAGATCAGTCATGCGGCGGCTGGCGGCGGTGTGCAGCGTATCGCCGAGGTGCCGATTTACCAGGCAGATGCCCTGGTACGCCGGGCGGGTTCGCTGCAACGCACCGTGGATGGCGCCGCACCTGAAGTCGCGATGAACGGCGCACTGATGGCGGAGTTGCAAATCGAGGACGGCGGCATGGCAATGGTGCGCCAAGGGGGGGGAGGTACGGTTATGCGTGCCAGACGCGATGACAAGCTGCCACCGCGTTGTGCGCGGGTTCCTGCTGCGCATCCTCTGACGGCCGGACTCGGTGCGATGTTTGGTGAAATAGTGGTAGAGAAGGCCTGATCTGATGGAATTCTTTCAATCCTTGTTGGGTCCAGCCTGGCCGCTGGTGTGGACGCTGGTGAAAATTATCGTCATCGTCGGCCCGCTGCTTCTGGCTGTGGCCTATGTCACTTATGCCGAGCGCAAGGTGATCGGCTACATGCAGGTTCGCATTGGACCTAACCGCGTCGGACCGCTTGGACTGCTGCAGCCGATTGCTGACGGCTTGAAGCTGATGATGAAGGAAATCATCATTCCCACCAGCGCCAACAAGGGAATATTCCTGCTCGCGCCGGTGATGGCCATGGCGCCAGCCCTGGTGGCCTGGGCAGTGGTGCCATTCTCGCCGGAACTGGTGCTGGCGGACATCGACGCCAGCCTGCTGTTCATCATGGCGATCACCTCCATGGGCGTTTATGGCGTGGTGCTTTCGGGCTGGGCTTCCAACTCCAAGTACCCGTTCCTGGGCGCAATGCGATCAGCGGCGCAGATCGTGTCGTACGAAATCGCCATGGGTTTCGCCCTGGTGGGCGTGCTGATGGCGGCGCAAAGCCTCAACCTGGTTGAAATCGTAAATGCTCAGCAGGGCGCCACATTTTTCAGCTGGTACTGGCTGCCATTGCTCCCCATGTTTCTGGTTTACCTGATCTCCTCGGTGGCGGAAATCAACCGCGCGCCCTTCGACGTGGCCGAGGGCGAATCGGAGATCGTCGGTTTTCATGCCGAATACTCCGGCATGGCCTTCGCGGTGTTCTTCCTCGCCGAATACGCCAACATGATCCTGGTCGCAACGCTGTCTGCCCTGATGTTCCTGGGCGGCTGGCTTCCTCCGTTCGATGTGGCGCCGTTCAACTGGATACCAGGCTTCTTCTGGCTGATTGCCAAGATATGCTTCGTGCTGTTCCTGTTCCTGTGGTTCCGCGCGACGTTCCCCCGCTACCGCTATGACCAGATCATGCGCCTGGGCTGGAAGGTTTTCATCCCGGTGACGCTGGTGTGGCTGCTGGTGATTGGCGCAATGATGCAGACCCCGCTGGGTTATTTGTTCCACTGAAGAGCAAGACTAAATAGAAATGATGAAACGCCTCAATGCATTCTTCAAAAGTCTGCTCCTGATCGAGTTGCTTCAGGGCATGGCCGTGACCGGACGCTATTTGTTCGCGCGCAAGATCACGGTGCAGTTTCCCGAGGAGCGTACACCCTTGTCGCCGCGTTTCCGCGGCCTGCATGCGCTGCGCCGCTATCCCAACGGCGAAGAGCGCTGCATCGCATGCAAACTTTGCGAAGCGGTTTGCCCGGCCATGGCCATCCAGATCGACATGGAAGAGCGTGCTGATGGCACCCGGCGCACGACGCGCTACGACATCGACCTGACCAAGTGCATTTTCTGCGGCTTCTGTGAGGAATCGTGCCCGGTGGATTCCATTGTGGAGACCAGGGTTTTCGATTACCACGGGGACAAGCGTGGCGATCTGTACTACACAAAACAGATGCTGCTGGCGGTGGGCGATAAACATGAAGCACAAATCGCCAGGGATAAGAGTGCAGATGCAAAATACCGCTAGTTTTTTGACAGGATTCAGTAAATGAATGCGCAAACGCTGATCTTCTATTTTTTTGCCACGATTCTGCTGCTGGCTGCAGTGCGCGTGGTTACAGCGCGCAATCCGGTTCACGCTGCACTGTTTCTGGTGTTGTCGTTTTTTACCGCTGCCGCTCTGTGGATCATGCTGGAGGCCGAGTTTCTCGCCATTACGCTGGTGCTGGTGTATGTTGGTGCAGTGATGGTGCTGTTCCTGTTTGTGGTGATGATGCTGGATATCAACTACGATCTGCTGCGCGAGGGATTCTGGAATAACCTGCCCTTTGCCCTTCTCGTAACAGTTCTGATGGCGGCAGAAATGGCGGTGGTGCTTGCCGGCCGCAATTTCTGGGCCAATGACGGTGGTGCCGTGCCTAATCTTCATGGGCCCGGATACAGCAACATCAAGGAACTGGGCCGTCTGCTCTACACCGAGTATGTCTACCCGTTTGAAATCGCTTCGGTGCTTCTTCTGGTGGCGATTGTGGCCGCCATAGCGCTCACTCTGCGCCGCCGCAAGGATACAAAATATCAGGACCCGGCCCAGCAAATTGCAGTACGCCGCAATGACCGCCTGCGCATCATTCCTGTGGCATCCGACACCAAGCTGATGCAGAAGCAGGAAACCACACAGCAAACTGAGCAACCATCTTGAGGATTCACTTGTGCTGACTTTATCCCACTACCTCGTGCTGGGGGCCGTTTTGTTCGCCATCAGCGTAATGGGGATATTCCTTAATCGCAAGAACGTGATTGTGCTGCTTATGGCCATCGAACTGATGCTGCTGGCAGTGAACATGAATTTTGTGGCGTTTTCGCACTACCTGCACGATACGGCAGGCCAGGTTTTCGTCTTTTTCATTCTGACCGTAGCTGCAGCAGAAGCTGCCATCGGGCTGGCGATTCTGGTGGTGCTGTTCCGCAATCTGCGTACGATTAACGTGCAGGATCTGGATCATTTGAAAGGCTAGCTATTAAGTATTCAGCTATCAGTTCTCAGTCAAAGACTGATTGCTGAGAGCTGAAAGCTGAGAACTGAACTTATGACTGAAATGCAAAAACTATATCTGCTCGTGCCTCTGGCCCCCCTTGCCGGGGCGGTCATTGCCGGCCTGTTCGGCAAGATGATCGGCCGCACGCTGTCGCATTGGGTGACGATTGCAGGCGTCGCCATTTCCTTCATTACTTCTCTCGTGATCTTCAGGGACGTACTGGCGGGCCATGCCTTCAACGGCAGCGTTTACACCTGGATGACTTCCGGCGAAATGCGCTTCGAGGTCGGTTTCCTGATCGACCGGTTGTCCGCGCTGATGATGGTGGTGGTGACCTTCGTTTCTCTCATGGTGCACATCTACACCATCGGCTATATGGCTGAAGACCCCGGCTATCAGCGTTTCTTCAGCTACATTTCGCTATTCACCTTCTCCATGCTGATGCTGGTGATGAGCAACAACTTCCTGCAGCTTTTCTTCGGCTGGGAAGCGGTGGGCCTGGTGTCCTACCTGCTGATCGGCTTCTGGTATACCAAACCGACTGCCATCTATGCCAATCTGAAAGCCTTTCTGGTCAATCGCGTCGGCGACTTTGGCTTCCTGCTTGGAATCGGCATGGTGCTGGCCTACTTTGGCACTCTGGATTACGCTGCAGTGTTTTCATTGGCGCCGGAAATGTCCGCCCACAGCGTCAGCCTGCTGCCAGGCCAAACCTGGAGCCTGCTGACGGTCATCTGCATCTTGCTGTTCATCGGCGCCATGGGCAAATCCGCTCAATTCCCCCTGCATGTCTGGCTGCCCGATTCCATGGAAGGCCCGACCCCGATTTCCGCCCTGATTCACGCCGCCACCATGGTGACCGCCGGCATCTTCATGGTGTCGCGCATGTCGCCGCTGTTCGAGCTGTCCGAAACCGCGCTGTCCTTTGTCATCGTGATCGGCGCCATCACCGCGCTGTTCATGGCCCTGATTGCCATCGTGCAGACCGACATCAAGCGCGTGGTGGCTTACTCGACCCTGTCGCAGCTTGGCTACATGACCGTTGCGCTGGGCGCATCGGCGTATTCGGCGGCCATGTTCCACCTCATGACCCATGCCTTCTTCAAGGCGGTGCTGTTCCTCGGCGCCGGCTCGGTGATCATCGCCATGCACCACCAGCAGGACATGCGCCACATGGGCGGTTTGCGCAAATACATGCCGGTCACCTATCTGACCGTCCTCATCGGCGCCATCGCCAATGCCGGCCTGCCGCCGTTTGCCGGTTTCTTTTCCAAGGATTCGATCATYGAGGCGGTCGGGCTTTCGACCATACCAGGAGCGGGATTCGCCTACATGGCGATTCTTGCWGGCGTRTTCATTGGCGGCTTCTATTCCTTCCGGCTGGTGTTCTACACTTTCCACGGTGAAGAGCGTTTCCGCCATGCKCCTTCCGCCGGACACGGCCATCATGACGATCATGGGCACCACGGGCCAGCTGAACCGCACGAGTCGCCGTGGGTGGTTACCGTGCCCCTCCTCCTGCTGGCGATTCCATCCGTGGCGGCGGGATGGCTGATCGGACCGCTACTGTTTGGCGGTTACTTCGGAGATACCATCCATATCTCGCATGAACATCACGCGCTCGCGCACATGAAGGATGAGTTTCACGGCGTATTGGCGATGATGCTGCATGCGCTGACCACGCTGCCTTTCTGGCTCGCCGTTGGCGGAGCGGGGACGGCCTGGTTCCTGTATATCCTCCGCCCGGAACTGCCGGCAGTGATCAAGGCGAAATTCGGCCTGATTTCCGCAATTCTGGAGAAGAAATACGGTTTTGATGCTTTCAATGACTTCTTCTTTGCCGGTGGCGCGCGTCTGCTCGG
>PQAG01000107.1 GCA_003104895.1 Nitrosomonadales bacterium
GGTTCATGGCGCGCCTGAAGCTCGCCGAACCCGCCAGACCCTTGGTGTACCAGGAAATATGCTTGCGTGCCATGCGCAGGCCGGTGTATTCGCCGTAGAACTGGTACAGGTCATGCAGATGACCAGTCAGCACGCGGTGGATTTCGGCCACCTCTGGCGGCGGCAGATGCCTGCCGGTTTGCAGGAAATGAGAAATCTCACGGAAAATCCACGGCCTGCCCATCGCCGCGCGGCCGATCATGACGGCATCGGCTCCGGTGTATTGCAGGACATGACGGACTTTTTCCGGTGTCGTGATGTCGCCATTGGCGATCACCGGGATGCGGACATGCGTCTTGACGGCGGCAATGGTGTCATATTCCGCTTCGCCGCTGTAGCCGCAGGCGCGGGTGCGGCCATGGATGGCCAGCGCCTGGATGCCGGAATCTTCGGCGATGCGGGCGATATGGATGGCGTTGCGGTTATCTTTATTCCAGCCGGTGCGGATTTTCAGCGTGACCGGGATGTCCACCGCCTGCACCACGGCGCCGAGGATGCGCGCCACCAGCGCCTCATCCTGCAGCAGGGCCGAACCCGCCATGACGTTGCACACTTTTTTTGCCGGACAGCCCATGTTGATGTCGATGATCTGGGCGCCCTGACCGGCATTGTATTTCGCGGCTTCGGCCAGCATGGCTGGATCCGCTCCGGCGATCTGCACCGAGACTGGTTCGACCTCACCCTCGTGGTTCGCTCGCCGCTTGGTTTTCGCGCTGCCGTAAAGCAGGGAATTGCTGGTCACCATCTCGGATACCGCCATGCCCGCCCCCATCAGCTTGCACAACTGGCGGAAAGGGCGGTCCGTTACGCCCGCCATGGGCGCGACAATCAGATTGTTCTTGAGCTGGTGTGGCCCGATTTTCATGGTGTCATGGCCGTTTTGGGAAGCCAGTAATTTTATACCGTTTTATCCTGCTTAAAAAGACAGCAAGCCGCCAGGGCAACAAAAAAGGCGGCCGGGCCGCCTTTTTTGCCTGCCTGCAACAGGCGCTTACTTCACCACGGCGTTCAGCTCGCCCTTGGCATAGCGGATTGCCATGTCGTCGAGGGAAACCGGCCTGATCTTGCCGGCCTGTCCAGCGGAACCGAAGGCTTCAAAGCGGGCCTTGCAGATGTCCTTCATGGCCTTCTTGGCGGCCGCGTAGTACTTGCGCGGATCGAAGTCCTTCTTGTTTTCCGCCAGGTACTTGCGGATCGCGCCGGTGGACGCCATGCGCAGGTCGGTGTCGATGTTGACCTTGCGCACGCCGTGCTTGATGCCTTCGACGATCTCTTCAACCGGCACGCCGTAGGTCTGGCCCATGTCGCCGCCGTAGCTGTTGATGATTTCCAGCCAGTCCTGCGGCACCGAGGAGGAGCCGTGCATGACCAGGTGAACCGAAGGAATGCGGGCGTGGATTTCCTTGACGCGGTCGATGCGCAGGATGGCGCCGGTGGGCTTGCTGGTGAACTTGTAGGCGCCGTGCGAGGTGCCGATGGCGATGGCCAGGGCGTCGACCTGAGTGGCCTTGACGAATTCGGCGGCTTCGTTGGGGTCGGTCAGCAGCTGGTCGTGGGACAGTTCGCCCTCGGCGCCGTGGCCGTCTTCCTTCTCGCCGTGGCCGGATTCCAGGGAGCCCAGGCAGCCCAGCTCGCCTTCGACGGAAACGCCGATGGCGTGGGACATTTCCACCACCTTGCGGGTGACGTCGACATTGTATTCGAAGGACGACGGGGTCTTGCCGTCGGTCATCAGGGAGCCGTCCATCATGACGGAGGAGAAGCCGGAGCGCATGGCCTGGATGCACACCGCCGGGGAGGCGCCGTGGTCCTGGTGCATCACCACCGGGATGTCCGGATGGGCTTCGATGGCGGCCAGGATCAGGTGGCGCAGATAGGCTTCACCAGCGTATTTGCGGGCGCCGGCGGAACCCTGCATGATCACCGGGCTGTTGCACTCGGCAGCGGCTTCCATGATGGCCTGAACCTGTTCCAGGTTGTTGACGTTGAAAGCCGGCAGGCCGTAGCTGTGCTCGGCGGCGTGGTCCAGCAGTTGACGCATTGATACTAGTGCCATGTTTTATCTCCTAGTTTACAAATAATGGTGATGGGTAATGGGTGATGGGTAATGCGGGCTCTCTTCACCCATTACTTATCACCCATCCCCAGATTTATGCCTTGCGATGCTCGCCAACCCGGACGATTTTCATGGTGTTGGTGCCGCCGGACTTGCCTATGGGCTCACCGATGGTCAGCAAAATCATGTCGCCATCACGCACTGCGCCACGGCGGCGCAGTTCGTCTTCCGCTTCGCGCAACAGCAGTTCCGGATCATGGGTGAACATCTTGAAATTGATCGGGTGGACGCCGCGGAACAAGGTCACTTTTCTACGGGTTTCCACCTGCGGTGTCAAGGCGTAGATTGGAACGGCGGTGGCAATGCGCGACATCCACAGCGTGGTGGAGCCAGACTGCGTCAGGGCTGCAATGGCTTTGACCTGCAAATGATTCGCGGTGTAGATTGCCGCCATGGCGATGGATTCGTCAATCGAACCAATATTGCGGTTCATGCGCATGCTGGCGGGCGAGATCTCGATTTCCTTTTCCGCTTCCACGCACACCCGGTCCATCGCCTGCACTGCTTCCACCGGGAACTGGCCTGCAGCGGTTTCGGCCGAAAGCATCACCGCATCCGTGCCATCGATCACCGCGTTGGCCACGTCGGAAACTTCCGCGCGCGTCGGAATCGGGCTGGTGATCATGGATTCCATCATCTGCGTGGCAGTGATCGCCAGCTTGTTCTTTTCCCGCGCCAGGCGGATCATTTTCTTCTGCAGCGCCGGAACGGCGGCATCGCCGACTTCCACGCCCAGGTCGCCGCGCGCCACCATGATGGCGTCGGAGGCTTCGAGTATCTCTTCCAGCGCCGGAATGGCTTCAGCGCGTTCGATCTTCGCCACCAGCATGCTATGGCCGCCCGCCGCTTGCATCAGCTCGCGTGCCAGCAGCATGTCTGCCGCATTGCGCGGAAAGGAAACAGCAATATAATCCGCCTTGAGCGCCGCTGCGGTCTTGATGTCTTCCTTGTCCTTGTCGGTCAGCGCAGCCGCAGAAAGGCCGCCACCCTGCCGGTTGATGCCCTTGTTGTTGGACAGCACGCCGCCCTGGCGCACCTGGCAGACGATCTCGTTGCCGCGCACTTCTTCCACCCACATCACGATGCGGCCGTCATCCAGAAGCAGGGTGGAGCCACGCCCCACGTCGCGGGGCAGATCCTTGTAATCCAGCCCGACGCGCTCCTGGTTGCCCAGGTTGCAGTCGGCATCGAGGATGAAAGTATCGCCATTGGCGAGGGTAATCTTGCTGTTTTCGAACTTTCCGATGCGGATCTTTGGCCCCTGCAGGTCGACCAGCACGCCAACGGCACGGCCGCGAGCGCGGGCCAGGGAGCGCACCATTTCTGCGCGTTCGATATGGTCTTCGGGTTTGCCGTGGGAAAAATTCAGCCTGACGACATCCATACCTGCTTCAATCAGCCGGTCCAGCACCTTGGGGTCGTTCGAAGAAGGGCCGAGGGTCGCAACTATTTTTGTTCTGCGTATCATTGATGGTGAGGAGTGAGGGGTGAGGGGTGAGGGGTAAAACCCGCTCTACGCTCCTCACTCCTCACTCCTATCTCCTCACTTGGCTTGGGCGCGCTTTTCGAGAATATCGACAGCCGGCAGTTTCTTGCCTTCAAGGAATTCCAGGAAGGCGCCGCCGGCGGTGGAGATGTAGGAGACCTTGTCGTAGATGTCGTATTTCTGGATCGCGGCGATCGTATCGCCGCCGCCGGCCAGGGTGAAGGCCTTGGTGTTGGCGATCGCCATGGCGATGGCCTTGGTGCCTGCGCCGAACTGGTCGAACTCGAACACGCCGACCGGGCCGTTCCACACCACGGTGCCGGCCTTCATGATGATGTCGACGAGTTCCTGGGCGGATTTCGGGCCGATGTCGAAAATCATGTCGTCGTCAGCCACGGCGCCGGCGTCTTTCAGCACGGCCGGTTCGGCGGCGTCGAATTTCTTGCCGCACACCACGTCGACGGCGACCGGGATGGTGGCGCCGCGCGCGGTCATCTTGCTCATCAGGGCCTGGGCGGTCGGAATGAGATCGGTTTCGCACAGCGACTTGCCGACATTCTTGCCAGTGGCGGCCAGGAAGGTGTTGGCGATGCCGCCGCCGACCACCATCTGGTCCACTTTCTCGGACAGCGACTCGAGCACGGTCAGCTTGGTGGAAACCTTGGAACCGCCGACGATGGCGACCATCGGGCGGGCCGGGCTGAGCAGCGCCTTGGTCAGGGCGTCCAGTTCCTCGGTCAGCAGGATGCCGGCGCAGGCCACCGGAGCAAACTGGGCCACGCCGTAGGTGGAAGCTTCTGCACGGTGCGCGGTGCCGAAAGCGTCCATCACGAACACGTCGCACAGGGCGGCATACTTTTTGGCGGTCTCCTCGACGTTTTTCTTCTCGCCCTTGTTGATGCGGCAGTTTTCCAGCAGCACGACTTCGCCTGCGGCGACGTCAAAGCCGCCGTCAACCCAGTCCTTGACCACGCGCACGGTCTTGCCCAGCTTGGCGGACATAACATCAGCCACGGGCTGCAGGGAGTTCTCGGCAGACCATTCGCCTTCAGTCGGGCGGCCCAGGTGGGAGGTCACCATCACCCTGGCACCCGCCTTCATGGCGTGCTCGATGGTCGGCATGGAAGCAGTGATACGCGCGTCGGAAGTCACTTTGCCTTCCTTGACGGGCACATTGAGATCGGCACGGAT
>PQAG01000108.1 GCA_003104895.1 Nitrosomonadales bacterium
GATGAGAAGGTGCAGAAGGCGGTCAATCGCGTGCAGCCGGAGGCGCTGATCCGTCAGGTCTATGGCTGGCTGCGCGAGGCGGGGTTCAGCAGCATCAATATCGATCTCATGGTGGGGCTGCCGCATCAAACCGTGGAGAGTTTTTCCCTGACCCTGGACAAGATGCTGGCCCTCGGCCCGGACCGCCTGGCGGTGTTCAACTACGCCCATGTGCCGTGGATGAAAAAGCACCAGAAGCTGATCATCGAAAGCGATCTGCCTGATCTGCCCACCAAGCTGGCATTGCAGAAGCTGATGATGGAGCGGCTGGCTGACGCGGGCTATGTCTATATCGGCATGGACCACTTCGCCAAGGCGGATGACGAGATCGTCACGGCGCAGCAGAGCAAGACCCTGTACCGCAACTTCCAGGGCTACACCACGCACAAGGATTGCGACATCTATGCCTTCGGCGTGTCCGCCATCAGCCAGACGGCGGAAGTGTATGTGCAGAACGCCAAAAACCTGGCCGAATACCAGCGCCGCATCGCCTCGGGCGGGCTGGCGACGGAGCGCGGCCTGCGCATTTCCCGCGACGACATGATCCGCCGCGAGGCAATCAGCGGCATCATGTGCGATCTGGAACTGGACAAGGCCAAATTCGGCCGGCAATGGTGCATTGATTTCGATACTTTCTTTGCCGATGCCCTGGGCGACCTCAAGGATCTCGCAGCGGATGGCCTGATTGCGCTGGAGCCGGGCATCATCCGGGTAACCGAGACCGGCCGCATCTTCCTGCGCAACATCGCCATGCCCTTTGACGCCTACCTGCGCCAGCAGACGGCGGAATTGAAACCGCGCTATTCCAAGACCTTGTAAACAGGGAACACTGATGAAAATCGACACCACCCGCTTTGGCGAGCTGGAAATCAATCCGGATACCATCCTGACCTTTCCGCGCGGCCTGCCCGGGTTTGAGGGCTGCGGCCGTTATCAGCTATTGCATGAGGACAAGGCCGGTCCGGTCGTGTTCTACCTGCAATCCCTGGACGACCCGGCGCTTGCCTTTTCGATCGTTGACCCGGCCCTCTTCGGCTTCAACTACGAGCTTGCCCTGTCGGATGAAGAGGCCGCCTTGCTGCAGGCAGGAAGCCCTGCGGAGCTGGCGGTGGTGCTGATGGTTTACAGGCCATTAGGCGCTGCGGACGAGAGGGCGGTATTCCAGGGCGGCGTCAGCGCCAACATCAATGGGCCTCTGGTGCTGAATCTGGGCAAAAAACTGGGGCTGCAAAAAGTGCTGGTGGGGCCGCAGTATGACATCACCCTGCGGGATTCTGGCGGCGCCTGAGTCTGACCTGGGCTGCCGGGAATATGCAAAGGCGCTGCGGCGCCTTTTTTATTGCTGGATCAAGGCTTGCGCCAGCCGTCAGCATGAAATATGCTGAACAACTAGGTCTTATATAGCAATGGTCCCATGTTCAATTTTTTGACTTTGTTCAGCAAGAAACAGGCTGGTTTTCTCGATAATGTGAAAGCCGCCGATCAATGGCTGCAAACCCTGCGCCATGAGGATGAATATGACGCGCTAAAACAGGTCATCGAGGGTTTGGCCGACTTCATGAAAAACCAGGAGGCGCCTACCAGGGAACGCCTGAAAGTGCTGATGCATCTGGATGAAACCAGCCAGGTATTCCAGCACAGGCTTGGCGTAACCTACTTTCATCACCAGGCTGACTTGAAACGGGCCGAGGATGCGTTGTGGAAAAGCATGACCACGCTGTTTTCCCAGTTCGCCCACGCCTACCAGCTGTTCATTCGCGAAGTCGTGGCACAGCGCGGGAAAACCGAATTCAGCCGCTACCTGCCCACCATTACGGCGCGTGCGCTGCGCTATTACGGACAGAGCATCAAATGGGGCTATTTTCACCAGGAGCCGGTGCAGCCGGTCATGTGGAAGCGCCTGCACAAGTATTACCAGATGTCGGAGGAAAGCCGCTTCGCCGGCACCGAAGTCAGCCTCGACAGCAAGCGTCTGAGCACCTGCAGCAACGAATACATGCATATCCTGCTGCTCGACATGATCAAACCCATGACACTCAAACCATCGCAGCTGGAAATGGTGGATCACTGGCTCGATCACTGGGCGCGCCTGGTGGAGCTGGACCGGGACTGCACTCCGGATACGCACATGCATTGCGTGGATCTTTCCACTGGCGCCGGCGCGCGCAAGTTGCTGGAAGAAATGCACAGCCCCACCCTGCGCTGCTGGAGCATGGCCGATCTCTACCTGCAGATTCGCAAATCGCGCGCAGGCCTGAGCGAAGGAGACTGGAGCGAACATGTGGAACTGGGCGAAGACTGCGTCGTGCCGGATTGCATCGAGCTGCTGGATTATGTCGCGCGTTACTGGATTCGTCCTGAAGCGGCACGGCGCCTGCATCGCTCGCCGGTGGAGGACAGGATGATGGAAATGGCGTGCGGCGTCGGCGCAATTTACAGTTGCCTGCAGCCTGGCGACAGGCGTTGCGGCCATAAAATCCCGTTTGAACACTGGGCAGTGCAGGATGAGAGCGAGGGCGGCTACGGCCTGGTCGAAGCGCGTCATACCGAGCGCGCCCAGGAAGGCAAGCTGGTGCTGGTCAAGCCTTCCGGCCACGATGGGAGCTGGGAAATCGGCGTTGTGCGGTGGAAAAAGGACGGCGAAGCGGGCTTGCCGGAACTTGGGATCGAACGCTTAAGCGATGATCCCAAACAGGTTACCCTGATTTCTGCGGATGGGAACGGCGGGCAGGCGATCAAGTCGGTTTTCCTGCCCAAGCTCTACCAGCGCGACATCGACAGCAGCCTGATCCTGCAAACACAGGACTACCGAGACGGCCGTCTGCTGGACATGCACTACCGCAACAATATTTTCAGTATCCGGCTTACTGAGGTCGTCGATAGCGGGGAAGAATGGGTGCGGGCACACTTCGATCTGCTGGGCAACCGCAAGGATCAGGCAAAAGCATCGTAAAATCCAGCTGCCACGGGTGCGTGCGGGTCGAATGGCATCTCCCTTCGGCTGCGCTCAGGGAGCGGGTGTGCCGGTAGCGTTCGCTCTCAGGGGGGTGACGCATGCTGCGGGCTGGGTTGTGATCAGAGTGGCCACGAAGCAGCCGCGGCCTGGAAGCTTATCCGCGGCGCATGGAGTCGAAGAAGTCTGCGTTGCTCTTGGTGGCCTTGATCTTGTCGGGCAGGAATGCGATTGCTGAGAGGTGTGGCTGCGTAGCGCGGAGCCTCGGGACGTGCGACCGCGAAGCAGCCGCGGCCTGGAAGCTTATCCCCTGCGCATGGAGTCGAAGAAGTCGGCGTTGCTCTTGGTGGCCTTGATCTTGTCGAGCAGGAATTCCATTGCTTCCAGGTCGTCCATCGGGTAGAGCAGTTTGCGCAGCACCCAGATCTTTTGCAGGATGTCCTGCTTGATCAGCAGTTCCTCGCGGCGGGTGCCGGAGCGGTTGACGTTGATCGCGGGGTAGAGGCGCTTCTCGGCCATCTTGCGGTCAAGATGGATTTCCATGTTGCCGGTGCCCTTGAACTCTTCGTAAATCACGTCGTCCATGCGCGAGCCGGTGTCCACCARGGCGGTGGCGATGATGGTCAGGCTGCCGCCTTCYTCGATGTTGCGCGCCGCGCCGAAGAAGCGCTTGGGGCGCTGCAGCGCGTTGGCGTCGACGCCGCCGGTGAGCACCTTGCCGGAGGCCGGTACCACCGTGTTGTAGGCGCGCGCGAGGCGGGTGATGGAGTCGAGCAGGATGACCACATCCTTTTTGTGCTCGACCAGGCGCTTGGCTTTTTCAATGACCATTTCGGCTACCTGGACGTGGCGCGTGGCGGGTTCGTCGAAGGTGGACGCAACCACTTCGCCGCGCACGGTGCGCGTCATTTCCGTCACTTCCTCCGGGCGCTCGTCGATCAGCAGCACGATCATGATGACGTCCGGGTGGTTGGCCGCGATGGAATGGGCAATGTGCTGCAGCATCACGGTCTTGCCGGATTTCGGGCTGGCGACCAGCAGGCCGCGCTGGCCCTTGCCGATGGGCGCGATCATGTCGATGACGCGGCCGGTGATGTTTTCTTCCGCCTTGATGTCGCGTTCGAGGAGCAGCGGCTGGGTCGGGAACAGCGGCGTGAGGTTTTCGAACAGGATCTTGTGCTTGGAATTCTCYGGCGGYTCGCTGTTGACCTTGTCCACCTTGACCAGTGCGAAATAGCGTTCGCCTTCCTTGGGGGTGCGGATCTCGCCCTGTATGGTGTCGCCGGTGTGCAGGTTGAAACGGCGAATCTGCGAGGGGCTGACATAGATGTCGTCCGGGCCGGCCAGATACGAGGTATCCGGAGAGCGCAGAAAACCGAAGCCGTCCTGCAACACTTCCAGCGTGCCATCTCCAAAGATGCTCTCGCCTTTTTTGGCCTGATTTTTCAGCAGGGCGAAAATCAGATCCTGCTTGCGCAGCCGGCTGGCGCCATCGATTTCATTGGCGATCGCCATTTCAACCAGTTCGGAAACGTGTTTTTGCTTTAAATCGGATAGATGCATGGAGAGGAAGCGCTTGTAAGAAGTGGTGCGGGAAAGGCCGGGGCTGGTGAAACCTGAGCTGGCAAGCTAGGTGCTTGCCAGTCGAAGAGAGTAATTAGGGTGAAGCGTAACGGCTTTAGATGTTGCTGTCAATAAAGGCTGTGAGTTGGGACTTTGACAGGGCGCCCACCTTGGTGGCTTCCACGTTGCCGTTCTTGAAAATCATCAGGGTCGGAATGCCCCGAATGCCGAACTTGGGCGGCGTGGCCTGGTTTTCGTCGATGTTGAGCTTGGCGATTTTGATTTTTCCCGCGTATTCCTGAGCGACTTCGTCGAGAATCGGAGCGATCATCTTGCACGGGCCGCACCAGTCTGCCCAGTAGTCAACCAGCACAGGGATTTGCGACTGCAGCACTTCCTGCTCGAAAGAATCGTCGCTGATGTAATGGATATGTTCGCTCATGACTTACCTCGTAACGTTCTGAAATAGTGGGAATGATCGGATTGAAGCCTGTTGGGGTGGCGTCTGTCGTAGGTGGCCAAACACGGATGTAGACGCTATGCTAACCAAAAATACCGACTTAGGGAAGCATTGATGCTGGTGGTAAAAGTTTTGATCAGCGTGGCGGTTCTGCTTGCTGCAGTGGAAATCGCCAAGCGCTCCCCCTTCTGGGGCGCGGTCGTGATTGCCTTGCCGCTGACTTCGATGCTGGCCATGGCGTGGCTGTACTGGGATACCCGGGACATGGGGCGGGTGAGCGCTTTCGCGCGCGACATTTTCTTCCTGGTGCCGCCCTCGCTGCTGTTCTTCCTGCCATTTGTGTTCGAGCCGCGCAGCCATTGGCCGTTCTGGCTCAATTTTGCCGCAGGCGTGGCGCTGACCGCCTGCGCCATGCTGGGTATGCGGTTCGTGCTGAAATGAGCGGCTTGGGCGTTCATCCCATTGCGCCGGACCGGTTGATTGCAACTGCGGCGCGTGAAATCGTCGCTCTGGAGCGCTCGCGCCTGCCCAATCTGAGCGGTTTGACCGTGCTGCTGCCCAACCTGCATGCTGCCGGGAGTTTCGGCCGTGCGCTGCGCGAGGCTGCAGGTGTGCCAACTCTGCTGCTGCCGCGCTTCGCTACGCTCAGGGATCTGGCCGGGCAGACCGAGCCGGGCGTGGCAAGGATGCCGCTCAGCCGCCGTCAGGCAATGATCTATCAGGCATTGCGCGCTACGGAGTGGTTCCGCCAGGGGGATTTGTGGCATGTCAGCGCCGAGTTGCTGCGCCTGTTCGATGAAATCACCCTGTGGCAGGTGCAGCTCCCGGCTTCCGGCGAGGATTTCTTGCAGCAGCTGGAAGCGGCCTATCAGGCGCGGCGCGGCGGCCCGATGCAGTTCGAGGCGCGGCTGGTGCATGAATTGTGGCATGCCATGTCGGGCAGCGGCGAGCTGGATGACGCGGCGCATTACCAGCTGCAATTGTCGCTCCTGGCCGCCGAGGCGCCGGGCCCGCTGTATCTGGCCGGGCTCCAGGCCCTGATGCCGGTGGAACAGGCGTTCCTGGAGCGCTATGCGCAAGCCCATGCCGTGCATTGCTTCAACAGCGATGGCAGCCAGGGAGATCCGGCAGGGCTGCCCTATCTGCTGGAAGCGGCATGGGCCGGCCCGGAGCAGGCTGCGCCGCTGCATGAGCGCGCAGCGGCCTGCCGCAGCAATGCGCCCGCAAGCGCGCTGGGGCAGCGTATTTCCTTATTTGGCGCGCATGGCCTGGAACACGAGGCCGAAGCGCTGGCGTTCCGCATCGGCCAATGGCTGGCGGAGGGCAAAACGGCCATCGCAGTGGTGGTGCAGGACCGCCTGGTGGCCCGGCGCGCGCGCGCATTGCTGGAGCGGGCGGAAGTGCTTGTGCAGGACGAGACCGGATGGACCCTGTCCACCACCAGCGCCAGCACCGTGCTGATGCGCTGGTTGGACAACCTGGATAGCCAGTTCCATTTCCAGGATCTGCTCGACCTGCTCAAGTCCCCGTTCATCTTTTCCGCCTGGGATGGCGCCCGCCGCCGCAATACGGTGTACCGCCTGGAACAACTGATACGCAGGCACAGCGTGGTGTCTCACCTCCATCGCTACCGTGCGCTCGCGGGCGAGGATGAGGACGTGCTGGAATTGCTGCAGATCCTGTATGAAGCGCAGCAAAAACTGGACAGGAAAAAACAGCGCCCGCTCGCGTCATGGCTGCAATCCTTGCAGGAGAGCCTTGAACTGCTGGGAATCCTTCCGGGCCTGCAGCGCGACCAGGCGGGCGAGCAGGTGCTGCGGCTGCTGGATGGCTTGCGTCACGAGCTGTCCCCCGATGCGACCCTGTTCCGCTACGCCGAGTGGCGCCAGTGGCTCAACCAGCAGCTTGAAGAGGCGGTGTTCCGCGACGAAAGCATCACCAGTCCGGTGGTATTCACGCACCTTGCCGCCTGCCGTCTGCGGGATTTTGACGCAGCGATCATCGCCGGTGCCGATGCGGCCCATTTGCCGGGGCAGGGGCGGGAAAGCGTGTTCTTCAACCAGCCGGTGCGCGCCCAGCTCGGCCTGCCGGGCCGCCGCACGGCGCTGGAATCCGAACGGCAGGACCTGACCGGCCTGCTGACGGCTGTGCCGGAAGTGCGGGTGACGTGGCAGGCGCGCAAGAACGGCGAACCCAATCCGCTCAGCCCGTGGTTCGAGCGCCTGGAGACTTTTCATGTGCTGGCGTATGGCAGGTCATTGAAGGGCGCCGAAACAATCCCTTCGAGAATTCGCGCTGCGGAGGAACAGGATGGCTTCGCTGCGCTCGCCATGACAACTCGCCCTGCGCCATCCCTGCCATCCGCTCTCGTTCCCGGGACCATTTCCGCAAGCGGCTACAACAGCCTGATGGCCTGCCCCTACCAGTTCTTCGCGCGCCATGCGCTGCACCTGAACGAGCTGGACGAGGTGGCCCTGGCGCTGGAGAAGCGCGACTACGGCGAATACGTGCACGAGATTCTGCACCGCTTCCATGGCCGTTACCCAGTCGTGATGGAGTGCGCGCCAGATGAAATAGAGCAGGCCCTGCATGAAATCAGCAGAGAAGTTTTCAACCGGGCGATCGAGGCGGATTTTGTCAGCCATGCCTGGCTGCTGCGCTGGCAGGCCGCCATTCCCGGTTATCTGGCCTGGCAGCAGCAGCGCGAACGCGAAGGCTGGCGATGGCAGGCGGGCGAGCTGGCGTGCACGCGGCCGGTTGCGCTGGCGGGCGAGCGTCAGCTCACCCTGCGCGGCAGGCTGGACCGGGTGGACCGCAGGGGCCAGGAGCAGGCGGTGCTGGACTATAAGACGCAAAATTTCGACAGCCTGAAGAAAAAGCTCAAGCCCGCCGGCGAGGATGTGCAGCTGGCCTGCTACGCCTTGCTGCTCGAAACCCCGCCCCGGCAGGCGGCATTTGTCGCCGTGGACGAGGAAGTGGTGCGCCAGCTTGAACCCCCCGAGCCGCTGGCCGAGCTGGCCGGCGCCAGCCTTGAGCGCCTGCAGAGCCTGTTCCAGTCGCTGCACGAAGGCGCGCCGCTGCCTGCCCAGGGTGTGGCGGCGGCCTGCCAGTACTGCGAAATGCGCGGACTATGCCGCAAGGACTACTGGAATGAGTGAYACATTCGATTTCAGAACGGCGCTCGATCCCCGCCGCTCGGTGGTGATCGAGGCCTGTGCCGGCAGCGGCAAGACCTGGCTGCTGGTGTCGCGCATYCTGCGCCAGCTGCTGGCGGGGGCGCAGCCGGGCGAGATCCTGGCCATCACCTTCACCCGCAAGGCCGCGCAGGAAATGCAGGCGCGCCTGCTGGAATGGCTCAATGTGCTGGCCCTGCAGCCGGAAGAAAAAGTGCGCGAATTTCTGCGCCAGCGCGCGCTGTCCGAGCACGAGATCGAGGCCCTCCTGCCCGAGGCGCGCAACCTGATGGAGCGGGTGCTGACCGCCGAGCCCGCGCTCACCATCAACACCTTCCACGGCTGGTTTCTGCAGCTGCTGCAGCGCGCGCCGCTGGGCGATGGCTCTGTCGGCAACTTCAGCCTGCTCGACCAGACGGCAGCCCTGCAGGAAGAAGCCTGGCAGAATTTTGCCGAGGATCTGGCCGAACAGGCCGGCGGCGACCCCGGCGCTTCCGCCCTGCAGTCCCTGTTCCGCGAATACGGTTTGAGCAATACCCGCGCCCTGCTGCTGGGTTTCGTGGCCAAGCGCGCCGAGTGGTGGGCCTATACGGCCGGCCAGGCAGACCCGGTGGCTTACGCCGTGGAGCGGGTGCGCGCCGAACTGGATGTTGACCCCGAACTGGATGTGCTGGCCGGGCTGTGGCAGGATGCGATGCTTGCCGGAAACCTGGATGAGTATGCCCGGCTGCTGGGACTGAACACGGCGACTGACCAGGCTTACGCCCGGCAACTGGCCGATGCGGCACGGCTTCCGGACCCGCGCCAGCGCTTCGAACGGATCTGGCAGGTGTGCTTTACCGGCGAGGACAAGGCGCGCTCGCGCAAAATCCGCAAATCACCACCCAAGGAACTGGGGGCTGCGGGGGATGCGCGCCTGGTCGAGCTGCACGAATGGATTTGCAGCCGTCTGGATGCCGCACGGGATCAGCTCACCGCGCAGGCGGCCTATCGCTTCAATCGTGACGGTTTGCTTTGCGGGGCTGCATTGCTGGCGGCCTACCAGCAGATCAAGGAAGAGCGCCAGATGCTGGATTTCGCCGACGTGGAATGGCGCGTATTCCAGCTTTTGAGCCGCAGCGAGCATGCTGAATACATGCAGTGCAAGCTGGACAGCCGCTACCAGCATATCCTGCTGGACGAGTTTCAGGACACCAACCCGCTGCAGTGGCAGGTCATGCAATCCTGGCTGTCCGCCTACGGGGCGGCGGGGAACCGCCCAACGGTTTTCCTGGTGGGCGACCCGAAGCAGTCGATCTACCGCTTCCGGCGCGCCGAGCCGCGCCTGTTCCAGATTGCCGCGCAGGATCTGGCGCGCGATTTCGCCGCCGCCCGGCTGGCGCAGGACACTTCGCGCCGCAGCGCGCCAGAGGTGATTAAAGCGGTGAACAAGGTGTTTGCGGCGCAGCCCGATTTCAGCGGCTTCCGCGAGCATGCCTGGCATCATGGCGATCTGCCAGGGGCCATCGCAGTCCTGCCGCTGGCGGAAAAAGATATCGCTGTCTCCGTCAGCGAAGACGGGCTGGAACTGCGCAACCCCTTGCAGCAGGCGCGCGTGGAAGACGAGGATGCGCGCCACGAAAGGGAAGCCGAACAGGTGGCGGAAAAAATCTCGGCCATGGCCGGCAAGTGGCAGGTCATGGATGAGAAAACCGGCCCACGTCCCGCCGAATACCGCGATTTCATGCTCCTGGTGCGGGGGCGCACCTGGCTTGCCAGCTATGAACGCAAGCTGCGCGCGGCGCGCATCCCCTATCTCAGCTCGCGCCAGGGCGGCCTGCTGGATACGCTGGAATGCGGCGACCTGGTTGCCCTGTTGGAATTCCTGGCCACGCCTTTCGCCGACCTGAAACTGGCGCAGGTGCTGCGCTCGCCCATCTTTGGCTGCTCCGATGAAGATCTGATGCAGCTGGCAAGCCCGGGTGAACTGGATTCCACTTTGCCCATGGAAAGAAGGGAGGGGTTCAACTGGTGGCAGCGCCTGCGCCAGCTGGATGACGAAACGCTGAGCCCCTCGCTGCAGCAGGCGCGTTCACGCCTCCAGTCCTGGCAGGAAGTGGCAGACCGGCTGCCGGTGCACGACCTGCTGGACCGGATTTATTTCGAGGGCGAGGTGCTGGCGCGCTACCGCAGTGCCGTGCCGGAGGCCACGGCGGAGGCGGTGCAGGCCAATCTGCATGCGTTCATCGAACTGGCGCTGAACATGGATAGCGGGCGCTATCCCAGCCTGGCGCGCTTCATCAACGAAGTGGCCGCCCTGCGCCGGGCGCCCGAGCAGGAATCGCCGGATGAAGGGCTGATCGGCGATGGCGGCAATGCGGTGCGGATACTCACGGTGCATGGCGCCAAGGGGCTCGAAGCGCCCATCGTGTGGCTGCTGGACGCCAATACGGCGCCGCGCAATGATGGCGGTTACCGCGTGCTGCTCGACTGGCCGCCAGAAGCGCCGGCGCCGCGCTATTTTTCGCTGCTGAGTCACACGGGCGAGCTGGCGCGGGCGCATAAGCGCCTTGTGAACGAGGAGCAGGAGCATGCCCGGCGCGAGAATCTCAACCTGCTCTATGTCGCCTTGACGCGGGCGCGGCAGATGTTCATCGTGAGCGGCTGCGCCAGCAGCAGGGGGGCAGACGCGTGGTACCAGCAGCTTCACCTCGGCCTTGCGGAGGCCGGATTCAAGAGCGAACTGCCCGCGGTGCTGCCGCAGCAACCCGCTGCCACGGTCATGCCGCTGGCGCGGGAAGAAGCCCCGCCCCGACCCTTGCCCGTGCCGCCCACCGGCCGGCGCGAGCCCATAAAACTGGATGCGGCGCGGCTTTACGGCATCCGGATGCACGCCCTGCTGGAATGGATGCGCCCTGAAAAGCCGCTCGCGGATCAGGCGGAAAGCCTGAGGGCCAGGCTTGCGCTGGATGAGGACGCCTTCGCCTCGCTCTGGCAGGGCGCGCTGGAGGTACTGCAGGCGCCGCAACTGCGCCGCTTTTACGATCCCGGCCAGTATCTTGCGGCCTACAACGAACTCGGCTATCAGGGCGCGGGAGGAGAACTGCGGCGCCTTGACCGGCTGGTCGAATTTGACGACAGCGTGTGGGTGCTCGACTACAAGACAGGTGCTTCCGGGGGCGATCCACAAGCCCTGGCTGCGCCCTATCTGGGGCAGATGCGCGAATACCGGACTGCCATGGAAAGCGTGTTTCCCGGCAAGGCGATCCGCTGCGCGCTGATTTTCCCCGGGCCGGTGCTGGTGGAAGTTTGATCATGGCTGCATTGCAAGGCGATACGGATAGCTTCCCCATCACCCCCGGTGACATCCTGGAATTCTGGTACTCGGAGCCCATGGCCTCGCGCTGGTTCTCTTCCACGCCGGCGCTGGATGCGGAGATTCGCGCCAGGTATGAACAGCTATGGTGTGCGGCTGCTGAAGGGCGGCTGGATGACTGGAAGAACAGCCCAGAAGGCTGCCTGGCACTGGTGATCGTGCTCGATCAACTGCCGCTCAACATGTTCCGCGGCGAAGCCAGAAGTTTCTCGACCGGGCAGCAGGCGGTCGAAGTCTGCAAATTGGCCATTGCCAGGGGGTATGAGAAGCAGATTGCTCGCGAGCGGCCCGGTTTCCTGTACATGCCGCTGATGCACAGCGAGCATCTTGCCGATCAGGATCTTTC
>PQAG01000109.1 GCA_003104895.1 Nitrosomonadales bacterium
TGCATGCTTTCCCGATTTTTCTTGTTTTTGCTTGGTTTGTTGTTTAACTGCTGCCTGCTGGACAATTAAGGATATATGCATCCTGAATGTGCCGATGGAATAATAGAGAACAGTGCCGCCTTTGTCCATATGACATATACAAAAATAACGGACGGAGCAGGGCGCTTTCGACCATCTGGCGCAGGGTTACGGCATGGGAATAATTTTTTGGATTATGCGTTCCAGTCTGCCGCTTCATTATGTCTGGAACTTCAAACGGATTTTGGCGTTAAGCGATGTTTCAGAAGGAAGTATGTCATTGTTGCGGACATACGCCATGCCGGATGGCGGATTTTCAGCCCCGGCTTGCTCTCAGCGCATGCAGCATGGCTGCGAGTTTGGCTTCGGTTTCGGCCAGTTCCCGCTGCGGCTCCGAGCCGGCCACGATACCGGCTCCGGCATAAAGATGCGCTACCCGCCCCTGGAGATGGGCGCAACGCAGGGCGACGGCGAACTCGCCATCTCCGGCGGCATCCAGCCAGCCGATGGCGCCGGTGTACCAGCCTTCACGCTGTTCTCCATGCTGGGCCAGCCAATCCAGCGCGGCCTGACGCGGATAGCCGCCGACAGCCGGGGTGGGGTGCACGCGCTGCAGCAGCTCGAGCAAGCTGATGCCTGTCTTGACGCGCCCGCGCAGGCTGCTCCACAGGTGGCGCAATTGGCCCAGGCGCCGGATCTGCGGCGCATCGGGCACTTCCAGGCTGGCGCACACAGGGCGCAAAACCTCGGCGATGGCCTGCACCACGAGGCGGTGTTCGCGGCCATTTTTCACGTCGGCGAGCAGTATCTGGTCTGCGGCAAGCGCGGCCCGGCCTTCTTCCCACGCCGTGCCAGCCAGCGCATCGCAATACACCTCATCATTCTGCAGGCGCACCAGGGTTTCCGGGCTGGCGCCGAGAAATACGCCGCCATCCGCCGTATCCGCGGCAAACAGGGCGCATGAGGGATAGTGCTGCTCCAGATCCGCCATGACCTGGGCCGGGTCGAAATCCTGTGTGCCATGAAACGATACGCGACGGCTCAACACCACCTTGTCCAGCCTGCCGCTGCGAATATCGCGCACGGCCTGTGCGGCCCGTGCCAGCCAGGCCTGGTCATCCAGTGTATTGTAGAGGCGCTGCAAGGGTGGGGGGGTATGCTCGGGCCCGCTGTTCTGAGCCAGTGCCGTCATCAGCTGGCGCAGGCGCACCATGGCGGAGGCGATAGCTGCTTCACCGGGTGGTGCGCTGAAAGTGAATGTCAGGGCGCTGATTTCGCCCTGCCTCCGCAGCAGCAGTTCGGGCACTTTCAGCCGTGCTGACGGCAATGCCGCGCTGCTGTCCGGTTCCGCCGCAAAGGCAAAGCCACCCAAAGCGAGGGGCTGCAGGCCGGTGTGGTCTATATCCTCATGGCGCCAATGCTKGCGCCAGCCGTCAAATGCSGCAYYCAGYYYMGGCCAGCGCGCCTCGCCYTCGGCMSRGAAAGYYGCCGCYRCRCCCAGGCCCAGWATTTCMTGSTGYGCTGCGGGCCTGCTCCAGTAGAACAGTTCATGAAACGCTCCAGGCAATCCGGCGCAGGGAATTTCAGGTGCTGCCAGAGTGATGCTGAGGAGGCCGCTGTCGGCCATGCCGGCATGACGCAGCATGGTTCTGAGACGGCTTTCAATCTGTTCCAGAAAGGCCGGATCATCGGGGCGGAAACGTTTCAGCATAGGGGCTCATTTTCCATGCCTCTGGCCAGTGCAGGCAAGCGCTTGCGCTCCAGTTTGCCCATGGCATTGCGCGGCAGCGCGGCAACGGCAAGGAATCGGCGCGGCCGCTGTGCTGAGGGCAAGTGCGTCCGGCACCAGCACTCCACCGCCTGCATGTCTTCTCCAACCACCAGCGCCGTGATGCGGTCGCCCCATACCTCGTCGCTGACGGCAGTCACCGCGACATCGCTCACGCCCGGGCAGGCGAGCAGCCGGCTTTCCACCTCGGCGGGGTGGACTTTGACGCCCCCGCTCACCAGCATGTCGTCGTGACGGCCCARYACCACCAGGTTGCCGCGCTCGTCGAAATAGCCCCGGTCGCCGCTGAGGAACCAGCCGTCCAGCARGCCATGGCCGGCTTCGCCTGCCGGATTGGCGTAGCCCGCCATGACGGCGGGGCCGCGCACGCGGATGCGGCCTTCGTCCTGGGTTGGCAGGCCGTTTTCATCGACGATTTCCACGCTGATTCCCGGCAGCGGCGGACCGGCCATGCCCTCGCGCCAGCCGGGCGGAAACGAAGCCAGCGTCGCTACCTGCGAGGCAGTCTCGCTCATGCCGTAGGTGGGGCAGAGCGGCCAGCCTGCCTCATGCGCACGCCGTGCCAGCTTTTCCGACAGAGGGCCGCCGCCGGTCAGGGCATATTTAAGCCGCACCGGCGGCGGGCCGGCCTCCAGCAGGCGCGCGAGCATGGCGGGCACCAGTGAAATATGGGTCACACAGAAGCGTTCCATGTCTTCCCGAACCCGCTTCGCATCGAACTGGCCGTGCAGCAGGACGGTGGCGCCGGCCTCGGCGCAGCGGTAAAAAATGGCCAATCCGCCGATGTGCTGAAGAGGCAGGCAGTTTAGCCAGATATCGCCCGGCGCCAGGGGAATGCGGCTGCGGCTGGCCCGCACCGACGCTTCCAGGCTGGCCGCGCTCAACATCACCTGTTTGGGCTCGCCCGTGCTGCCGCTGGTGGCGATGAGCAGCTCGGCGCTGCCGGGCAGTTCCGGCTGTTTCAGCAGCTTCGCCAGACGTTCCGGCAGCCCGCCCGGGCTGGCCGACAGCAGAGCTGAATAACTGAACACTTCGCCTTCCACCATCAGCGCCGGTGCGTCCGGGTCGCTTGCTGCTGCGCGCTCAAGCCAGCGGTTGAGCAGGGTCTTCATGATCGAAGAGAGCTCGCATGGCGAGTCTTCGTCCCCCTCTCCCCGCCTTCGGCTGCGCTCAGGCAACGGGGGAGGGCAGCGCAGCACTGAGCCTGCCGAAGCGGGGAGGGGGAAACGGCCATGGCGAGATTCATAATCGGGGTGGCACTATTGCCATGACCGTTAGGAGGATTTGACGCCACGATGCAGGCAGGCGATGCCGAAGGACAGGTTGCGGTAGTTCACCGCAGAAAAACCTGCCTGCTCCATGATGCGCTGCATCTCCTGCTGGTCCGGGAAGCGGCGGATGGATTCGACCAAGTAGGTATAGGCTTCCGGGTCGCGTGCCACCCACGCGCCAAGGCGGGGAATCACGGTGAAGGAAAAGAGGTCGTAGAAAGGCTTGACCGGCGCCCAGGGGCGGGAGAATTCCAGGCACAGGAAGCGTCCGCCCGGTTTCAGCACCCGCAGCGCTTCCTTCAGGGCGTCTTCCAGGCTGGTGACGTTGCGGATGCCGAAGGCGATGGTCATGGTATCGGCCGTGCTGTCCGCCAGGGGAATCCGTTCTCCGGTGCCTGCCAGCCATTTCAAGTTTGATGGCTTGTGCACGCGCCCCTGAGTCATCATTGCCAGACTGGGGTCGCACACTATCACGTGTGCCCCACTCGAAACCATGAGCGCAGCCACGTCCCCCGTGCCGCCGGCAAGATCGACCACCACCTGGCCTGGCAGCGCACTGGCTTCGCGCGCGAGGCGGCGCTTCCAGAGCCGGTGGATGCCCATGCTCATGAGGTCGTTCATCAGATCGTAGCGTGGCGCCACGCTGGCGAATACGCGCCGGATCAGGCGTGTGCGCTCGTCTTCCGCCACGCTCTGGTAACCAAAGGTGCGGGAAAGCTCCTGCATCAGGGCAGGTCGCCGCGGCGGAACATGAAGTAGCCGGCCGTCGCGCACAGGGTGCCGATGACGGCCGGGTAAACCAGGCCGTAGATCATGAAGCCGGCCGCCCCCAGCGTGTCCATGATCACGAACGCCGCCGGACCCAGCACGATCAGCTGGGGATCGAACAGCATCAGCGCGGCGGAGCGGAACACCTGGAGAGGGTTGGCCAGCGCGATCGCGACCGCCACTTCGGGTGCGGCATGGCCCTGGATCATCACGCCCAGCAGAATCAGGTCAAGAAACAGCAGCATCGCCAGCCAGACCACGAAAGCCGCGCCCTGGGCGACATCGGTGGAGCGCGCCAGCGTGGAGAGCAGCATGGCGATGCCGAGAAAGCACCACGCCATCGCCGCCAGCAATCCGGTGTAATAGAGGAACATGTTCCAGGGCACTTCGATGTTCTGCACCAGCGACCACAGTGCAGCGCCCAGCATGGCCAGGAACACCGGCAGGAAGACCACGATGTAGCGCCCCAGAAGCTTGCCCCAGAACCAGGCGCCCAGCGATACCGGCAGGGAAAGCAGATATTCGAATACGCCGGCTTCTCGGTCGCCCGCGACCGAGCGCACGGTGGAGATGAGCACGAAAATGGGCAGAATGGCCATGCACAGCTGGATATAGGTCACCAGCAGGCGCGACAGCCCGATAAAGCCCAGCACGCGCGATTCGGTCAGGCCGAAGGCGAAGAGCATGGCAACGATACCGCCGAACACCACGGTGTAGATCATGAACCAGCGTGCGCGCAGCGATTCGACCACGTCCAGCTTGGCGGTGAGCCATAAATTTTTCATTCAATATCCTTTAGTTATCAGTTCTCAGCCATCGGTTTCCAGTCACCCTCTGCACTTGCTGACTACTGATAACTGACATCTGACCACAAACAATCATTTTCCTTTTTCCAGAACCCGTTTTCTGGCTTCCTCGTAATTCACGCTACCCGGCTCCGGCAGCGCCACCGCGCCGAAGCCGTAAGCCATCGGCGTCATCTTGTTGGGTATGTAATGGGCCTTGCGCGCATCGATCCACTTGCCGGAGCGCATGTCCATGACCCAGATCTCCGTGGCAGGGTCATTGGCCCAGGGCTTGTCATTGAGCCAGAACACCACACAGCCGAAATCGTCGAACTTGTAAGCCTGATGCTTCGGCCCGCCGCGCACCTGGGCAGCATAGCGTTTGTCGCTCAGGGCCATGTTGCAGCGCACGCAGGTGTCGCGGTCCCATTTGACTTCTACCGGCCCGGTTATGGGCTCCTGATGGCAGGCTGCCAGCAGGCCCAATAGCAGAGCCAGTGCGGCCAGCCTGGGCAGGCTTGTCATGCCTGATCACCAGCATTTTCATCGAGGCGGATGCGGGTCAGGATGCCGACATAACGCGAAATCATGCCGATGAAGCGCAAGCGGTCTGGCCCCGCGACGCTGCCCTGCCATTCCAGGCCGTCGCCACTGCCCTGGAAATTCCAGCCCCGCAGCGCCTTGGCAATGGAATCCTCGGCGCGCCGCAAGGACAGGCGGCAGGCCAGCATGCCGGTCAGCGAAACGTCGTCCGCAACACGGTCGTCCAGCACCACCTTGCCACGGTCCAGCTCGATCACGCGGTTCACCAGCGCCGAGACCTCGTCCAGACGGTGGCTGGAAATCAGCATGGTGGTGTTTTCCAGGCGCTCCGCCAGCAGGCCGAAGAAAATCTGGCGGGCTTCCGGGTCGAGGTTGGCGGCGGGTTCGTCCATGATCAGGATATTGCTGTCGCGCCCCAAGGCAATGGAGATCAGCAGTTTCTGCTTCTGTCCGCCGGAGAGTTTGACGAAGGGCTGGCTCTTCATTTTCCCGACATCCAGGCCGAGGCGCCCGGCAATTTCTTCCATGCGCCGCTTTTCGCTGTTGCATACTGCGGCGGAGAAATCCAGCAGCTGCCCTACCGGCATTTTCAGCGGCGGCGGCAGCTGGGGGACAAAGCCGATTTTCCCCAGCACCTGCTGCCGGTTCGGGCGCGGCGCCAGTCCATGCACCGCCACGCTGCCGTCAAAGGTGTATTCGCCCAGCAGGCAGCGGATCATGGTGGTTTTTCCGGCGCCGTTGGAGCCGACCAGCGCAATGCGCTCGCCCGGCGCGATGGTGAGCTCGAGTTCGTCCAGAACACGGTTGCGCTTGAAGGTCTTGGAGACTTTCTTGAATTCGATCATTTTATTAGCTATCAGTTATCAGCGGCCGGTTAAGGCGGTTGGGTTTCAAGCTGACAGCTGATGGCTGTCAGCTGATTTCTTACAACAGCTTGCTCAATCCCTTGATGTCAAACTTCAACGCGCCGCTCGGACACACGTCGACGCAGGCGCCGCAACGGGTGCAGTCAGCGCCGGTATCCATGATGGCATCCGAAGCGCGGCCCTTTTTCACGATTTCCAGCACGTGGGGTACTTCGCATACCTTGCGGCAATCGCCTTCGTGGAAGCAATTGGACAACTCATATTTAATGCGAACAGGCGAAAATACGCCAACGAAGCCATAAGTCAGTCCGATCGGGCAGACGTAGCGGCACCAGCCGCGGCGCGAGTAGAAAATCTCGAATGCCAGCAGCAGCGCTACCCAGCCCAGCGCCAGGCCGGGGCCGTAGATCAGGGCGCGGCTGAGGATGCCGGTGGGCGACAGGGTTTCGAACACGGTATAACCCGTTACCCAGGCCAGCACGGCGAATACCAGCCAGAGCACGGTGCGCACGCCGCGGTTGAAGGTGTGGTCGGAAACGATTTTTTTGTCAGCCAGGTAGAGATGCAGTTTCTCCGCCCACTCGGCGACCAGGTGATAAGGGCAGACCCAGGAGCAGAAGGTGCGCCCGCCAAACAGGAACCACAGCGCCACCACCGTGCCGGTGCCAATCAGCAGATTGACGATGATGTGCTTGTGAGCCAGCATTACCTGCAATGCCGAGTTCACGTCTATCAGGTGGAAGCCGAGCAGGCGTGAAGCCGTGAGCGCGCCTTCCAGGATCTGGATATCGAGCCAGAACGACACCACGAACAGCAGGTTGATGCCAATCAGGAAGGCCCAGCGCCGGTTGCGCCACGGTTTTCCTTGCGCGCGGTGGGCGCGGGCGTGTTCCTTATGAGCAACCCAGTCCACCTTTTCAACCCGTTTCAGGGCATGGATGGTATCCGCTGCCTGCGTGAATTGCTGGGGTTTGCTGGGTTCGCGTCCCAGCATCACCATCAGGGATTCGAAATATCTGCTCATGCGGCACCCCATGTTTTACGTGCTTCAACCACGATCGAGGCCGGTTCGGTGGGGCAGACCATTTCGCATACGCCGCAGCCTACGCAGGGTTCATGCACCACCGGTGACTTGACCATTTTTCCGTCCTTGTCCGCTACGCTGTCGAGCGAAATTGCACCCTTGATGGGGCAGGTGCGCACGCACAGGTCGCATACCTCTACATCGAAGGGATGATCCCTGAGAGGGATGGGTTTCCAGCGGTTCACCTCGATAAAGCGCATGGTGCCCTTGAATTCCGCTCCCCGGGCCGCGCCCTTGAAACCCTTGCCCTGCCGTGCCAGGCAGCTATCTGGCCTGGCCAGGACGGCAAGCCCGGTACGCTCGGCCAGGTTCAGTGTCGGTTCGGGATCCTTTTCCTTGGCCAGCAGCACCGGAGGCTGTGCCATCTTTGCGCCGGGCCGCACCGCCAGAAATGCCGGCTTGTGGTAGGTCAGGGCGCCGGTCGGGCAGGCCAGAATGCACTGCACCGCATCGCAGGAAAAATCGCATGCCTGGCTGCGGGAATCGATATAGGGCACGCCAATGCCGAAGCCCTGGGCTATGTCATCGAGCTTGATCGCCTGCACCGGGCACACCTGCACGCACTGCCCGCACTTGATGCAGGAGGAGAGAAAATCCTTCTCGTCCAGGGCGCCCGGCGGGCGCATCCGGGTTTCCCAGCCGCGCGCCATCGGTGTCAGGCCGAGCAGCGGGATGCCAATGGCCGTGCCGGCAAGCGCCAGCGTGCGCAGAAAACGCCGCCGGTCTTCCAGCTTGCGCTTGTTTACCAGCGGATGGGTAGGTTTGGGTTTCTCAGTGCTCATTTTTTACCCCGCTTCCAGGGATCATTAAATAATGGTTTTTCATCTTTAAGCAGCAAGGTCGGACTGGAAAACGGCGCCAGGCGCTCGAGGAAATCCAGCACTTCGAGTGCGGGCGCCACCTTGAAAAAACGCGCCTGGGGAATTTCCATCCATAAGCGGTCGGCAAAGTCATATAGCTCATAAGGCGTATCGCCGATGCCGTCCTTGTTGCGGTCGAATCCCTCATACTCGTCCCAGTAATTGCCGCGCCAGACATTGCGCTGTCCCGAACCCGCGCCACCCACCGAAAGATTGGAAATGTTCCCCTCGAAGGAATTTCCGCTCACCTCATAACCGGTAAGATCGCTGTTGAAAGCAATGGCGATACCATTGTAGGCCAGCCGGTTGTTCTTCAGGATGATCTTGCTGTCGGGCTGGAAGGGCGAGAGGTCGGCCGACAGACCGAGCGCGCAGTAGATGATCTCGTTGCCTTCGAGCACGGCTCCGCTTGCTTCCTTGAAGCCAATCCCCATGCCGGTGGAGCCGGTGGCGTGGGAAATGACGTTGTTGCGCACGATGGTATTCTCGTTGTACATCAAATAAATACCAACTGCGTTGTCGTAGAAACGGTTGCCATCCACTATGTTATTGTTGGCAAACATGAAATGAATCGAGTAACGGCTGCGGGCGCCGTAGTTGCGATAAAACGTGTTGCCGTTGGAATACCAAACCACCATGTCGCGCGAGTCAACCACCTGGTTGCTTTCGATGCGGTTGTTCATGCTGTACCACAAGCGTATCCCGTCGCCGCGCACGCCCAGGTCCGCCGGCTTGGAGCGGATGCGGTTGCCGCGCACGGTATTGTTGTTGGACTGTTTCAGGTCGATGCCGAAAAGGCAGTCATCAATGACGTTGTTTTCGATCAGGTTATGGTTGCCGCGCACATTGAGGCAGGCATCATCGCTGTCGTGCGAACTCCCCGAGCCCCTGAGATGCAGGCCGCGCAGAGTGGCGCCGCTGGTTTCGATCACAAACACCGTGCTCTTGTTGCCGCCGTCTATGCTGACCTTGCCGCCTCCCTCGACCGTCAATGGTTTGGTCAGATGCACCGGGCCGGCGTAATTGCCCGGCTTGGGGCGCAGCACTGAGCCGGCAGGCGCGGCATCAACCAGGGCCTGAAAAGGTTGAAGGCCGTGGATGCGCTTGTCGCGCAGATAAAGCGGCACCAGATCCACCGGCTTGTCCACATCGACGCGGGGCGCATTGCTCATATCCGCACTCTGGCCCAGCTGCGGCGCAGCATCATCGCCGTTCACGACGCCAGTGCCCATCACGGTGGATGGGGTCGCCAGCACAAGCAGCGCCAGAAAAAAAGGCCGCAACAGTTCCATGTCTTAAGCCATCCCCACGTCACTTGCACATGGGTCAATAACAGATTGGATCATATACATGGACCAAACTCGGAATAAATGCTGGATACAGTCCATTCATGTCCGGCAGGGAGAAACCGCCGGACATGACCCTTTATTGAAGGCGGAGCCTAGTCGGCATCCGGCTGTTCACGCATCAGCTTGCGGCGTATCAGCAGGGCCAGCAGTGAGGTGGCGCTGGTTCCCAGCAGCATTGCGTAGCCGTAGTAGGGATAGGAGTAGGTGCTGAATTGAGCCACTTTGCCTTCACCAAACACGGTCGGCATGAAAGGCTTGACGGTAAAGGCGCCCCAGGGGTGCAGGTTGTGGCCGAAGAACCATAGCCAGCCAGCGTAGTCCAGCACGAAGAATACCGGAAGCAGCGCAGGAACCAGCGCCAGCAACAGGGTGAAGCTGCGGATTTTCCATACCCCCAGCACGACGATCACCATGGCCGCAATCAGCCCTCCGATCGAGACCTTGGTAGCAAGTTTCAGATTGGCCACCCACCTTGTCAGCACCTCGGGCTGGTTAAAGAAAGTGGCTGCAGCATCGTGGTAAACCACGGCAAACTTGTCCAGATTGCCCATGACGAGCTGGTCGGCTACCATCCAGGCGCTCACCGCAGCAAAGCCCACGCCCAGAGTGACGAGCCGCGCCTTGCGCTGCGTCACCATGAATCCCACCATCATCACGGCGAGGAAGCCAAAGATGAATTTTGACAGGCGGAGTTCCACCGGGGAGCCGGTCAGGATAGGGTACATCCCCACATAGTGGTTGATGGTATTCATTTCATGCACGCAATCGAGGCCCACCTGCTGTTTTTCGCCTGATGGCGCGCCTGCTTCGCGTTGTGCCAGATCATCGCCCAGATCGGCCTGCAGGGTTTCCTGGGCCATGCGGCTGGATTCCGGTGGCGCCTTGCAGCCGTTGTAAACGCCATCGAAATGGAAATGAATGCGGATGCCGTCAGGGAAGGCTTCCTTGGGATAGTTCGGCGCGGTCAGCGACACCCACCAGATCGGGCTGAAGTAGGCTGCGATCATCAGAACCAGGCCAATCAGGGTCAATACCCTGACTTTCGTCATCTGCGTTTGCGGACTGCTCATTTTTTTCTCACTTTAGGCTATAAGCGTTAAATAAAGTCGCCTCGCCTCCGTGGAAGCGGATTGCCGGCCAGCGGCATCCCTTCTCTCGTTTTTTTGATTTTACAATGAGGCAGTCACGGAAGACCATGGTTCTTCCGTGACTGATAGGGGATGTTACTTCTTCTTGCTGCCTGTCTTGTCCTTGCACATTGCGCCAGGCATGGACATGCTCGACTGGTAGGCGGAAATGGCCACCAGCTGTTCGTTGGTGTAGGGCTTGATGATCTTAACCATGTCGGGGTTGGCGTTGCGGCGCTTCCCGTCACGAATCTCGGTCATCTGGCGCAGCAGGTACTTGTAATGCTGGCCGGCGATCACGGGATAGAACTTTTCCTTGTTGCCCTCGCCGTTCATGCCATGACATTCCTTGCACTGCTTCTCGTAAAGTTCCTTGCCCTTGGCGATCTGCGTGGCGGCATCGGCGCCTTCATATTTGCCGTGGTCGGTCGGGATGCACAGGGTCTGGATGTAGGCTGCGGTATCAGCCAGTTCCTGCGGGTTTACCATGGCTTCCTTGGCGAAAGGATACATCGTCGGATTGTCGCGCAGGCCTTCGCGGATGTCGGCGATCTGCTTGATCAGCACGGTTGCATGCTGGCCGGCAAGCTGCGGGAAGGTGCCGTCGGGACGGCCAGCGCCGGAAGGCAGATGGCAGGCACCGCACACCTCATAGGTCTCCTTGCCGTTCTTGGCGTCACCCTTGAGCTTGAGCGCCTCGACCTTTTCGCCTTCCTGGGCGTTCCATTTGTAATCCATGGATTCAATGCCATGCTTCACCGGGGCGGGAGGTCCGGCCAGGGCAACGGTGGCGGGGATCAGTGCGGCCATGACAGCCAGGGACAGTATCTTGTTCATCTTCATCGTTGAAATCCTCATTGGGTCAATTTTTTAGATTCAGTGCTACGGGCATCGGCACATTAGCATGCGTCGTCCGGACGGGCCTATTTCAGCTTCGAGAGGTACTCGGACAGAGCCTTGATTTCCTCGTCGCTCACCAGATGCATCACGCCTTTCATCGCGGCGGTCTGGCCGTTGTTGCGGGCGCCGCTCTTGATGTCCTTCATCTGCTGCTCGGCATAGGCCGCATTCTGGCCGGCCAGCCTGGGATAATTCGGCATCAGGGGAGTCTTCGCGTCCTTGCCGTGGCAGGCGGTGCAGGTCTTCTCCTTAAAAAGCGCGGCGCCATCGAGTGCAAAGACGGGGGCCGAGAGCAGTGCTGCCGGCAGGATGCAGAGTGAGAACAGGTTTTTAACTTTCATGCGGATTTCCTCTTGGAGTTTGGGAATAAAAAGACTAAGCAAAAATATAACAATATCTGTAAAAAAAGCAAATAAAATTGACCTGCATCAACAATCTGGAAGTCAAAAAAAATGGGGAGCCGGACAGCTCCCCATCTTTTCCGGAATTACCCGGTTACTTCACTTTCTTGGCGCCGTGCTCTTCCAGGAAGGTCTTGGCACGCAGACCGATGTCAGCAGCCTTCACCTGGTACTGCCACCACTGGCCAGCCCACAGGGTCGCGTTCTGCCAGTCGTTCTTCTTGGCGGCTTCTTCCATCTTGGCCTTGGCTTCCTTGGCGCGGTTCAACTGGTCGGTTGCGTCATCAACCAGCGCCACTACCGGCGGGAAGTCCTTGTAATTGACGCTGGTGATGTAGCCTACCACGCTGTCAATCACGGCCTGGGTCTCTACGTTGGTCTTGACCTGCTTGTCGTAGTCAGCCTTGGTGTAAACGGCTTTCTCGGCACCAACCTTGACTTCCTTGTAGCCCTTCGGCTTGACCAGGAGGTAACCCTGCATTTCCAGGTGCAGCGCGGAGCAGAACTCGGTGCAGTAGTACGGATACACGCCTTCCTTGTCCGCCTTGAATTTCACCGTGACAGTCTTGCCCGGCTCGACCGAGGCGTGCACGTTGTAGGTGCTTACCGTGAAGCCGTGGGTTTCGTCCTGGGCGCGTTCGAGGTTGGTCAGGTGGATGGTGACTTCGTCGCCCACTTCGGCCTCGATGGTTTCAGGCGTGATATGGGAGCGGATCAGGGTGCCGAACACCTCGATCTTGTTGCCCTTCTTCACGGTCTTCTCTTCGCCTGCTTTTGCAGCGCCCGGATGCGGCTTGTCGGTGCGGCTGTCAGTGCCCAGCTTGTAGCGCACGCCCGGCTTGAGAGTCTTGGCATCGATCGCCACCACATAGTGCGGCTCGCCCAGCGGCAGCGGCATGTCATACAGCAGCTGCATCTTGTCGTTGCTGATGTCGATCAGCTGGTGGTTCTGCGGGTGCAGCGGGCCGACCGGGTTGAAGCGGTCGATCGCCAGCTTGTTCAGCGCCACCAGGTAGCGGCCCTTGGGCTCCGTAGAATCGCCTTCCATGGTCATCAGGTGGCCGATGTTGTAGTGGATGTTGATCTTGTCCAGCACCTTGCCTTCGCAGTAGTTCCACTTGGCCACCTGGGAATCCACATACAGCGAGGTGTATGCCACGCAAGGCTTGGAGTCATACTGGGTATGCAAGGGGCCAAGGCCGAGTTGAACCTGCTTGTGCAGCGTATCCTGCATGGCGATCACGGGAATGCCATATGGATCCTTGCTCTCGAACTTGCCGGCCTTGATCGCGGCCATGATTTTCTCGAAGCTGTATACAGAAACGTGGGTATCCAGCTTGCCTGAAACGGTGATCAGCTTGCCGTCCGGGGTCACGTCCACGCCGTGCGGGCTCTTCGGTTCAGGAATCAGGAACAGGATGCCTTCCTTGATGGAAACATCCATCGGCAGGACATTATGGCCGTTGATCTTCTTGGCCTTGCCCTGGGCCACCAGTTCGGCGGCCTTCTTCCAGTTGATCACATGCAGATAGTCGGTGTCCTTGGCGGAGCAGCCGGCTTCATAGGGAGGACGGCCTTTTTCGATGCCGCCGACGTAGCGCTCGGTACAGAAGGAGTTGGTGAAGGACCAGCCATCGGATACCAGCTTGCCTGCATCGGACAAGTCCTGGCTATAGGGGGGCAGTTCAAGAGAGAATGACTGCTTGGGATCGATCTTGCCTTCCTTGCGGTCGAATTTCCAGTAAGTCACGCCGCCGCGGTATTCCTCGTTGAAGCGCTCGAGCGGGACAAATTTCTTGTTCGCCAGCGGAGCGGCATATTGCGCGGCCTCGATCACATACTCGGTGTTCGAGGTAACGAAGGCGCCGCCATGTTCTGACTTGTAAATCGGGTTGACCACGATCTGCTTGGTTTCGAAGTCGCGCAGGTCGATCACGGCCAGGCGGGGGTTGGCCTTGTCGTTGATGAACAGGAACTGGCCGTCATATTTGCCGTTGGTTTCGGAAATGGCCGGATGGTGGGTGTCGCCCCAGTTGATTTCCTTGCCGTCGATGTTGCCCTCGCGCAGCACTTTCTTCGACTCTTCGTCGAAGCCATAGCCCTGCCAGGGTTCCGGCGTGAACACGCCGATGTATTTCAGGATGCGCATGGACGGAATGCCATACACGATGATCTGGCCGCTCTGGCCGCCGGAGCTGAAGGCGATGAAGTCATCGCGCTTGCCGGTCGGCACGTAGGTTTTGGATGCTGCCAGCAGATCCTGTTGCGACAGGCCCCGGCGTTTCATCACATCCTGCAGGGATTCAGCGGCCCAGGCGCTGCTCGCTGCCCCCAATCCCAATCCTGCCGCAACCAGCAGCGAGGTCGTCCGCTTATTGAACGGTATCATCTTCAGGCTCCTTCCTTCTCAAGTTGAACTTCTTAACCGGTTCTGCCGCACTATCCATGCTGCGACAATTTGTCACAGCATTATGTTCGCCATTAAATACCCATTCATTGATCCAGGTCAAGTAATGTGGTGAACTTCCGGTTGCTGAAGGAGGGTCAGGTTGTCAGGGTTTTGCAATGGGGCTGGAGCAGTTGCCGCAGCGATGGCGGCAAGGGGGCGGCAGCGTTGACATGGGGATCGAGATAAACATGAACGGTATGCGCTTTGGCTAGCAGGCCCGCATTGGCATAAAAAGAATAAGCCAGCGTAAATGAAGACTCACCGAGGGTTTCGACTTCCAGGTCTACCGTGATCTCTTCCCCGTGGCGCAGCGGCTGGAAGTAGTCTGCGCTGGCATGCACGACAGGCAGACGCTCTCCGGCGCGGATCATGGCGCAGAGATCCATGCCTTGGCGGGCCATGAACGCCTCGTAGGCATCGTGCGCATGGACGAACAAGCGCGCGAAGAACATCACTCCGGCGTGATCCACGTCGTGCAGGCGCACCTCGAAAGCGTATGAAGGATTCAAGCCAAAATTCCCCAACCTTTGATCCCAGGCAACGCCACCATGAGGCACATCTTTCATTCCGCTTTTTGCAAGACACGGAAACACTTTACTTGATCCGGGTTTTCCGGGGAATAGGGATGTTTCCACGTCGAGCCACAGCCTAGAAAGCCGGTTGGTCCTTGGGGGTGATAACCCTGCTCAGAAAATCCCAGTTCATCCGGATCAGAACATCGTTGCTCCGTTGCAAAGCTCTTTGGGCGGAGCGGACCTTGTCGAGCAAGCTGGTGATTTCGCCGGCAAAAAATGTGCTGGCGAAATGACGGTGCCACTCGTCGCCGTCCGGGTCTTCCTCATCGATGTCACGCCAGAACAGTTTGGTGAAGCGCCCATAGGAAACCGCTTTGCCGGCGAGGACATCATTCCTGATTTCGCGCGCCCAGCGGCTTCGCCTCTGCATCAGGGCATCCGCGCCCCGGTGAACGGTCACGGTCAGGTAGGGGAAGATATCCTCCGGCCGCTTGATCTGGACAAGCTCAGGGAAACGGTCCCCTTCCGTGGCGTCCGCGATCAGGGCTTGAATTGCCGCGGTGGAGATTTCGAGGCTGACGCCGGTCTGGAATGTGTGAATCCTGTCGAGGTACATTTATTCCTCCTCCATAAAGCGAATTTTGATTGGGTATTTCCGCTAAGGTTCATTTTGGAAGAAACAATGTGATTTCCCAAGGAAGACGCTGGTGCAAGCTCGCGCTCCGGCGCGGGAAATCAGGCCTGTAAAACAGGTTTTAGTAGAGGGAAACCGCTTGGTCGAGTATGAGCGCGGTGACTTTCGGGATATTTTGCAGCCATTCACCGGCGATGCTTGCTGCCTCCCGCTGTAGCGTTTCGCCGAGCCCATGGGCGGCCTGGATTTCTATCGCGGCGACCTGGGGCTGGTCCACGGGCGCGCCGATGGCGGACAGGATTTGCACCGTCACGCCTTTTGCTTCCTCCAGCCGCTGGTGGATATCCCGCGCCATCAGCATGGCCAGGACGTTGTACAGCTTGCCCACGTGGGAGACCGGGTTCTTGCCCGCGACCGCCTCCAGGGACATGGGCCGCGCCGGCGTGATCAATCCGCTGGCACGGTTGCCGCGCCCCACCTGGCCATCGTCGCCCATTTCGGAGCTCAAGCCGGAAACGGTCAGATACAGCCCGCTTTCGTCCGTGGCGGCCGGGTCGTCCAGGGTATTCAATTGCAAACCGGCGCCCTGGCCGATTTTCTGTGAGAGGTATTCTCGGATTTGGGCTTTTTGCTGCCGGTAATCGGAGACGCTTGCCACGTGGCGATCCACGAATGCCAGGGCAACGGTGAAAGCGGCCCGGTTTTCCACGCGCATGCCCATGACCTTGAAATCGGCCCCAGCGCAGGGAAAATGCTGCCTGAATGCCGTGGAGCGCAATGCTTCGGCAAGGTCCAGCACGTTTTGCTCAAGGGGGGAAAAGGGGGCGAATCCCATGCCGAAGGAGGTGTCGTTTGCAAGGGCGATATCCGTGCTGCGGGCAAAAACCTGCTTCAGGTTGGCGCTGCCTTCACGGATATGGGTGTCGATCTCTATCCCCGCGGCAGCTTCCTGCAGATGTGTTTCCAGATAGTCCCGTGCGGCTTTTGCCACGATTTCCTGCACGTCGAAAGCCGGGTCGGGGCGCGTTGCCCGCCCGCAGATGATCAGGCGCGCCTTTTCCTCGATGGTACCGCCGCCGAAGCGCGGCGTGCTGCGGCCCGCCGCCAGCAGCCCCTTGTCCAGGTTGTGGTGCAGGATCCGGCCATAAGTCTTGAGATAGGCGAGGGAAAGCGCGCGGGAAGCCGCTTCGCACACGCCGTCGGCAAGGGTGTCAGGATGTCCTAACCCTTTGTGTTCGCACATTTCCACCCCCCGCTGCTCCACGGGGATGCAGGAGAATGGCGTGATTATGATATTTCTCGACATGTTTCTGGTGTTGCCTCATTTGTCTTGATTTCAGAGCAAGTCACAGTATTGCACACATTTCATGCCTCGATGAAGGGATGAAAAAGCTTGCCGATTCATCGTGATATTCCTTTTCAATAGGCATAGAATTATCCGGAAGGAGGCGCATTCAATGGATGACATGTTTCGCTTTGCGGATGACTTGGGACCGGCCAAAATCATACACGTTCATGAGTCTTCCATCGGACTGAGAGCGGTATTGGTGGTGGATAACGTGGCTGCCGGGCCGTCCATTGGCGGGGTGCGCATGGCGCCCGACGTGAGCACGGAAGAGTGCTTCCGCCTGGCCCGCGCCATGACCCTGAAAAACGCCTCAGCCGGCCTGTCCCACGGTGGCGGCAAAGCGGTGCTCTACGGCGACCCGAAAATGCCCAGGGCGGACAAGGAAAAACTGGTCAGGGGATTGGCCTGTGCATTGCGGGACGTCCACGAATACATCTTCGGCCCCGACATGGGCACCGATGAGGAGTGCATGGCCTGGGTCAAGGACGAGATCGGCCGCTCCGTAGGCCTGCCCCGCGAGCTGGGCGGCATCCCCCTCGACAAGATCGGTGCCACCGGCTGGGGCATCAGCCAAGTGGCGGATGTGGCGATACGCTACTGCGATTTTCCCCTTGCCGGGGCGCGCGTCGCCATCCAGGGTTTCGGCGCGGTGGGCAGGCATGCCGCCCGGTTTCTCGCGGCCAAGGGCGCCATCCTCGTGGCCGCGGCCGATTCCCGGGGCACCCTCCACGATCCCGCCGGCCTGGATGTCGCGCTGCTGGGCGAACTCAAGGACGCCGGCAAGAGCGTGCTCGAGTATCCCGCGGGCGAGAAACTCGACCGCGACGCGGTGACCGGTATCGACTGCGACATCTGGATTCCCGCCGCCCGGCCGGACGTCATTCACGAGGACAATGCCGGCCGCCTCAAAGCCAGGCTGGTGATCCAGGGCGCAAACATCCCTTTTACCCATGGCGCCGAAAAGGCGCTGCATGCGCGCGGCGTGCTGTGCGTGCCGGATTTCATCGCCAATGCCGGGGGCGTGATCTGTGCCGCAATGGAATACCAGGGCGCCAGCGAGGCCGTAGCGTTCGAAACCATTGCGGAGAAGCTGCGGCAGAATAGCGAAGAAGTGCTGGAGAAGGTGGCGAAGAATGGCATGCTACCCCGCGACGCGGCCATGGAACTGGCTGTTTCCCGGGTCAGGAAAGCCATGGCTTACCGGCGCTGGGGAATTTTCTGATCTTCGGGTAGTGCAGGGCAAGGAGGACGTGGATGTACCGTATACGCTTCCATGGACGTGGCGGCCAGGGCATGAAAACCGCGGGCCGCATGCTCGGGTCGGCCTTCTTCCTGATGGGCTACGAGGTGCAGGACGCACCCCGCTATGGCGCGGAACGGCGCGGTGCGCCGATGTTCGCCTACGTGCGCGCCGCCCGGCAGGCCATCCAGGAACGCGGCATCATCCGCGAGCCCGGCCTCGTCATCGTGGCGGACGACAGCCTGCTGCCCATGCCGGCGGCGGGCGTCCTGCAGGGAATCTCCCCGCGCACCGTACTCCTCATCCACAGCGTTGAGACGCCTGAAACCTGGCGCCACCGGCTGAACATCGCCGGGCCGCTTTTGGTCCTGCCGGTGCAGGCCGGGCAGCGTTTTGCCGGCACCGCCCTGGCCGGGGCGGCGGCGCGGCTGGCGGGCGTGATTTCTGCACCGGCGCTGGAACAGGCGGTGCGGCAGGAACTGGCCGGGCTGGGCGAGGAAACGCTCGCCGCCAATCTGGAGCAGGCCCTGGCAGCCTATGAACGGATGGCGCCCCATGCCGGGCTGGTGAGCGAAGGCGAGGCGCTGGGGGCGGATTCCTATCAGGCCCCGGAGTGGGTGGAACTGCCGCTCGGCGAGGCGGATGCGGCCGCCGCGGCAATCCACGCCGGGGCCACCAGCGTCGAGGTGCGCACCGGCCTGTGGCGCACCCTGCGCCCGGTGATCGACTACCAGCGCTGCAACCGCTGCTGGTGGGTGTGCAGCGAATTCTGTCCGGACAGCGCCATCCGGGTCAACGCCGGGCATTATCCCGAGATCGACTACGAGCATTGCAAGGGCTGCCTGATCTGCGTGGCGCAATGCCCCGCCCATGCCATTACCCCGGTTCCCGAATCCAGCGAGGTCCAGCCATGACGCGCGCCCTCATCACCGGAAATGCCGCCGCGGCCTGGGGCGCTCGCCTGGCCGGCGCGGAGTATGTGCCGGCCTTTCCCATCACGCCCCAGACCGAAATCATCGAAACCCTCGCCGGCTGGATCGACGCCGGTGAGATGGACTGCCGCCTGGTCACCCTGGAATCGGAGCATTCCATGCTCACGGCCGCTGGAGCCGCGGCCAGCACCGGGGTCAGGGTGTTCAGCGCCACCTCCAGCCAGGGGCTGCTCTATGCCATGGAAATGATCTACGCCGCGCCGGGCTACCGCGCGCCTTTCGTGCTGGTGAACGTGTCGCGCGGCATCCAGACCCCGGTGACGCTGGAGCCGGACCACAACGACGTGCTGGCCGCGCGCGACAGCGGTTTCCTGCAAATCCACTGCGCCACCTGCCAGGAAGTGCTGGACAGCACCCTCATCGCCTACCGGCTGGCGGAAGACCGCCGGGTGCGCCTGCCCGCGCTGGTCAACCTGGACGGCTTCTATCTTTCCTTCACCCGCGAGCCGGTGGAGATTCCAGACCGGGCAGAGGCGGAAAAATTCCTGCCGCCCTTTGACCCGGA
>PQAG01000110.1 GCA_003104895.1 Nitrosomonadales bacterium
AACGGGTCACCTTGGTCGGATCGAGCACGCCCATTTCCACCATGTCGCCGTATTCGCCGGTGCCGGCGTTGTAGCCGAAGTTGCCCTTGCCTTCGGACACCTTGTTCACCACCACGGAAGGCTCGTCGCCTGCATTGGCAACGATCTGGCGCAGCGGCTCTTCAATGGAACGCAGCACGATGGCGATACCTGCGTCCTGGTCGTGGTTGGCGCCCTTCAGGCTGGTAATCGCGGAGCGGGCACGCAGCAGGGCGACGCCGCCGCCGGCCACGATGCCTTCTTCAACCGCGGCACGGGTGGCGTGCAGCGCGTCTTCCACGCGGGCCTTCTTCTCTTTCATTTCCACTTCGGTCGCAGCGCCGACCTTGATCACTGCCACGCCGCCAGCCAGCTTGGCCACGCGCTCCTGCAGTTTTTCGCGGTCGTAATCGCTGGTGGTTTCCTCGATCTGCTTGCGGATTTGCGCGACACGGCCCTTGATGGTCTCTTCGTTGCCGGCGCCGTCGATGATGGTGGTGTCTTCCTTGCCCACTTCGATGCGCTTGGCCTGGCCAAGGTCGTTGAGGGTGGCTTTTTCCAGCGTCAGGCCGACTTCTTCGGCAATCACGGTGCCGCCGGTCAGGATGGCGATGTCTTCCAGCATGGCTTTGCGGCGGTCGCCGAAGCCCGGAGCCTTGACGGCGACGGTCTTGAGGATGCCGCGGATGTTGTTCACCACCAGGGTGGCCAGCGCTTCGCCGTCCACGTCTTCGGCGATGATCAGCAGCGGACGGCCGGCCTTGGCAACCTGCTCCAGCACCGGCAGCAGGTCGCGGATGTTGGAGATCTTCTTGTCGTGCAGCAGGATGAAGGGGTTTTCCAGCGCAGCGATCTGGCGCTCGGCGTTGTTGATGAAGTAGGGGGAAAGGTAGCCGCGGTCGAACTGCATGCCTTCCACCACGTCCAGCTCGTTGGCCAGGCCGGAGCCGTCTTCCACGGTGATCACGCCTTCCTTGCCGACCTTGTCCATGGCCTGGGCGATGATGTCGCCGATATCCGCATCGGAGTTGGCGGAAATGGAGCCCACCTGGGCGATTTCCTTGTTGGTGGTGCAGGGCTTGGAGATGTTTTTCAGCTCGGCGATGATGGCTTCAACGGCCTTGTCGATACCGCGCTTGAGGTCCATCGGATTCATGCCGGCGGCCACGGACTTCATGCCTTCGCGCACGATGGCCTGGGCCAGCACGGTTGCAGTGGTGGTGCCGTCACCGGCCACGTCGGAGGTCTTGGAGGCGACTTCCTTCACCATCTGCGCGCCCATGTTCTCGAACTTGTCCTTCAGTTCGATTTCCTTGGCCACGGACACGCCGTCCTTGGTGATGGTGGGGGCGCCGAAGGAGCGCTCCAGAACCACATTGCGGCCTTTRGGGCCGAGAGTGACCTTGACTGCATTGGCCAGTACGTTAACGCCGGCCACCATGCGGTGACGCACGTCATCACCAAATTTCACGTCTTTAGCTGCCATGTTCTAAATCTCCTTAAGAATTCTTTGACCGTAGGTCGGGCTTTAGCCCGAGATGCCGGGTTGAAAYCCGGCCTACGAACATGATTTTTCGTATTATTTAACCGTTAGCCTTCGACCACGCCCATCACGTCTTCTTCGCGCATCACCATCAGCTCTTCGCCGTCAACCTTGACGGACTGGCCGGAATATTTGCCGAAAATGACCTTGTCGCCCACTTTCAGGGACAGCGCGCGCAACGTGCCGTTATCCAGCACCTTGCCTTCGCCTACGGCCAGCACTTCGCCCATGTCCGGCTTCTCTGCCGCATTGCCGGGCAGCACGATGCCGGACGAGGTTTTTTCTTCGGCTTCCAGGCGCTTGACGATCACGCGGTCATGCAAAGGACGAATTTTCATTGCTTGAATCTCCTGTTGGTTAAACTTTTGGGGAATTCCATGCCGACGGCGCTGTTAGCACTCACGTCTGGCGAGTGCTAATAATAGGGATAGCCCCTTCAGATTTCAAGGGCATTCAGATGAATTTTTGTTGTCGCCGCAAATGCCTTATCTGCGCTCGCGCCTGCCGGCACGATATTTTTTCCCGTCGAAGGCATAACGCGTCATTACCTGGCCATGGCTTTGGCCTGCGGCCAGCAGGCTTGGCTGCATGGTGCCGATATTCCTCAGCCCATGAGACCAGCCAGTCAATATAAAGGGATCGTGCAGACCATCTATCGTTCCGAGCAGATAAGCGCACTCCCCCCGCATAAGAAAAATGTCCCAGCGCATGGTATCGGGATAGAGGCCGGTAACATCGCAAGGGACCAGCACCACCGGCGAGCCGTTCCCGTCCAGGTCCAGATCCGGCACGCCATGCGTCGCCACCTCCCAGCTCAAGCGACCATCGCGGCTGATGACGATGTTCTTCACCTGCGGCACCGTCAGGCAGGGCCCGTCCAGCACAGGAGGATCGCAGGTCAAGGCTGGTTGCTCCAGTTGTCGCGCACGGTATCGCGTATGAACCTGGCATAGGCGGGGCGCAGCGAGGTATCGATTGCTGGCGTCGCCTCGATGATCATGGGCAAGAGCATCTCGACGCGGGCGCGCGGGGTCGTCAGGGAAAGGTACTGGTCGGTCAGGAATAGCGTCTGACTTGGGCCGCGCGTACCCGGCACCCAGCGCTGCCAAGGCACCGGCGCAATATCCCTGTTGATCTGGAGATCGCGCCCGGCGGCGGATTCCATGATCGCCAGCCGGTTCCAGATGGCGGCCACCGTGGTCTGCTCGCGCATGGTCGGCAGGGCGAGGCGGGGGCGGCGGATGTCGAATGCCTCTGCCAGCAGATAGAACACCCGCTCATAATAACTGTTGGTCCAGCCTCCGCTGGTGCGCGAAGTGTCCATGGTGTCATAGGCATTGCCGGCATCCTGCTCCGACCAGATCAGCCATGACTCCAGCCAGGCCAGCCCTTCCTGCGCCCGGGTTAGCTCATCGGCGCTCATCCCCGGCGCGGTATCCCCCCGCGCCGGCGGCGCGCAGCTGTCCGGCAGGCCCGCCAGGCAGCGGATCAGGAACACGAAGCTGTCGGTGTTTTCCAGCGCCAGGCTCGACGGGCCGATAAAGGAAATCAGCCGGTTGGCGTCATAGGCATAGTCCGTCGTATCGAGCGAGCCATGGCCGGACTCGTGGACCAGGATCAGGGCCCGGTTCTGCGCGGGCGTCAGGCCGGCATATTCGTCAATGGCCGGATCGAAGAACGGGTCGCAGAAGGTCTTGTTCGAAGTGGCGCCCACGCCATTGTTGTAGGCGATGGTATTGGAGCAGCCCCCATCGCAATCCGTGCCGCGCTGGCGGCGAACGCGCACCACGGTATCGATGTGGCGCCGCCAGACGCGCAGCTTGCCGCGCACCTGGTCACGCCGGGCAGGTGTGCCAAAAAACGTGGTCAGGGCGCTATCGCCATCAGCGTCGCCCGGCACCAGCTTGGCGATGGCGGTATCCATCAGCGCCAGTCCGTCGCTGATGGCAGCGTTGAGCTGGGTCGTTTCTGCCGGCGTCAGAGGCGGGTTCGCCTGTACGCAATTGGTGGTGACGGTGGGCGAACAGCATACCTGCGTGGTTGGAGCGGCGCCGGGCGGCACGACCTCGACCTTGCGCCGGCTCTGGTAGATCAGCACCCGGCCGCTGGCGCCGGGCTGCGGGTCGGGAATGCGCAGCACGGCTCCGGGTGCTGGCGTGCATATACCCGCACTGTTGTGGCCGGCTGCGGCAAAAGCAGCGTCCACGGCAGTGATGCGCGAGCTTGCCAGCTGGTCGCCGAAGCCGATGCGCTCATCCTCGCTGATGAAGCCGCGCAGGGTCAGGGTGCAGCCGCGATGAGCGTTCGCCAGGCGCTGGACCTTGGCCGAGTCCCCGGCATCGAGCACAGCCGAGCCGCGCGCAAAGAAAATGTCCTCGTCACGCCCGCCGGTGAATTCGCCGCCGACCTGGTACTGCTCTTCCGGCACGGTTCCCGCCAGCCGCACTGGCACCGTCAGATGCGAGCGCACCTCGTCGAGGCAGCGCAGGGTGGCCTGGTCGACCACGCCTGGCTCAGGCACGGCAATCGACTCGCTGGTCTGGAAATCGATCACCGCCTGTTCCGTCACCGGCCCGAAGATCTTGTCGACACCGTCGCTATTCGGGCCATAACTGCCGAGGTCGTAGCCGAGATCGACCAGGGCCTGCTGGAACAGCCCGATGGCCGCGGGCCGGTCGCTCCAGCGCCGCAGCACGGTCGTCCCGTTGAATACCTGCATGATGGTGCGCTGCTGCGGGAAAAACACCGGCACCGTACGCCCCGCCAGAACTGCCGGGTCGCACTGGCGCTGCACCTGCGGCGCAACGCCAGGGCCGGCCTGCTGCACCACATGGGTCAACTCGTGAGCCAGGAGGTGCTGCCCCTCAGCGGAGCCAGGCGCGAATTCTCCCGCGCCAAACACGATGTCATGCCCCAGGGTAAAGGCGCGCGCCCCTACCGAACGGGCCAGTCGCGCCGCAGGTTCGCCCGTATGGATGCTGACAGCCGAGAAATCGCGGCCGAAGCGGGGTTCAAAAAATCCACGCGCCGAGAGGGGCAATGGCATGCCGCGACCGTGCAGTCCGGCCATGCCTGCCGCAAAGCCATCATCCACATCGGACATACTGACGGCCATGGGCTTAGCCTGCAGTTTCTTCTCGCGCAGCTCTTCTTCGCACCCGGTGCACCTCCGCTGTACTTCAGCCCCTGCCGCATGGATGCCGGACCCAGCCACGCCCTGCATCACCGCATCGGCCACCTGGTCGGCCTCGCGCTCGAGCGGATCATGCGGCTGGCTGACGGTGAGCTTGGCCTGCATACCGCGCAATGCCTGGCGCACCAGCGAACGCCGGGACAAGGCCGGACTGGCCGCCACGGCAGAAGCCGTGGCGCGGGCATTGGCAAATTGCGTGGTGTGCATGATTCCTCCTGCTCCTCTTGCATAAGCCTGTCAAGGCTCACGCCACTACAGCCAGCGGTCACGGCCCAAGCTGCCGGATACGCTGGCTCATCCGCTGCTGCACGCTTCTAAGCGCAGCAGCCACGCTATTGCCGCGGCCGATATAGATCGGGTTATCAGGCCGCGTCCAGGCCACGGCGTTGGGGCCGATGCCCTCCTGCTCGCTGTCCACCACCGAATCGTTGGAGACGAAGAAGCGCCGGCCATTGCGACTGATCTGCGCCAGGGCATGGGCATCGTCCAGCGTATTGCCCGCCTGCAGCTGCTGGTCACTGGCACGGACGCCAATGATGAAGCGCTCGACCCGGCCTCCGGCCAGTTCAAACAGGCGCGCCCCGAGAACGGCATAACCGCTGCATACCAGACCGCGCACGCCAACGGCACCGGGGGGGCGGGCAAAGATGTCGTCGATATTGGCCACGGCGAGGTCTTCCATGCGCGCGACGACGCTGTGCTCGAAAAAGGCACTCGCATATTCCTCATAGGCCCGGCGGGCGATATTGTTGGGCTGATCAGCCAGGCTGGTGAAATAGTCCTGCACGTCTGCCTGGGCAGGGACCAGGGCGGTGGCGCGTCCCAGCGCCTGTTCCATGCCAGCGCGCACATCCAGCTGCGCCTTGATGCGCCGGGCAGCATCGGCGATAAAATCCAGTCCGGTGTCCATCATGCCGCCACCGAACAGCCGCTCCAGGTCCTCGCTGACCATGTCGAGCTGGGGCCGATATTGCTCCACTTCGGCCGCGCTGGGCGCATTGGCATAGCCGGGGCTGCTGAGCGCAATCAGGTAGCGCAGCAGGAACATCACCTTGCGCGCCGAGCCTGGCCACTGGTTCAGCCCGGTTATGGATTCTCTCAGATGGGTACGGAGGGTACGGGCCCGCTCACGCAAGGCGTCGATATCCTCCTGGGTGATGGATTCGCCCTGATTGATGAGCGCCGTCAGGGCACGCTGCACCTGGTTAGCTTCACCGGCAAGGGCATCGATATTGGCCTGGGCTTGCACTGCGTGCAAACCGTCCATGACCGTGCCCATGGTGGCATCGGCGCGGCCAAGGGCAACACGGGCCTGCGTCACGCCATACTCGCGGTAGAACACCTGACGGGCATTGGTCAGTTCTTCGATGAGCGTATTGAGATTGCCGGACAATCCGCTGATCCTTGTGGCGGCGGCCTCCATGACCGGCAAAGCCTCCTGCAGACGGGTGATGGATTGTTGCAGATTGCTGAGCTGCGGCGCCGGCAAGGTGGGCAGCAGCATTGAACTGGCCAGGCTCCGGCTGCGTGTCTCGGTCAGGGCCCAGCCACCCACAGCACGGGCGCCCTGTTCGGCCCCGGCCAGCCGCCTTTCCTGGCGGCGTCTTGGCATGACTTCACGGGCATAGCGCGCTGGCCGTGTACTGAGCGCCTGACAGGCAGCGGCCACATCCAGCACCCCTTGGCTGGTGCGGGTATCCCACAGCGCCACGATCGCCGGCACACCAGCCTCGCACACGAAGCGCCGCGCTTCAGGGCTCTGGCGGATTTGCTGTTGCAGCGGCAGGTATTCCGGCCCCAGTATTTCCTCGAGCTGCAAGGTGCGGTCAATGTGCACCAGCAGTCCAACCCGCCCAGGCAAGATATCATCGCTCTGATTCAGGCAGGCCGTCACACGCTCGTCCTGCTGCGCGGGCTGGGCTTCGCGTTGCAGGGTGGATGCGCCATCACCCGATGCCTGCTGCCGGACATGGGCCAGCTCGTGCGCCAGCAAATGCCGGCCCGGAGCCGAATGCGGCTGATACTCACCCTCGTTGAAATAGATGCTGTTGCGATAGGTGAAGGCACGGGCGCCAATGGAGCGGGCCAGATACGCCGCACGCTGATCGTGATGGATGCGCACCGCCGAGAAATCCGCTCCGAAACGCGGCTCGTAAAAACTGCGCGCCTGCGCGGTCAAGGGCACGCCGCCATCCCCCAGGCTGGCAAAATTATCGGCCACGGCAGGCGCTTCACCCGGGGCTGCGGCGTCACCCATGAGCTGCAACTCGTCTTTGCACCGGGCACACCGGCGCTGGATTGGAGGCGGCTGGAGCGGAGCTGCACTTGCCGCGGGATCGGCCATTCGCATGATGCGATCGGCCACATGGCCGGCCTCGCGTTCGAGCGGGTCACGCGGCTGGCTCACCTTGAGTTTGGCCTGCACCCCGCGCAGCGCGCCGCGCACGCGAGGACGCTGGCCGAAGCCGATGGGAGCGCTTCCCGCCGCAGCGGGTTTGCGGATTGCCATGCAGTGAACATCAGCCATGATGTAAGCGCTCGCCTAGAAGACTGTCATTGCGTAATTCTTCATTTCATTATCAGCCTGAGCTCTGCCGCCTGGACCAGCTTCTTGGCGGTGGCGGCATCGATGTTGGCGCGGCTCAGGGTTGCCTCATCGGCCTTGGCCAGGTCTGCCAGGGTCAGCACGCCCACCTCGGAAAGGCGGCTGGCCATGCCGGCATCGACCTCGCTCAGGGCGCGCACCGGCTGCGCCTTGACGAGCTCGGACATCAATTCCTTCTGCCGGCTCACCAGGATTTCCATCTCGCTGCGCATGCCTGCCACGGCGCCGGAAAGCTCGCTGCGCTGGGCCTGAAGCCCGGCGAGCTCGACCTTGAGCGCGCCCACTTCCTGCTGCATCTGGGCCTTCTGTTTTTCCATGGCTTCCAGTTCTTCGCGGCTGGCCGTCAGATTGGCCATCTCGGCCCGGCGCGCCTCCACCTTGGCATATTCGGCATTGACCTCCGAGAGGTCGCGCAACGCCGCCTTGCGCCGCTCATAACTGTCGATCTCGGCCCTGACCTCCGGTGTGACGCCAGCGACACCTTTTTCCTCGGCCAGGGTATAGAACACGACCTTGCCGTTCTGCTCATAAAGCGTGACTTTGGCATCCGGCGGCAGATGCAGCGGGGCTTCGCGGTAGGCGGCGAACTTGCCGGCATCCTTCATGCGGTCGTAGGTTCTCACCGCTTCCACCTGCACGCCCTGGCGCTCCAGGCGCTGTTGCGCATCCTCGACATCGGCTTCGAGCACCTGGTTGCCGCTCACGCCGGGTTGGGCCACCGCGCTTGCCTCGACCCGGTTCATAAGCGCATCCCTGGCCAGCAGCTTGTAGACATTGAGGCTCTTCTTCTCGGCGCTCCACAGGGTCTTGAAATCGGCGCCCTGAAACATCTGGATGCCCTTGCGCAGATCGGCGCTTTCAACCTTGTTGCCGGCCTGGGCGTAGGCAAAGTTGCCGACGGCATATTTCTGGTAGAGGTTGCCGAACAGGTCGGGGAACACCAGGCAGCACAGCTGCTCCACGGCCTTCTTCAGCAAGGGGGCGACCGGTACCAGCGACAGCCAGTAGGACATGGCCGGGAAGCTCTTGACGTATTTGCGCTTGGCGAAGTTGCAGACCTTGTAGATCTTGCTGTCGCGCACCTCGATGCCGGCCAGGTAGATCTGGCCGTCTTCCTCGCACTCCGGGCACTTGATGAGCAGGTGGTGGCAGAAGCAGTCCTTGAGGTATTGCAGCAGGCTGCCGGCCAGCCCCCAGAATGCCGCCAGCGCGTCGCCGCGGTAGTCCTCCAGCTTGCCGGGAAAGTCCTCGCTGGTTTCGAGCTCCTCGCCGGGAATGACGCTGATGGTGTTGCTGACATAATTGAGCACATAGACGCGGCCGGTCTTGGCATCGGCCGCGATGGACACCGGCGAGACCTGCACGGGGTGGCGCATGGTGGTGGTATGGCCGTTGGCAAGATTGAACAACTGCAGGCGATAGCCGTCTTCCAGCCCCGCCAGCAGGCGGTGGGCGGACGCATGCCAGGCCAGGCGCACGATGGTTTTTTCCACCAGCAGATTGTGGAGCGGGATGCTTTCCGGAGCGTTCTCGGAAAAGTCATAGACCAGGATATGCTTGTTCTCGTCCTTGTTGTCCCAGGGATTGGTGACCACGCACAGCATGGCGGCGGCGCCGGATTCCTTGGCGGGGAGCAGCAGCACATCGTCGCTGCCATAGATGACAGCGCCGGTATCAGGCCGCGTCAGGGCCCGGGCAAACTGCGGCGCAAGATTGCTGCCGGCGGCGTCCAGCTTCATGCCGGCCACGCGGTTGTAAACCCCGGTCACGGCAGTGCCCGAACTCGCGGTGGCGACGGCGCGCTGCGAGGCGAGGTCGATGCTGACATGGCCGCAGGCGTTGAACGAGTACTTGGGCTCGGGGCGCCCGGTTTCGCTCAGGATCGCATCAGTCTTGAAGGCAAACAGGCCGGCGCCCATGCCGATCATCCACAGCTCATCGCCTTTGGCAGAGAACACCAGATTGGACATCTTCAACCCGCACAATACCCGAACCGGCCGCCAGACATATTTGCCCCCGCCTTCGATATCCGCCATGCCGACCACGGTGTCGCCGCTGGACAGGCTGGCGATGGCGACGAGCAGCTTGCCCTCGGGGTGAACCGCCACATCCACCACCCGCGCGCCTTCTCCGGCCGGCATTTCGATGACCAGGGTCATTTCCTCCTTTTCCAGATTGAATTCATGGATGGTGTTGTTGGCCGCGCCGCAGGTGAAGGCCTGCCTGCCATCCGGCGCGAGGCGCAGGCGGGTGTGCCAGCCCTTGCCGAAAATAGTGGAGAGCTTGGTGTCAGGGAAGGGGTAATCCGGAAACACGTCGCCCTCGAACATGGCGCAGAAGGTCTTGCTGCGCAGCAGCTCCTGCATTCGCTCGTAGAATTTCCTGAGGATGTCGTGCTCCTTGTGCGAAAGGAACACGTAGCGGCCGTTGTCGTAATTGAATATCTGGATGGCCAGGTTGAACAGGGCAATCCAGCGGCGCAGGGTGGGCCCCACCAGGGCATTCTTCTCCTCGGGGTCGGCGGTCAGTTCGTCCTGCAATGCCTCCACCAGGTCCTTGATGCAGTGCTGGTAGAAATCCATCAGCAGCGTGCCGTCGAGCAGGGCCTCCCAGCTGTTTTCCTTCTTGGGGTCGTATTTCTCGACCTTGAACTCGGCTTCGCCGCTGGCGCCACGGGCCACCGTCAGGGCGATGCTGCCCTCGCCATTCTTGAGAATCGGAGTGCCGGGATTGGCGGCGTCGTGCGCCTCGACCATGGCGAGGAGATCGAAACTGTCTGCCCCCTCCATGACCACATCGTGACCCTCGCAATCGATGGCGTAGCCCTTGCGCACCGTCACCTCGCGCCGCTTGCCTTCGTTCTCGTTCTCTTCCGGCAGCGTGTCGGGGCCGCATTCCACCTGCAGGCCGCAGACGATGCCCCAGCCGTGCAGATGCTTGTTGTGGAAGCGCAGATCGCGCTGCTGGCACAGCCAGTCCAGCGCCTCCTGGACGTTCTCGGCGGGCGTTTCGCTGCAGCCCGCCTTATCGTAGCCCACATTTTCAGCCCACAGGTCGGACAGGGGCGGAAACTCGAAGCGCCGGCGCGCCTGGTCGTCGGCAAAGGCCTGCACGTGGCCGCCGGCATCCACGTCCGCCAGCCACAGATAGTGGTGCACGATGCCCTCAGGCGCGGCGGCGTCGAGCAGGATGTCGCCCGGCTGGTGCACTGCCTCGCGCACGGCCGCGAGCCAGTAATCCCCGGCGACATGGACACGGCTGCCCAGTTCCAGGGTCAGCGCCATCGACATCAGGTTCAGTTCGAGCGCCACGCCCACCAGGGCGTGGCCGTGAGCCTCGTCTCCCAGCCCGGTGGAGAGGGTTACGCCCTTGTCCATCCCTTCCTTGAGCGACCATGCGCCGCCACTGGAGCGCGTCAGGACGCAGTAGCCATCCCAGCGCCGCACCCAGGGGCGGCCCGCCGGCGCGACAGCCGGATAAGTTGCAAGCAGCTGGCCGCGGCTGTAGCTGAAGCCGGTGGCCAGATGCACGCCGGAATTCTGCTCGCAGGCCAGGTTGAAAAATTCGTAAATCCAGCCGCCCTGATCGAAGTCCATGGGCAATTGGCCGGCCTTGTGCTGCTCGGCGCCATTCTCGCCCGACCACTTGAGGGTCAGCTCGCCGCTGCCGTCGGCATTGCCCTTCCAGTCATGCACCTCGACGCGGAACAGGTAGTTGCCCACGCGGGCATCGAGGGCCACCTCGGTGGCGCAGGGGTCGCACGGGTCGGCGGCGGAGGTCGAACGCCACAGGGCCAGGGTGAGCGGCGCATTGCCGTGCCGGGGATTGACCGCCGTGTCGGCGGGATCGACGCCGGCCGGGCACCATTTCACCTGCAGCATGGTGCGCGTGCGGGTGCAGGTATCCGCACCGTGCAGGCCGGGGTCCAGCAGTTCACCATCTTCAAGGGCGAGCACCGGGCGCTCCCACACATCGGCATACAGCACGTAGCCGCTCGGCGCCGAGCCGCCGCTCAAGGGCAGCGCCTGCGCCTCGCTGAAATCCGCCTGGGCGGCGGAATCGACCGCCGCCGTGCCGGGCAATTCGGCATGAATGCCGTCCACGAAGAGATGGCCGGGCTGCAGCCTGAAGTTATCCAGCACCGCGAGCCCGCGGTCGCGCGGCGCGCCGCTGCCGATGGCGTCGCGGATGGCCTCGTCGACGCGCGTCTTCATCACGTCCATCAGCTCGTTCCAGTCGGCATCGGTGAGCATGCGCCCCTGCTGCTGATAGACGCCGGAATAACGCTGCCCGGGTTTGAAGGTATTGCGGGAAATTTGCGTCTTCATCCTCTTTTCCTCTCTCTGCCCGGCCGCATTCTGTGGCCGGTGTTGTGCATTCGGTCTGCGCCGCTTTCGGCGGCGCCATGCGGCTTGCCCTATTTCTCCAGCGGTGCCGGACAGGCCAGGCTGGCAGATGGAATCACCACCGCCTCGATCCCTACCGGCAGGAAATCCTGCAACTTGCTCACCATCGCCTCCCACTGCAGCACGTAGCCGCGTCTGTGGAACGCGCCCATCTCGCCGCCGTCCCCGGCGCCGTGGCGAATCTCCGCCAGGCAGGCAGGATGCAATACGCCGCAGGAACGATCGCCGTAGTGGCTGTTGAAAAACAGCGCTCTGGCGGTGCTGCAATGGAACACCGCCACGGCGCCCATGGCCGTTTTCGACAGGCGCGAGTAGCGGATGCAGCCGGCCTGGGGCGGTTTTTCCAGGGCCGGATGATCCTTCTGCACCTTGCCCGCGAAGATGCAGTCGCTGGCCTCGATCCATTCGCACACCGTCTTGCGCAGCACGGTGCAATATTCCAGCCGCATCAGGCCGGTGGCGGCGCTGACGTCGCGGAACAGGCAGTCGCGCGCGGTCAGCGCCGGGACGGCAGGCCCATCGAACTGCGCCACCACCCGGGGGGCGGCCACCCTGTTGAGAAACAGGCGGCCATGCTGGCAGTTGACGGTGGCGGAAAAGGCAAAGCCCTCGATGTGGTAATCCTTGTGCTCTGACAGGGTGGCCGGGCCGGTGAAGCGGACCGCCTTGTTGCTCCTGTTGCGGATGCGGTAGCTGGCGGCATCCTCGGCAATTTCCACCAGCGCCTGGTATTCCGGTTTGGCGCGGTCAACCCACTTGATCTCGGTGATGCCGCCGGGGAAGAAACCCGGCTGGGGCTCGGCGTACAACAGCAGGGTGCGCGGGTGATGATGTCCCTGGCGCCAGTCCGGGGTGCGGAAGTCCACCGTGCGGCGCGTCGCATCGTCGTAGCTGCCGGGGAAACACGGCACGCCCTGAGGGTTGCCCTGCACCCAGTCCCTGCCGCCCAGGCAGGCCGCGGGACGCTGAACCGCCCGCGACGGATGCCGCAGATCCACCGTCACCGCAGCCAGGCCCGGGTGGCGTGCGGCCTCCGGAGGAATGCTCATGTCCGGCTCGGGGCTCACGCCGAAATCGCGCGCCGGCAGCAAGGGCATGTTCAGCCGGGCCGTGGCGGCCACCCTTTGCCAGCCCTCGGCGATCTCCACCTCCACATCGCCCACCGCCTTGGCGATCTCCTCCACCACCCAGGGCGTGCCCTTGCCCTGCCGCCACGCCACGGCGCGGGCAATCTCCGCGCGGCGTCCCTTGGCCTCGTGCGATACCAGGCGCACATCCAGCAGCCGCGCAAAATACGGCAGCACCCAGTCCTGGCAGGCCAGGCCCTCAGGGGGGGTGTCGGGGAAGCTGTCGGCGTGCAATTGCTCCAGGGTGTGCTGGATGGCATCGAGCAGGCCGCCGCAGGCATCCAGGTAATTTTCCAGATCGCCGTTGTCGCGCTCGCGGTAGACCGCCGGCAATAGCTGGTAAAGACGCGAGCCATATTCGCTGGTGATGCTCATAATGCAAACTCCTTGACCTGCACCGTCACGGCCGACAGGGCGTCATTCAGGATCAGAACCTGTTCAGGCGCGGGCTGAATGAGCCGGATCTGGCCGCCAGCGCTTTTGAGCACGCGCGGCTGCGGGGTGATGGCGGCGAAGGCCGCGCCGCCGATCAGGCATCGGGAATTGAGCACGCCTTCCACCGCCTCCACCACCGCGATCACCTCGCTGGGATAGAGCGGCTGCCCCAGCCGTCTCTGCTTGAGGGCAAACGCCGCAAGGAGCGCGGCCTGCACATCGGAGCGCACCTTCTCGGGCGCAAACTGGCTGCTGTCCACCTGAACGGAGATGTCGAGATCGAAGAGTACCGCCACGTGGTTGACCACCTCGACCCGCGTGCCCGGCAGGTCGCGGGCTTCGAGGAAATCCTGCAGCGTCGTGGCCAGCTCGCCCAGCGCGCCGCCGCCGGCAGGCACCACCACCACGCGGATGCGTTCCTGTTGCGCGCCCTGGTTGGGCAGGCGCAGGGCGCGGGCCTGCCACACGCTGCTGTTGCGCTCGGCCAGGCGGCCGTAATCCTCCACCGAAACGGCCCGTTCGAGCGTAAACAGCGCTGCCGGGGCATTGCTGCGCAGCGAAGCGGCCGGCTCGCGGCCGTTGCCACCGCTGGCAACGACGGGCTGGCGCACCTTGTCGATCAGCACATGCGGCTTGACCGGTTTTTCCAGGCTGCCGGCAGCAAGGTTGCCGCCCAGCCCGGCGCCGGTGCGGTAGCTCACCCGGACGTTGCTGGAGCCGGTGGGCAGGCGGCGGCCGTGCTGCCCGTCGCCAAAGGCGATCTGGACATGGCCTTCCTCGCTGAGACGGGCGGTGTAATGCGCATCCGCGGGCTCGGAATCATCCAGGGTGGAGACTTGCTGCCAGACCTGGCCGCCAACTTTTACTTCGATGGCGGCGGCCACGCCTGATGCCATGGCGCTGTCGGCGATGAAGGCGACATCTTTCTCGGCCAGCGTGAACTCCTGGAAGCTGCGGGTGGCATCCCCGCTGCCCAGGATTTTGGCCGGCTTGCCCTCGCCGTGCCCGGCCATCGCCACGTTGGCGCGCACCACGGTATTGCCCAAGGTGTAGCCGTCACTGGCAGGGGGCATGCCGTCGAGCGTGATGGCGCCGCTGGCAGCATCCACGGAGGTCAGTTTCGCCGCCCAGCCCTTCAGGCTGGCGCCGCTGCCGTCGACCTGTTCCAGCACCACGCGGCGGCCCGCCTTAAGCAGGGCAGGCAATGTGCCGCTGGCGGGCATTTCCAGCGCCAGCGGCGAGGCGAGGGCCGTGGCATTGATGTTGTGATCCTGCGGGCGAAGGCTGTCCTGCATCGGGCCATAGAGGCGCGCCAGCGTGCCGGGTGCGCTCACGAAGCGGAGGGTGAAATCGGCCTCGCGCCTGAGGACTTCCTTCACCACCAGCACGCTGTACTGGCCGGGACCGGTTTCGCCGATCACCCGGCCGCCGCCGGCCAGATCGCCAGGGCTGCCGGCAAAGACGAAATCGCCTGCCGGCAGCGCCGCCGCGACGCTGGTCTGCGCCTCGCCCTGCAGCGGCACCAGATAGATTTCACCGGGAGGGCTGGTGCTGATTTTCTTGTAACTGCTGTTATAGTCGGGGCCGCTACCAGTCTCGGCAGTAATGGTAAAACCGGCCAGATTGTTGGCGGCACCACTCTTCTGGCTGCTCACTGCCCGAGCACCGGAGGGGAAGCGCAGCACGCCGCCCTCGCTGCGGATGGTGAAGGCACGGTAAAGACTGGTGCCGGCACTGGGCTGTGTGCCATTGATCCGAGCGGACTGAACATCAATCGCCAGCACCGTGTTGTATTGCCAGGCGCCTCCTCCCGACGGCTGCCAGGCGACGACATCCCCCGCCGCCAGACCATGCCCCTCTGGCAGACGGATCACGCCGCTGCCGTTGAGGCGGGGCTTGTGGATGCTGGCCGGATTGAACCCCAGCCAGGCATCGCCGCTGTGCCAGGCGCTCCAGTCGTCGCCGGCATTGACGGCCGCCAGGGTGAGCTGGCCGCTGGAGCTGACCGCGCCTGCCTTCACCACAAGGCATTGGCCCGTCGCCGCATTGTGGAGCAATGCCAGCGCGCCGGCCGATATTTCCTGCTTCCCGCCCAATTGCCACTGCGCGCCGGACAATGGCCCCGGCGACCAGTCCCACTGATGCAAATGCAGTCCATTCAGGGGCGCAGCGGCCTCGAGATCGTCCAGGGTCTCGAACAGGATGGGCGCACCCGTTTTGGGCGTGTAGCTGACCTGGAAGCCCCTGGCCAGCGTGCCGCCCTGACCGGGCTTGGCGAGGAGCACCAGCGGCGTGCTGGCCGAGGCCGGCGGAGCCGGGTGGTAGCCGATCATCTCCACCAGCCGGCGCACGTTCTCCCATTGCGTGGCCGTGCCGAGGTAGCCCTCGTTGGCATAGGCGTCGAGGTATTCCGTCAGCACATGCGCGGCACGGGCGAAACTGCGGCCGATCTCCCAGCCCCACTCGCGTTGCAGCGCGCCATATTGCGCCTCCAGGCGGGCATTGCGCTGCGCCGTGGTCTCGCCGGCCGGAACTTCGGCATCCAGCGCGCTCCAGGCGGGGAAGCGCGCCACCAGCTCCTGGCGCAGTTCCTCGAGATAAGCCGCCGCGTTGCCGTCCACGTAACGGAATTTCTTCAGGCCGGCGCGGTTCCAGCGGGTCAGGTCGTACCTCATCCCAGGCGTCCTCCATGCATGACCAGACGGTAGTAGCCGCGCTCGGGGCGGGCGGGGTCGTTGTCGCACACGGCTGTCTCCAGGCCCTTGAGTCCGATATGGCCGGTCTCGGTCTGGTCGGCGAACTGGCTGCCGATGCGCTTGAAGCGGTTGACGCACACATGGGCCACGCCATCCAGGGCCATCAGTGCCTGCACCAGGTCGCTGGCGTGCAGATCCTCGCCAAAGCGCAGCCGGCCGGGCTCGAAGAAGCCGCCCGGCCCCATGCCCAGCGCCTGGCGGGCGCTCTCGCGCACCTCGGACTGGAAATATTCCGGCTTGACGCGCAGCGAGACAGAAAGGCTGATGCCCACCGGGATCGCGTCCAGCAACAGCACCTCCTGGCCCACCATGCGATAGGCATCCAGGAAGGGGCGCAGGATGGAACGGAAGCTCGGATTGGCATCCCAGCCGGGCACGCACAGTCCACGCTCGGCGTGAAAGATTTCAACTTCGGTCTTCAGCTTGCCGGGCAAGCCGGGCGGCGTGGCATCGAGCGGGGTATTGCGCCAATTGATCAGCGCCACGCGCACCACGAACCACGATCCGCCCCACTGTTGCGAGGCCGCGGCCCGCAGCACCAGCGGATGGTCTTCCAGGCGGTTGGCGTAATCCGCCAGCGTCACCATGCGGCGCTGGGTGAATATCTCGCGCGGGCCGGCGCGGCGGGCCTGCTCCATCGCAGCCGGATTGCTGAACCAGTAGGCCTCCAGCAGTTTTCTCTGTTCGACCGGGCCGGACTCGCCGGGGTCGATCTCGCCATGGGCCTGGGCCAGACGAATGGCATCGTAGGCGATCATCGACAGCAGGCGCCGCACCGATTCGGGGCGGCGGGCGGTCGCCAGATAGCCCTCGCCGGCAACGCGGTCGAGCATGCCGGAGAGCTGGTCGAGCATCGCAGCGAGCTGCTCGACCAGCACCACTTCCATGTCCGCCGGCGTCCAGCGCGTGCGCTCGGGAAAACGCGCCGCCAGCTCTTCCAGCATGAACAGGCGGAAGCCGTCGTAATCGCGCACCGACCAGTCGAAGTCATCGCCCACCCTGGGCAGGGGCAGCGGCAGGGATACCTTGCGCTCCCCGCAATCGGGGCAGACGCCCTCGAAGTTCAATACCGGAACTGGAGTCTCGGCCATGGCAGCCTCACGTCAACGCAATTTCATAGGATTCGCCCTGCCCGATGGTGGACAGGGCGTAGCTGATCACCGCAAACAGTTTTTCTTCCTCGCGGCGCAGCTCGACCTGCAGGGATTTCGGATCGACCTCGCCGCGCAGGGCATCGCCGAGAGAATCGGTGAGGCGCTTGCGCAGGATCTCCTCCAGCACCGAATTATTCGGTTCGAAGACCACGGCGCGGATGCCCGCGCCAAATTCCGGCCGGAATACGCGCTCCCCGGGGTCCGTGAACAGCACCTGCACGATCTGCTCGCGCACGTGGTCGCGGCGGCTGGACGTGGCCGCCCCTCCCGCGCCGATGCGCAGCGGAAAAGCCAGATAGGACGGATCGATCAGGCGCGGCATGATTCCTCTCCTCTCAACTGGTCATCACCTTGCTGGACAGGCTGCTCATTTCGCCCTGCGGAATGGGCGGACCCGAGGGCCCCATCGCCGTGGGATGGATGTGGGTGGCAAACAGGGCCAGGAAGCTCGGTCCCTTGATCACCGGTTCGCCGCCCTGRCCGCCCAGCATCACGGCCGARCCTTCCACCGTCACCGTGGCCGAGGCCTTGACGTTGACGCCGGCGGCGGTCATTTCAATCTTGTTGCCATTGGCGTCCTGCACCGTGGTGCCGCTCGCCGTCATGGTCAGCTTGTTGCCGCTRGCATCCTCTACCTCGACGGTGTTGGCCTGGACATCCAGCGTCACCCTGGCGCCGTTGGCGTCGGTGAGCAGGACCGTGCCTTGCGGGTCAATGGTCATCTCGCTCCCGGCCGGGTGGTGCAGCGTGTATTTTTCCTGGCCGGAGGCATCGTCGAACTGCAGGCGGTGGCCGGACGGCGTCTTGAAGAGGCGGGTGGCCGGCGGCGTCAGCGCAGCCTCGGTCGGCACGTCCCCGCCCGATTGCCAGAAGGTGCCGGTCCAGATCGGATGCGACAGTTCGCCTTCCTCGAATTCCACCCATACCTGGGCGCCGGCCTCGGGCACCACGAACAGCCCCTGATCGGCCAGGCCGCCAAACGGCAGGCACGGCAAGGCCCAGCCCGTGACGCTGTCGCCCAGGATCGAGGGCACGCGCAGCTTGACCCTGCCGAGCTGCTCCGGATCGCTGATGTCCACGACGAATCCCCGGTACTTGCCGTAGTACTTGTTCTGGATCTGGCGTGCCAGTTGTTGCAGCAGTTCATCCATCATTATTTCTTCACAACACTCCTGCCAGCACGGAGCCCGCCGCCGGCACGTTGTCGCCATAGGCATTGCGCAGCAGGGTGAAGCCCTGGTTGTAGCCATCCGCCGAAAAACGGTGGTTCACGCTATCCACGTAATACGTTCCGGCCAGCCAGTCGCCCACCCCGTCCACCGCCACCGGCAGGCCCACCTGCAGCACATGGCCGTACTGGGTGCCGTCGAGATCGCCCTCGGCGCGCACGCGCAAGGCATTCTCGTTGGCCTGGCGCCGGGCGCGGGCCTGCAGTTCGGATTCATTGCGCCCGCCCTGCCGGCTCATGCGCCAGGTGAAGTCGCGCAGTCCGGCGCCCTGGCTCTCGGCGCTCTGCGTGCCCATGAGCGGCAGGTCGGGCGCGACCGTCTGTTCGCTGACCTGGTCACCCGCGGTGGCGGCAAGCTGCAGCATCACCCGCTCCGGCCGGTGGCCGTCCGAACGCGCCGAGAAGCGGCTGCAGTGGGTGTCCGGGCCGGCATACACCAGGATGGTTTCCTGCGGCGCCGCGCTCACCCGCAGCGGGCCGAAGTAGATCTGGCCGGCATGGAAGATCAGCTCGTAGCCATTGGCCTCGGCGCGCTCGCGCAGGAAGGCAATGTCCGTCGCGTCCTGGTTCAGCACCAGGCCGGACTGGCCGCTGCCCGAGTCCGGATGCGGAACAAGGCCGTAATCCCCGGCGATGGCGGCGAGTATCAGCAGGTCGGCCGCCGGCGCATCCGCGCCCCAGTTGCGGCGGCGCTGTTCGCGGTCCAGCGCCAGCGAATCATCCTGGCATTCCACCGTGACGCTGGCCTCGCCGGCATTGCGCGGATAATCGGCCGCCACCTCGCGCACGTAGCCGCGGAACACCTCTTCGCGGCGCGACCCGAAAGCRGCCTCGATCTTGATCGTGGCCCAGTTCGCGAACACGCCCGCATCCTGCACCGRCCAGCGGCCATGCTCGTCGCGCCGMGTTTCGAAGCGCAGCCGGGCGGAGGCCGCGGCGCTGCGCGAGGCCGCCACCGTCACCTCGCTGAGGAAGGGRTARARATCRRYRATYTCMCGYCCCATCACCGTGATGATGCATTCGGCCGGTTCGCGYTTCTTGCCGCTGAGCATGTCGAGCAGCATCGGCTATTCCCTCGCGCGCGGWATCAGGATGATCYGGCCCRCCTGATCCTCGGCCAGCAGCATTGCACCATGGATGAATTCGGGATTGGCGTCGGCGATGCGCCACCACAGCCGGTCATCGTTGTAGTAGTGGCGCGCCAGGAGATCTAGACGGTCGCCGCTCTTGACCACATGCTCGACCACGCCAGTCGCCGTGCCGATGGCGCGCGGCCGCACGCCGGGGAAACGGCTGCCATCCTCGCCTGCCTCGAACGTTTTGGCGTTTTCATAACGCGAGCCCTTGAGAAACATCTAGAACCCTCCGCCAATCGCTGTAGCAATGGCATTCCCGGTATTGAGCGCCGCCATCGCCACCTGGCGCACCTTCTCCGTCTTGAAGAAGGGATTGTTGCCCTCGATCACCTGCATGGTGAGCGACACGTTGGCGCGGTAGGGCACCAGCGACGGCAGGTGCGCGTTTTCTTCCACCCTTACGCTGGTGAGAAATACCGGCAGGATGTGGGTGCCCCACACGAACAGCAGCACCGAGGCCGATTCGTCGCGCTGGAAGGCGCGGCTCCCGCCCAGGCCGAGGCTGGACAGCATCTGCAATCCCCCCGGCCCCTGCGACTTGGGTTCGAGCATGGAGCGCAGGGCCGCCAGTTCCGGCTCGATTCCGACCGTCTCGGCCATGCCGCCCTCCATCAGGCGGTCGGTGGCATCGATGAGGATATCAATGCTGAATGTCTCGGGCTGCACCGTGACCCCCTGCGAAACGCGGGGCGTTTCGGTCGGCAGGAAAAAATCGTAGCCGCCGCGCGTGCCCGGCGCATTGCCGGTGCGCAGCTGGATGGTGCGGGTGCGCGACAGGGTCTTGGGATTGAAATCGAACACCAGCGCCAGCGGCGGCAGCGACAGGCCATATTCCACCAGCGCCGCTTTGCTCACCTTCAGCATGACTCCCCCTTCTGCCTCGCGATTTGCCCCTGCACCGCCACCGCCAGATGGCGCGCGATCTGCCGGTCGCTCCAGGCCGGCTGCACGCTCTGCGGCGGGAGATGCACCTGCGGCACGCTCACGCTGCCGCTCCAGGAAAGACGGGCGAGTTCATCCCCCAGGCGGCGGGCGATGGCATCGGCGCGATGTTCCAGGCCGGGCGGCAATTGCAGGCGGATGCGGCCGATCGTGAGATTCATGAATTCCATGTCACCTCCTCTGGCAGCCAGGGCGCCAGGGCGCCCAGGTCCGCCGGGTTGAGTTCGCGCCCGTCCTTGGCCAGTTCGCGCCACACCGCCAGGGTGATCTCGGGCAGGCCGATCGGCCGCCCTGTCCCTGCGGCGACGAACGCGGCATGCAGGGCGGCGTTGCGGATCGATCCGCCGGTCAGGCTCAGCGCGGCCCCGAGAAACAGCGGGTCGACATCGGGCAGGCGCGGAGCGCGCGGCGGCAGCAGATGGGACCACAGCAGCGCGCGGCCAGCCGCATCCGGGCGCGGGAATTCCACCACCACCTGGAAGCGGCGCATGAAGGCGGGATCGATGTTCTGGCGCAGATTGGTGGTGAGGATCACCGGCCCCTGGTGCGCCTCGATGCGCGCCAGCAGGTGGCTCACCTCCATGTTGGCGTAGCGGTCGCGCGCATCCTTGATCTCGGCGCGCTGGCCGAACAGGCTGTCGGCCTCGTCGAACTGCAGCACCAGCGCCTGGCCGTGGGCGGCATCGAACAGGCGGTTGAGGTTCTTTTCCGTCTCGCCGATGTATTTGCTGACCAGCCGCCCCAGATCGACGCGGTACAGCGGCCAGCCCAGCTGGCTGGCAATCACCGCCGCAGCGAATGTCTTGCCCGTGCCGGAGGGTCCGCAGAACAGCGCCAGCGGCCCGCCGCCGACTTCCCCGCCCCACTGGCGGCCGACGGTGTCGCGCTGCTCGATCCAGTACAGGAACTCATGCAGCTGGGCCATCACCTCTGCCGGCAGGATGAGGTCCTCCCAGCGCGCCGCCTGCCACACCCGCGTGGCGCCGGGCGGCGCCGTCTGCGGCTCAGGCCAGCCCATCAGGCGTGCCGTCATGCCGGGTCCGGCCACGAGCGTTGCATGCCACCCCTGCCCTTCGGTGCGGATCACGTGCGCCCGCCGCAAGGGCGAGCCTTCTTCCAGCAAGCTCAATAAATCACGGGTTTCGGCTTCGTCCAGCGCCAGCAGCTCGCGCACCAGCGCCACGCCGGGATAATTGTGCTGCCCCCCCGCCTGCAGCTGCTGGTACAGCCAGCCGATGCGGGGCTCGATCTCCGGCCCCAGGACCAGCGCCGCCAGGTCGTAGGCCATCGGCTCCCATTCCTCGCTCGCCAGGGCGCGCCAGGGCGAATGCGCATGGCGGCGCAGCCGCTCCACCTCGCCCTGCAGCTGCTTCAGGCGCTCCAGCAGGGCTTCCGTCAGCGCCTTGCCCTGGCGTTCCTGGCCGAGGCTGTAAGCCAGCAGCTCTATCCGCTCCCACTCGGGGTGCAGGCCAGTGTAGTGTTGTTCGACGACGGCATTCATGATGGATACAGATTCATCAGCACGGGATTGCTGCGCACGGTGAGGCTGGCGCCGTCACTGCCGCGCACGTAGCTGCGCTCGGCATAGAGCACTGCCTGGCCGGTGTGATTGCTGAACGGCAGCGCGGCCGGCTGGGTAGAGGCGGTTGCGGCCTGTGCCGGGTCGAGCATCTCGCCGCTAGCCGTGGCGTTCACGCCGGCGCCGCTCACCGCCCAGCCGTTGGTGCTGTCCCAGGTCTCCCAGCGCAGCGTCACCGCGCTGCCCGCCGGCCCCGCGATCCAGATCCGGGGCGTAAAGCCCGCCAGCGCGGGGCTGCCCAGGGCAAAACTCAGGCTCTCCACGCAGCGGCCCTGATAGACCAGGCAGATCGAAGGCGCCCAGTCTTCCAGCGCGCCATTGACGCGCCGTGCCGCCACTTCCGGCTCCCACACCTGCCCGTCGGCGCTGAAGGGCGCGTGGCGCGCATCCATGTTGCCGTAAACCTCTGCGCCGGTCCTGCCCACCAGCGGGCTGCCGGTATCGCGCTGATGCGGGATGACCGGCGCCAGCGAAATCTCGTATGCAACCGACGGCCGCAGCGCCACATCGCCCTGCGTCCCCCACAGGTGGTTGAGTTCATCCAGGCCGATGGGGTTGTGCAGCACTTCCATGCGCACCTGCTCGCCCTCCAGATTCAGGGCGTTCATCAGCGGCCGCTCGTGAAAGATGCGCACCACTTCGCCGATCAGGCGCATGTCGTTTTCGCCTGCGCTGATCTGGCTCTCGGCGCGGCCAAAGGCGGTGATGAGGCAATACATGCGCACGCGCCAGATTTCATCAGGAGCCGCGGCATTGAAAATGCCGGCGGGTTCGATGCGGTAGAAAAACAGGTTGAGCCGGTGATCGTTCGCCGACGCCTGGGCCGCCGATGCCGGGTTGCCGATCAGGACCCGGATGTTATTGGCGTTGGCATTCATTGCCGTCGCCAGAAAGTCGGCAATGCTGCGGCACACGCGCGAGAGGGTCGATTGCGGCAGGGCCATCGCTTACAGTCTCCGCAAGTAGTGCCGGCTGGCCAGGTCCGCAGAAGCGGACACCGGCGGCTGCTGTGGCCGCGCCTGCTCTGGCGCCAGCACCACGATATCGATATGGCCGATATGCACCTGCGGCCCGGCATTCGATGCGGCGGCATGGCCCGGGGCGGGGCACCGCACTGGCGTGAGGTCGATTGCCACTGGCGCGGATGCCGCCGGCCGCGAGGCAAAGCCTGCCGCCATTGCTTCCTGCCGTGCAGGAGGAGCCTCTTCTGCCACATCCTGGAGCGATCTCGCCTCTGTTGCCGCATGAATGACGGCAACGCCATTGATTGCCGCAAACCCGGCCTCTGCGCTTTGCGGCGCAACAAGCTGCAAATCGGCCTCTTCCGGCCGCTGCCGCACCGCAGCTCGCCGCCGCTCCTGCTCAGCGCGCCTGCCCCCGGCCTGCGCGCCCGGCTCCGGCGCAGCATCGGCGCCATGAGCGGGAAACGGCTGCGCTGCCACGGGCGCCTCAGCCAAGGCAGGGCGAAGAAGCCCTGCAGGCTCGGGCTCGAAATGCGCCTCCTGATGACGGGGCTCGATGCGCGCCCCGATCGGTTCGCCACCCGTGGCAAGAGGCGCCACGGAAACCGGCTTTGCAACCATGCCGTGATCCGGTGCAACAGCCAATTTCTCGTTTGGGCCGGCCCCCGGCATGTCTGGCGGCTGGAGGGTGTCACCCGAATTGGCCATCCCTTGGCTTGCATCGGTCCGCGGCGCTGCCGCCAATTCTTCAACCCGATGCTGAGGCGCTGCTTCATTCATATCAAGGCCGGGATCGCCAAACAAGCTTCCATCTGCTTTCTCTGCCCCTGGCTCAATGCCGGTCCGGAATGCCGTGGCGGATACCCGCTGCGCATCGCTGATGATGTTGCTGAAAAATCCCATGCTGTTCCCCTACTGCATCATGCCGCGGCTGCGGTCGATCAGCGCCAGATAACGATGGCGGCGCCAGCGCGGCATGACGAGAATCTCGGCCTCGCTCCAGTGGTAGTGCGACGCCAGGCGATGGACATCGCCGAACAGATCCTGGCTGACGCGGCCGAGACAGAAATACGGATCGATGCCTACCCGGTTTTCGGCGCCGCATTCCGGGCACGGCGCCATGACTTCGGTGGCGATCTCGGGGGCAACAGATTCCAGCGCCGCTTCGATGGCCGTCACCTCGCCGGCGTCCAGTTCGAGCGTGGAGAGATCGCCGCCATCCCATGCCGTCACGCAGCGCTTCGCCAGGGTTTGCCGCGCCAGCTGCATGCCGGCGATTCCCAGCACGGCGCGCTGATCCATGCCATTGGGCACGCGCAGGGTCAGCATTCCCCGCTCGGTGCTGATATGTGCATCAGGGAAGCCGCTCCCCGCCGGCTTGACCGGCAGCCGGTCGTAATTCAGCGGGAAGTCGAACGGCTCGCCGCAGTGGCGGCAACTCGCGGTCAGCCAGACCTGATCGAGGCCCAGCACTCCCGCCAGCCGTGTCATCAGGAACTGGCGATCGCCCACGCTCATGCCATCGATCACGGCGGCATCGGGCTGGCGCCCGCCGACATGCGCCAGCGCCGCCTGCAAGGCCAGCGTCACCTGGCCGGGCAGGTCGCGCGCGCGCGCCACCGCCTCCGCCAGGCCCATCTCGACCTCACCGGTCAGCGGGCGAAAATCATAATCACGGCGGAGGCTGCCCTGGTGCTGTATGCCTCCCGGAAGCATTACGACTCAACCGGTTCAGGCACGGAGGTATCGCGCTCCCAGCCCTCGTGCTGCAGCGTGAGCGTCTGGATGCCGACCGTGTTCATGCTGGTTGCATTCAGCTCCGGCAGCGCCTGATAGTCCGACACCCAGGCACGGTACAGCTTGTAGGAGATCGCCACCTGGCCCTGCAGGTTGAGCACGTTGATGATGATGTCCTTGCGGTAGTTCTTGAGCGACATCCCGGCATCGCCCTGAATGCTGTTCACCAGGTTGGCCCACTTCTCAAAAACCGGGTCGTGGGTCAGGCCCTGCTCCAGCGTCACGGCTTCGTAGCTGGTTCCGCCGGGCATGATGCGCTCGTGCGAGGGGTCGCCGGCGCTGCGCCACTTGACCGCCTCGGTCTTTTTCTTAAGCGCGCCCATCTTGGTCAGACCGGCGACGGGACGCCCGTCGATGATGACCTGAAACTTGAAGGTGCGGTAAGGGTCGTAACGGTGGGTGTTAACCGGAAATGTCGGTGCGGCCATCTTGTTTCTCCTCCTTGGCTTGAATTCGTCCTCTTGCCCTCTCTTCCCTAGGGAAGATGGCTGGATGCGAAGGGGGAAAGTTCCCCCTCCTCACACCGCTCCTCTCACGGCAGAGAGGAGCGCCCCGGCACAGGACGGTTGCCCTGGTTGTCCAGGCTGATTACTGCTGCGCGACCTTCTGCTGGATGCGCACGATCACGAACTCCGCCGGCTTCAGTGGCGCGAAGCCGACGATCACGATCACCTGCCCGCGGTCGATGTCGTCCTGGGTCATGGTGTCGCCGAGGCCGCAGCGCACAAAGTAGGCATCGCTGGCCTTCTCGCCCTGGAATGCGCCGGCGCGGAACAGGCCGTTCATGAAGCCGCCGATGTTGGCGCGCAACGAGCCCCACAGGCGATGATCGTTGGGCTCGAACACCGCCCACTGGATGCCGTTGTAGAGGCTCTCCTCGATGAAGATTGCGGTGCGGCGCACCGGCACATAGCGCCACTCGGGGTTGGCCTTGGTCGACAGGGAGCGCGTCCCCCACACCACCGATCCGTAATTGGGGAAGCGGCGCAGGCAGTTCACTCCGAGGGGGTTGAGCTGGTCCTGGTCGCTATCGTCCACAACGTATTCCAGCCCCACCAGTCCGCGCAGGCTGGTTTCGACCCCTGCCGGCGCCTTCCACACTCCTCGCGTGCCGTCGATGCGCGCCCACACGCCGGCGGCAATCGCTGATGGCGCTGCCAGCAGCGTCATCGGGGCAGCCGGATTGGTGTCGGTGTTGTAGAACGGGTTGCGCACCCTGGCCCACGGGTAGTACATGGCGGCATAGGTTGAAGTGGTGGTGATCAGGGTATTGGCCTTGCTGGCCTGATCGAGTTCGAAGCCGGGCTCGGGATCGATGACCACCATCCGGTTCCTGGTATCTTCGGCATGGGAAATCGCCGCGTCGATGATGACATTGCCCGAACCATCCTTGGGCAGATACTGCCCCGGCAATACGACGATGCTGGCGTCGCGCACTTTCTTCATCCTGGTGAAGAAGGCCTGATAATCGGCCAGCCCGGGAGCGGAACCATCGTTACCACCTGCCAGCGCAGTGGCACCATTCATTGGGGGGTCACTCGGCCCCGTTGTGCCCATCGTGCGTGGCACTACATCTACTGCACCAAAGGTCTCCGTGCCTCCGCTGGCCACCCCCAGTTTGAGCAGTATCGCCAACTCGCCAGGGCGAACCACCACCGAAGAATCCGCATCTCGCGTACCTGACGTGATCGTAAGCCTGTTGGCGGCAAAACCGACGCTCGCATTCTGATAGGCATTTTCAGAACCCAGCGCCTTGATACATCCCAGCAATTCATCTTTCACCTTGGTCGAGGTGGTATAACCCCCGGGTACAGCCGGCAATGTGATGGTGCGCAAGCCGAGGTTGTCAATATTCAGATTGAGGGTCATACCCTCGTGGACATTGGTCCAGGTAATCCCTGTCAGGTCGCCGCTGACACTGGCACCAAACTGGTAGTATGTCGCCGGACTGCTCTTGATCTCATCCGACAGATCCAGCTTGACCAGCCTCGAACTGCGATTGACCACCGTGACCGCATAGTTGGAATCGCTATCATCCATGCTGAGGTCTGAATGCACCTCTGCAATCGAGACCGATCCATCGGCTGCCGCCTCTCCCACCTTGAGGGTAAACCGCCTGCCATCGCTATCGGCGATTGCCCTCACCCGCAGGCCGTTACCCCACAGCCCTTCCGAACTCGCGGTCACCTTCAAGACATTGACTGCCGCCGCAGCCCCCCCCAGCCGGCCAAGGATACTGGCCGCTGCATTCTTTGAAGCCACTGCTCCGGATGCAAGGCGGGCAATATAGGCCGCCTGCCCGCCATTGAGATAGAACATGTTGACCGACAGCCCCATGGCATCACTCTCCGACGCGATGCCGCCGTAGGAATCGACATAATCGTCCCATTTGGAGATCAGCGAGGCTTCCCCGATTGGCCCCTTGTTGGTGTACCCCACGAACAGCGCATTGGAGGTTGCCACACCTTCAATCGGCTTGGAACCGCTGGGAATTTCTTCGATATAGACACCGGGGTGAAGATAGCTTGGCATACCTTTGTTCCTCCTGGCTTGGTAAGTGACAATTTAATGGCAATCAGCAAAATCAGACACAGGACACAAACCCTCGCACGAATGAATTACAGCCTCATGCCTTTCATTATAAAGAGGTGAAATGGGGTTATCATTGCGGCGGTTTTTTTACTCGCAGACCAACAATATAATGCCATTTACTTTTTAACATGGTTACATTTAATTAACTCATAAACAATATTAATCGGCACCAAAACATCCTTTGGCAATTAAGCGGGTTCATCGGATCGCCGCTCACAAACTGGCCTGACCCCCATCATGAAAAATACCGATTACCTTCAGCGCAGCCTGCATTCCGTCTGGCACCCTTGCAGCCAGATGAAACAGTTCGAGACGCTGCCGCTCGTCCCCGTCGCCCGCGGCGAGGGGATGTGGCTGTATGATTTCGAGGGCGGGCGCTATCTCGATGCCATCAGTTCGTGGTGGGTCAACCTGTTCGGCCATTGCAATCCGCGCATCAATGCGGCGCTGAAGGATCAACTGGACAAGCTCGAGCATGTCATCCTGGCCGGTTTCACCCATGAGCCGGTGATCCGGCTTTCCGAACGCCTGTCGGCCCTCACCGGCCTGGGGCACTGCTTTTACGGCTCGGATGGCGCTTCGGCCACCGAGATTGCACTCAAGATGAGCTTCCATTACTGGCGCAACAGCGGCCAGCCGGAAAAGACCCGCTTCATCAGCCTGCAGAACAGCTATCACGGCGAAACCATAGGTGCGCTTTCGGTCACCGATGTCGCATTGTTCAGGGACACCTACGCCCCGCTGCTGCGCCAGAGCACCCAGGTGCCAACGCCGGACTGGCGCCATGCCGAGGCCGGGGAGTCGCCCCACGCATTTGCCGAGCGCTGCGCAGCGCACTTGCGCACCCATCTGGAACAGCACCACGCCGAGACCGCCGCCTTCATCGTCGAGCCGCTGGTGCAGGGCGCGGCAGGCATGGGCATGTACGATGCCGAATACCTGCGCCAGGCACGGGCGATCTGCGACGAATTCAAGGTCCACCTCATCGCCGACGAAATCGCGGTGGGTTTCGGCCGCACCGGCACCATGTTCGCCTTTGAGCAAGCCAATGTGCATTCATCGGCAGATACGCATGCCGAAACCGCGCCCCCTTCCCGCACCCGGCGCTCCGCGCCCGCCGAGTCCGGGGGCAGCGTTTCTTGCCGCACCGGCACCATGTTCGCCTTCGAGCAAGCCAATGTGCATTCATCGGCAGATACGCATGCCGAAGCCGCATCCCCTTCCCGCACCCGGCGCTCCGCGCCCGTTGAGTCCGGGGACAGCGCTTCTTGCCGCCCGGACACCCTGCTCGCCTCTGAGCAGGCCGGCATCCGCCCCGATTTCATGTGCCTGTCGAAGGGCATCAGCGGCGGCTACCTGCCGCTCTCGGCCGTGCTGACGACCGATGAGGTTTTCCAGGCGTTTTACCACGACGAGACGGCAAAAGGCTTCCTGCATTCCCACTCCTACACCGGCAACGCGCTGGCCTGCCGCGCCGCGCTGGCGACGCTGGACATCTTCGAGCAGGATGGGGTGATCGAGGCCAACCGCGCCAAAGCTGCTTACTTGACCCAGGCGGCACAGCCATTGCGCGATCACCCCAGGGTGAAGAATTTCCGCCACACCGGCATGATCTGGGCGTTCGAAGCCGAGAGCAGCACGCCACACTTCTCGCGCGTCTTTTACCAGCAGGCGCTGCAACACGAACTGCTGCTGCGCCCCATGGGCAACACGGTGTACTTCATGCCGCCCTATATCATCAGCCACGAGGAAATCGACTTTCTTGTGGCCGGCACACTCAAGGTACTGGAACAACTATGCTAGTCCTCGGCATCGAATCGTCCTGCGACGAAACCGGCGTCGCGCTCTACCACACCGGGCGCGGCCTGCTCGCCCATGCCCTGCACTCCCAGGTGGCGATGCACGCCGAGTACGGCGGCGTGGTGCCGGAACTGGCCTCGCGCGACCACATCCGCCGCGTGCTGCCGCTCACCCGGCAGGTGCTGGCCGAAGCGGGCTGCACCCTGCAGGACATCGAGGGCATCGCCTACACCGAAGGGCCGGGGCTGGCCGGGGCGCTGCTGGTGGGCGCCAGCATTGCCGCCGCGCTGGCTTTCGCGCTCAAGGTGCCGGCCGTGGGCGTGCATCACCTCGAAGGCCACCTGCTGGCGCCGCTGCTGGAGGAGAATCCGCCCGGATTTCCCTTCATTGCGCTGCTGGTATCCGGCGGCCACTCGCAGCTGATGGAAGTGACCGGCATCGGCCAGTACGCCACGCTGGGCGACACGCTGGACGATGCCGCCGGCGAGGCTTTCGATAAAACGGCAAAAATGCTGGGACTGGGCTATCCGGGCGGGCCTGCGCTATCGAAGCTGGCACAGCAAGGCACGCCGGGCCGCTTCAGCCTGCCGCGCCCGATGCTCAAAAGCGGCGACCTGAATTTCAGCTTCAGCGGCCTCAAGACCGCGGTGCTGACCCTGGCCCGGCAGCAGACGGCAAACGGGGAACTGGACGAACAAACGCGGGCTGACATCTGTCTGGCCTTTCAGGAAGCCATCGTGGAAGTGCTGACCAGAAAATCCATCGCCGCGCTCAAACAAACCGGCCTGTCGCGCCTGGTGGTGGCGGGCGGCGTGGGCGCCAACCGGCAGTTGCGCGATAGCCTAAGTCATGCCGCGGCGAAAAAACGGTTCGAGGTGTTCTATCCCAAACTGGAATTCTGCACTGACAACGGCGCGATGATCGCCTTCGCCGGTGCGATGCGGCTGGCGCATGAAGGCCGCCGCACGATGAACTTTCCCATCAAGCCGAGATGGGATCTGGAAACGCTGGAAGC
>PQAG01000111.1 GCA_003104895.1 Nitrosomonadales bacterium
CGGTTAAAAGTCGAACAAATTTAACTGGTTATCGAAGTCGGCCTGCTCTGGAATGTAGTTGTCACCTTGGAAGGCTTGCTGTAGCTGGGTTTTCTCGAATACCGAGATGGAAAGTATCTGTAGCAAAGTGTAAAGTGAGGCATCGATTTGAAGCTCCTTTTTAACAATGGCAATCAGCACATAGGTGGCGACGGCGCACCAGATTTGCGTCTTCACCGCATTTTCGCTGTTGCCGATAAATCGCTTGATGCGCAGATGCTGTTTGATCCACTTGAAGAACAGTTCTACCTGCCAGCGGCTTTTGTACAATGCGGCAATGGTTGTAGCGGAGAGCGCCGTGTTGTTGGTCAAGAACACCAGCGTTTTCCCCGTTTCCGGATCCTTGAAGCGGATACGCCGCAACTGCTCGGGGTACGCTTTTGCCGAGTAATGGCCGTTCAGCAGCACACGCTGGTCGCAGATCATGCCCGTCGTCCGGTCGGTCGGCATCGAATACACTCGGCGCGCATTCATGCCCCGCTTGGCGCGGGTAACGAAGAAGGCTCCGGCTTGATGCAGTGCGAACAACCGGCCGAAATCCAGGTATCCCCGATCCATCACATAGAAGGCCCCAGCCTCGACGGGCAGAATATCCAGCATACTGACCTCGTGAGTCTTGCCATCGCTGATATGGATGAAGGCCGGAATGTTGCCACGCAAATCCAGCAGGGTATGCAACTTGACCGCCGCCTTGGTGGAACGGAATGGTGCCCATGGAAACAAAGACAGACACAGGTCTATCGTCGTGGCGTCCAGGGCATAGACGGTATTGCCAAGATCGATGCCAAAGCTGTCGTTGCAGTAGAGCTTGCGTGCCCGGCGGATGAGCACCCCTGCCAAATCGGCCCAGATTTGCCAGTCGCGCCCTTCGTTCGCATCGGCCAGCGTGGAGCGCTTGACCGGCACCCGGAAACCCATCCCGTAGAGTTTGGTCTGGTTGGCCAACAGGCAGGCTTCGATGTCGCGCAAGCTCTCGCGGTAGGTCAGTTGTGCGAAGGCCATGGCACGGAATTGCTCGGTGCAGCTCAAGCGCCGCACCCCAGAATCGCCGCCGTGGCGTGCCACGATCCGGGCAAAGCTCGTCCATGGCACGAATTCCATGATCTGCGCGAACATGGTCTTGCCGGAATTCATCGGCGTCTCCCCAAGAAATCAATCTCGGAAAGCTACCTGAATATGAATAAATCAATTTCAAATCGACACCAAAATAAATCGCCTCGCAACCCGCGTCAGTGCTTGATTACAACACATGCGTCTACGATTTAACCGGACACTACTGATGGGTGATGAGTAATGAGTAATGGGTGATGAACCCCCCCCGCCCATTACCCATTACTCATCACCGCTTTAGTTAAGGTAGCCTTTGCTCCTCAGGCGGTTGACGATCTGTTCCACCGCCTCGGCGACGTGGAGGATGCCGGTGTTGATGCTCGCTTCCGGCGCATGTGGCGCCTCGTAAGGGTCGCTGACGCCGGTGAATTCCTTGATGAGGCCGGCGCGGGCCTTGGCGTACAGGCCCTTGGGGTCGCGCGCCTCGCCCGCTTCGAGCGGCATGGAGACATGCACCTCGAAAAACCCGCCCAGCGGCTCGATCATGTCCCGCACCGCCTGCCGGGTTTCGCGGTAGGGGGCGATCGGCGCGCAGAGGGCGATGCCGCCCTGCCGGGTGATTTCGGCGGCGACGAAACCCATGCGGCGGATGTTGAGGTCGCGGTCCGCCCTGGAATAAGTGAGCCCGCTGGAGAGCAGGGTGCGCACCACGTCGCCGTCCAGCCGCGTGACCGGCCTGCCGGTCAATTCCATCAGTTTCAGTTCCAGCGCGTGGGAGATCGTGGTTTTACCCGCACCGGGGAGCCCGGTGAAGAAGACGGTAAAACCGCGTTTGATTCGCGGCGGCTGACGCTTTTCCAGCTCCTCCACCACTTCCGGAAAAGAAGCCCATTCCGGTATGGCTTCGCGTCCGTCGAGGATGCGCTGCTGCAATTCGCGTGCCGGCATGCTGAGCGTTGCCTGTCCGGGAGGGAGGTACTCCTCGGGCAGGTACTGTTCCAGTTCCAGCACGTAAAGCATGCGCGGAAAGGTCAGGGGCTCGATGCCGAGGGTGGCGAAATGCCCGGCCAGGGGCTGGATGCGCTCCGGCGTGAGCGCATCGCTGCCGCGGCGGATCCCGCCCGCGCCCGCATCGCCGCCGATGATGAAGTGGGAGCAGCCGTAATTGCGCGCCACGATGGCCTGCCACAGCACTTCGCGCACCCCCGTCTGGCGCGAGGCCAGGGGCAGCAGCCCCAACTGGGCGGTATTTCCGGGATAGCGGGGCAGCAGCGCCTGGAGGCAGCGGATGCGGGTGAAGAAATCCGGGTTTGGCTCTTCGCTGGCGATGGCCTGGATCAGCAGGGCGGCCGTGTTTTCCTCGCTGCAATGCCGGGTGAATTCGTATTGGGCGCGGTGCATGACGTGGCCGGGCTGGAAGGCGATTACCCGGCTGCGGCCTTGCCGCATGAAGTTTTCGCGCGTCGCAGCAGGGGTCAGCCGCAGCGCGGCGAAATCGGCATGGGGCGGCAGGTTCAGCCCTTCCAGCGTGCCGCCCGCGAGATATCCGCCTGGGCCAGGCAGGAAAGCCGCGCCGGGATCTCCGGCCAGGTCCGGCTGCCAGCATGCGCTTACCGAGAGGATGGCAAGGAGGGTCCCGCCCGCTTCTTTCAGGGCCACCCGGCTGCCGGAGTTCAGCGGCTCTGCCACGTCAAGCACGATGGGCAAGGGCCAGAAGGTGCCGTCCGCGAGCCGCATGTCCGACACGACGCCGTTAAAATCCGCCTCGCCCATGAAGCCCCGCAATGGCGACAGGGCGCCATTGAGCAGCAGTTCAAGATCGCACAGCTGGCGCGCGTTCAGGATCAGGGCGGGGAGGGCGGCGGCTTCATGCAGCAAGGCTTCACGCTGCGCGCCTGCGGCCATGAGATTGACCAGTGTGCCGCCGTAGGGGGAGATTAATGCGTTCAAGATGGATTCTCGCGATTGAAAGCGGTGCCGAAGCTTGCCAGAAAACGCGCCAGTTCACTCTCCGGCAGGTGGTTGATCCCGGCGGCACTCTTGCGCCCGCCGCCAGTCTCGAACTGGCGGCACAGATCGTCTGCGCCCGCCGGGTTGAGGCGCGGGGCGCGCACGCTGACCAGGTAGCCGCCGTTTGCCTTGTGCGTCAGCACGGCATGGGCGAGGGCAGGCTCGACGCGCGCCAGATGGTTGCCGAAGGCCCCGCTGACGCGCCTGCTCCAGGGGCGGTCGGGCAGGAGATAGGCGCGGCCCGAGGGGGTTTCCC
>PQAG01000112.1 GCA_003104895.1 Nitrosomonadales bacterium
CGAAATCGCTCATCACGGCAACGGCACGGTCGGCGATGACGGGAATATCGAGCCCGACCGGGCCCAGCGAACCGGCCTTGCAGCCGGCAGCAGCGAAAATCTGCGCGTCGCTGGCAAAGCGCACGGCCTCGGGAAGCTGGAGCAGCTTGCCGGCCTTGACTTCGTTCAGCTCATGGTCGCCGCGCAGCAGCAGCGCCACCACGCCGCCGTCGCGGCCTTCGACCAGCAGGGTCTTGACGGTTTTTTCCGCCGGAACCTTGAGGAAATCGCACACTTCCTCGATGCTGTGCTTGCCGGGCGTGGCGATTTTCTGCATGGGCTGGGCGGGGGCGGGGCGCGGTGTGGCGGGGGAGACCGCCTCGGCCAGCTCCACGTTGGCGGCGTAATCGGAGTTTGGGCAGAAGGCGATGGCATCCTCGCCGGAATCGGCCAGCACGTGGAATTCGTGCGAGCCCGAGCCGCCGATGGCGCCGGTATCCGCTGCCACGGCGCGGAATTTCAGGCCCAGGCGGGTGAAAATGCGCGAGTAGGTTTCGTGCATCACGGCATAAGTCTGTTCCAGCGAGGCGCGGTCGGCGTGGAAGGAGTAGGAATCCTTCATCACGAACTCGCGCGCGCGCATCACGCCGAAGCGCGGGCGGATCTCGTCGCGGAACTTGGTCTGGATCTGGTAGAAGTTGATTGGCAGCTGGCGGTAGCTCTTGATCTCGCGCCGCGCGATGTCGGTGATGACCTCCTCGTGGGTGGGTCCGAAGCAGAAATCGCGCTCGTGGCGGTCCCTGATCTTCAGCATCTGTGGCCCGAACACGTCCCAGCGCCCGGTCTCCTGCCACAGCTCTGCGGGGATCACGGCGGGCATCAAGAGCTCGATGGCGCCGCTCCGGTCCATTTCCTCGCGCACGATGTTCTCCACCTTGCGCAGTACCTTCAGGCCCAGCGGCATCCAGCTGTAAAGCCCGCTGCCCAGGCGCCTGATCAGTCCTGCGCGCAGCATCAGCTTGTGGCTGACCAGTTCGGCTTCGGCCGGGGCTTCCTTGAGGGTGGAGAGGAAAAATTGGGAAACGCGCATGGTATGATCCGGAAGGTTCTTGAAAAAAATACTATTTTAGCATGGGATTTTTAAGTAAATGGCGCGCCCGCAAGGGGGTGAGCGAGCAGAGTGCGGTCGATGTGAGCGAGCGCGACGGCGTGCGCTATCTGCATCTGGGCGGCGTCACGGTGCAGAGCGCGATGCGCGTCAATGCGCCGAACGAGCTGGAACTGGCCTATACCCGCGCCATGATGGGGTTTCTGCTGTTCCATCCCGAGCCCCGGAATATTCTGATGATCGGGCTGGGCGGCGGCTCGGTGACGAAATTCGTGTACCACAAGCTGCCCGCAGTCAAAACCCTTGTGGTGGAAATCAGCCCCCAGGTAGTGGCGGCGGCGCGCAGCCATTTTTTTGTGCCGGAATCGGACCAGCGCTTGCAGATTGATATTGGCGATGGCGTGGATCACGTGCGCAATCACCCTGCAAGCTGCGACGTGCTGATGGTCGATGGCTACGATGACCGCAGCCTGGTAGAAGCGCTGGCGAGCCAGAGTTTTTATGACGATTGCGCTGCAGCGCTGACGCCGGACGGTGTGCTGGTGGTCAATCTGTGGAGCAGCGACAGGCTGTTCGATGTCTATTTCAGGCGTATCGAAGCCAGCTTCAACGGCCTTGTGCTCTCGATGCCTACCGGAAAAATGAGCAATGTCATCGTGTTCGGGTTCAGGCGCAGCCCGGGCAATCCGCGCTGGCAGGAACTCAGGGAACGGGCAAAAAAGCTGGAAGCGGAATACGGGCTGGAGTTCCCCGATTTCGTCGATGCCCTGCGCAGCCTCAATGTTCACAGCGAAAAGCGCCTGCTGATCTGAGCGCTTGAAAGCAGCGCCAGGACGCCGCAGCTTTCAATGCGGGGCGAAATGTGAAAAAATTACAGTAATTTGACGAATTCCAAAGCGAAGTAAAAATGATTGACCAGGACGGTTACCGCCCGAATGTTGGCATCGTGCTCTGCAATGCCAAGAACGAGGTATTCTGGGGCAAGCGCATCCGCGAACATTCCTGGCAGTTCCCGCAAGGGGGCATCAAATCCGGCGAGTCGCCGGAGCAGGCAATGTACCGCGAGCTGCACGAGGAAGTGGGGCTGATGCCGGAGCACGTGCGGATTCTCGGCCGCACCCAGGGATGGCTGCATTACGATGTGCCGCAGCACTGGGTCAGGCGCGAGTGGCGCGGCAGCTACCGGGGACAGAAACAGATCTGGTATCTGCTGCGCCTGGTCGGGCGCGATTGCGATGTCCGGCTGCGCGCCACCAGCCACCCCGAATTCGATGCCTGGCGCTGGCATCATTACTGGATTCCACTTGAGTCGGTGATCGAGTTCAAGCGCGATGTTTACCGCTCGGCGCTGAACGAATTGTCGGCCTTTCTTGAAGCCGACCGGAAGGCAGACGTTATCTCCAGCTGAAGATAAGGATATTGATCCTGCGTCATCAAATCTTTTGATTAAATGCACTTGGCCATTCGCGTAGCATAAGGCCAAGGGCAAAACCCGGCTTTCGTCAGAAAATCAAAAGAGGAGAGACGTCGTGACCAATATCGAATACACCCCAATTGCTTCGAGCACGCTGGAAAAAGGTGCCTCTTTCCACTCCACCGAACGGATTTTTGATCTTATCAAACTGGATGATCCTGCTGCAGCGGTGATGACCGACCTCAAGAAAGTGGGCGCGGTGACGATTGCCGAGAAAGCGCCGATCGAGGCTGCCAATGCGCGCATGAAACACCGTGGCGTGCGCTTGCTGCTGGTGGTGGATGACGAAGACACCGTGGTCGGCCTGATTACTTCCACGGATACTCATGGCGCCAAGCCGATCCAGCACATCCAGAAACACGGCGGCATCTATGGCGATATCCTAGTACAGGACATCATGACTGCGCAGGACAAGCTCGAAGTGATCCATATGGATGACATCAACCGTTGCAGGGTGGGCAATGTCGTCGCCACCCTGAAGCAGGCAGGCCGCAGCCATGCCCTGGTGGTGGACCGGCTTGACAAGGAAAAGCGCCAGGTAATCCGCGGCATCATCTCGGCATCGCAGATCGCGCGGCAGCTGGACATTGAAATCCCTGCCAACGAAATCGCCCAGACCTTCGCCGAAATCGAGGCCTTGCTGGCAAGCGCCTGAACACGGGTTTGCCTGCATAACAAGACAGGGCGGGACGTCACAGCCCCCGCTCTGTCTTGTTACTGCCGTGCTGTTGGGGTATTTTGCTGAATTATGCACACCCCGCTTAAATCCCGGATATTCCCTTTCCGCCTCATTCTTGTTGCCGTGGCGCTGGCGCTGCTGGCGCTGGCCGGCTGGCACTGGACGCGCCCGCAAGCCATCGCCGTGACGGTGGCCAAGGCCGGGCGCGGCACGGTTGAGGCGACGGTGGCCAATACCCGTGCAGGCACCGTCAAGGCCTGCCGCCGAGCCCGTCTGGCGCCGCCAGCGGGGGGGCAGATCGCCAGGCTGCTGGTGCATGAGGGCGAGCGCGTCAGCGCCGGCCAGGTATTGCTGGAGCTGTGGCACGCAGACTTGGCCGCGCAGGAAAAACTGGCGCGCGAGCAGCTGAATTCTGCCGAGGCACGAATCCATGAGGCTTGCACCGTTGCGGACGAGGCAGAGCGTGCCGCAGAGCGCATGCGCCAGCTGAAGGCGCGGGGTTTTATTTCCGAGCAAGGTCTGGACCAGTCTCTGTCCACAGCCAAGGCGCGGCGCGCCAGTTGCGATGCCATTCGCGCCGAGGCAGGGCAGGCGCGGGAGCGGATTGCGGTGGCGCGCGCCAACCTGGACCGGACCCAGTTGCGCGCGCCTTTTGCCGGCATCGTGGCCGAGGTGACGGGTGAACTCGGCGAGTACACGACGCCTTCGCCGCCCGGTATTCCGACCCCGCCTGCCATCGACCTGATCGATGATTCCTGTCTCTACGTCAGCGCCCCGATCGACGAGGTGGATGCGCCCCATGTACAGGTCAGCGGGGCGGGACGCATCACGCTTGATGCCATGGCCGGACGTCACTTTGCCGGCAAGGTGCGGCGCATTGCGCCCTATGTGCTGGATCTGGAAAAGCAGGCGCGCACGGTGGAAGTGGAAGTGCAGTTCGATGATCCCGCCGCGACAGAAGGGCTGCTGGTGGGCTACAGCGCCGATGTGGAAATCATCTACACCAGCCGCCCCAATGTGCTGCGCATTCCCACGGCCGCCCTGCTGGAAGGCAACCGCGTGCTGGTCATCCGTGACGGCATGGCGGAAGCGCGTCAGCTCCAGCTCGGGCTTTCCAACTGGGAATATAGCGAAGTGACCGCGGGCCTCGACGAGGGAGAAGAGATCGTCACTTCCCTGGATCGCGAAGGCGTCAAGGCGGGAGCGCGCCTGAGCGTGGAAATGGCTGGCGCAAAAAAATCTGCGCCATGATCCGGCTTGATGGCATCCAGCGCGTATTCCAGGTGGGCGATCAGGAGGTCCACGCGCTGAGCGATATCGACCTGTCCGTCGGCGCGGGGGAATATCTTTCCATCATGGGGCCGTCCGGCTCGGGGAAATCAACCCTGCTCAACCTGATCGGCCTGCTGGACCGCCCCAGCGAGGGCATTTACCGGCTCGACGGGGCCGACGTGACGGGCCTCTCCGACGAAGAGCAGGCCCGCGTGCGGCGCGACAAGATCGGTTTCGTGTTCCAGTTCTTTCACCTCATTCCGCGCCTCTCGGCGGCCGCGAACATCGAGCTGCCGCTGCTGCTGGCGGGAGTGCCGGTGGAGCAGCGCAAAACCCGCGTCGCCCGGCTGATCGAGGATTTCGGCCTGTCCGGACGCGAGACCCACCGTCCGGACCAGCTTTCGGGCGGCCAGCGCCAGCGCGTGGCGATTGCCCGCGCCACGGTGATGGAGCCATCCGTGATCCTGGCGGACGAGCCCACCGGCAACCTCGATCGCGCAACCGGGCAGGAAGTGATGAATATCCTGGAGGGACTGGCGGCGCGTGGCGTGACCTTGCTGCTGGTGACCCACGATCCGGAAATCGGCCATCGCGCCCCGCGCAAATTGCGCATGGTCGATGGCCGCATCGTGACGGATGAGCGGGTCTCCTCATGAAATCCGCCGATGTATTCAGCTTCGCTTCCTTCAGCCTGGCGGGCGCCCGCACCCGCACCTTGCTGATGGTCGTGGCCATGGCCATCGGCGTGGCGGCGGTGGTGGTGCTCACCTCGCTGGGGGAGGGCGCAAGGCGTTATGTGGTGGGGCAATTCTCGTCCCTGGGCACGAATCTGCTGATCGTGTTCCCGGGCCGCTCGGAAACTACCGGCAACCCCGGCATGCTGCTGGGCGAGACGCCGCGCGACCTCACCCTGGATGACGCCCTGACGCTCACCCGCAGCCGCGCCATCCGCCGCATCGCCCCGCTGACGGTGGGGGCGGCGCTGGTGACGACACACAGGCGCAACCGCGAAACGCCCGTGCTGGGATCGACGGCGGAAATGCTGGCGATCCGCCACATGAGCATGGGCCAGGGGCAATTCCTGCCCGCTGGCGACCCGCGCCTCGCCTCGCCGGTGTGCGTGCTGGGCGACAAGGTCAGGAAGGAGCTGTTCGGCAACCAGCCTGCGGTCGGCGAGTGGCTGCGCATCGGCGACCGGCGTTTCCGCGTGATCGGCGTGCTGGCCGCGCAGGGGCAATCCATGGGATTCGATACCGACGAGCTGGTGATCGTGCCGGTTGCTTCGGCGCAAATGCTGTTCAATACCTCATCGCTGTTCCGCATCCTGATCGAGGCGCGCGGCCGCGATAGCATCGCACGCGCCAAGCAGGATGCCCTGGATATCCTGGCGCAGCGCCATGACGGGGAGAAGGATGTGACCGTGGTCACCCAGGACGCGATCCTGGCGACATTCGACCGCATTCTGCGCGCGCTCACCCTGGCAGTCGCGGGGATCGCAGCGATCAGCCTGGCGGTGGCCGGCATCCTGATCATGAACGTGATGCTGATCGCGGTGTCGCAGCGCAGGCAGGAAATCGGCCTGCTCAAGGCGATCGGTGCGGCGCCTGCACAGATTCGCGCGCTGTTTTTTGCCGAGGCGGCGCTGCTGTCTCTTGCCGGAGCGCTGGCGGGCCTGCTGCTCGGCCTGCTGGGCAGTTTCGCCATCAGCCGTATCTACCCCGTGCTGCCGGGCGTTCCGCCTTGGTGGGCAGTGGCTGCGGCCTTCGGCACAGCCCTCGCCACGGGCATCCTGTTCAGCGTGGCCCCGGCGCGGCGTGCTTCCAGGCTTGATCCGGTCGAGTCRCTGGCGCGGCATTGACGAGTACAAAACGTGCTGATTCAGGATTTCCTGCCCTTTACCGCGAGCTCCATCATCGCRCATCGCATGCGCAGCTTTCTCACCGCMCTGGGGATCGCTGTCGGCATCGCGGCGGTGATCCTGCTGACCTCCATCGGAGAAGGCGTTCACCAGTTCGTGCTGTCCGAATTCACCCAGTTCGGCAGCAACCTCATCGGCATYGCGCCGGGCAAGTCTGCCACCCGCGGCGGGCCTTCCCCCGGCATCATCAGCTCGGTGCGCCCCCTCAGYATCGAAGACGCAGAGGCGCTGCGCCGCGTGCCCCATGTCGAGCACGTGGATCCAAGCGCGCAGGGCAACGCCGACGTGGAAGTGAACGGCAAGTCGCGGCGCGTGGCGGTTTACGGGGTTGGACATGAAATGGCCGAGACTTTCCGCATGAAAGTGCAGTCCGGGAATTTCCTTCCCCCCGATGATCCAAGCGCGGCACGCGCTTTCGTGGTGTTGGGCTCTAAAGTGAAACAGGAACTGTTCGGAGCGGTCAATCCTCTCGGCAGCCGCATCCGCATCGGCAGCGAGCGCTATCGCGTGATCGGCGTGATGGAGTCCAAAGGCCAGGTGTTGGGTTTCGACCTCGATGACACGGTGTATATTCCCGTTTCGCGTGCGCTGGAGCTGTTCAACCGCGCCGGCCTGATGGAAATCCACGTCACCTATCGCAGCAACGCTCCGCTGGAAACGGTGGTGGAGGGCTTGAAAAAAGTGCTGCTGGCGCGCCACGGGCGCGAGGATTTCACCATTACGCCGCAGCAGAAAATGCTCGAAGTCATGGGCTCGGTGCTGGACGTGCTGACCTTCGCCGTGGGAGCCCTGGGGGGGATTTCACTGCTGGTGGGCGGGGTCGGGATTCTGACCATCATGACCATGGCGGTGAGCGAGCGCACCAGCGAAATCGGCCTGCTGCGCTCCCTGGGCGCCAGGCGCAGCCAGATACTGGCGCTGTTCCTCGGGGAGGCCGCCCTGCTTGCCGCAGCGGGCGGTGCTGCCGGCCTGGCGCTGGGCATCGGCCTGGCGCAGCTGTTGCATGCGGCGTTTGCCGCCCTGCCGGTGCATACGCCCTGGTCCTATGCCGTGCTGGCCGAGGCCATTGCGGTGACCATCGGCCTTCTGGCGGGGGTGCTTCCGGCACGCCGCGCCGCACTGATGGACCCGGTGGAAGCGCTGAGGACGGAGTAAAATCGTTCATTAAAATCGATTAACCACAAAATCAATTAACCACGGGGGGCACGGGGCCACG
>PQAG01000113.1 GCA_003104895.1 Nitrosomonadales bacterium
GTGTAACCGTACTCGGGGTGGCCCGGGGTCTTGGAGTGCAGCTGGCGGAACTTCTTGATTTCCTCGATCGGCAGGTCATAACCGGTCAGGTGCAGCAGGGAGTAGATCAGCATCGAGGCGTGGCCGTTGGACTGCACGAAACGGTCGCGGTCGAACCACTTGGGGTTGGCCGGGTTGTGGCGCAGGTGATGGTTCCACACCACTTCGGCGATTTCCGCCATGCCCATGGGCGCGCCGGGGTGGCCGGAATTGGCCGCTTGCACCGCGTCCATGGAAAGAGCGCGGATAGCGTTGGCGAGGTCTTTACGAGTTGCCATTTCTTTGATCCTTCAAGAGTTTAAATTCTTTATTGTTTTACCAGGCTTTAGACATGCCCGAAGCACAAGACCACTGCGCTGCAATGGTCTTGTCGCGAAAAAACTTGTGAAAAGTCTCGATTATTACTCACGTGCAATTTTTGGGCAAGTACGGCACGGAGCGCCGCCCGCTCCCTGCCACAAGGCAGGAACGGCGCAGAAACGGGAGTTTCCGGTCAATTTTGGCACAACGGCAAGCAAGGAAATCACTCCGGGGAGAGCAATTAAAATTATTTTATTCAAGCCAGACAAATGCTTATTTTGCGGCCATAATCCAGGCATGCCAGGCCCGAAACAGGTCCACATTGCGCGCCGCCACCACCGAGCGCTGCCATACGTCATCGCTCCAGAAATCGGGCCGGTTCAGCGTACCGACGGCCCCGCCCGACTCTTCCAGAATCAGCGAACCCGCGGCGTAGTCCCACAGCTTCTGCCCGCCGTGCAGATAGACGTCGAAGCGTCCAGCCGCGGTGTAGCACCAGTCCAGCGTGCTGGCGCCGAAATTCCGCTGCGAGCTGTAGGGTGGCGCACTGGCAAGCTGTTGCGCCAGCCTGGCGGAGATACGCTTGAAATCCACGCCCGCCATGCAGTGGCACAGGTCTGGAACATATTCCTTGATCGGCAGTTGCGTGCCATTCAGGAAAGCCCTCTTCCCCGCCTCGGCATAGAACATCTCGTCCGCCACCGGATCGTACACCACGCCCAGCACGCTCCTGCCCTGCCGCATCAGCGCCACGGACACGGCGAAATAGGGCAGGCCGTTGACGAAGTTGGAAGTGCCGTCGATGGGGTCGATGCACCACAGGCCATCACCCCCCGCCAGCCACAATTCCTTTTGCAGCTCGAATGGCATTTCCTCGCCCAGCACCGGGTAATCGGCGATCTTCACCAGGGCTGACGTCAGCGCGTTCTGCGAGGCAATGTCGGCCTCGGTAAACATGCTCCCATCGCTCTTGCGCTGGCGCGCAACCTTGAGGTAGCGCGGCATGATTTCTACCTGGGCGACGGTTTTTACGGCTTCAATGACTGAGTTGAGCATGTGTTAATAGTGAGCAGCAAGCAGTAAGCAGTGAGCGGTTTTTTTCCGCTTGCTGCTCACCGTTCACCGCTTACTCCCCCTTCCATTTGATCGAGCAACCCATGCCCGGAATCTGCTYGACCGGCCCCTGGCCGGTCTTCGCCACCTGCAGCATGGCTTCGAACAGGTCGCGCCGGGCGTCTGCGGGAGCGGCTTCCTTGCGCGAGGCGTCAAGGCGGCCGCGGTATTGCAGCTCCAGTTCAGCGTTGAAGCCGAAGAAATCCGGGGTGCACACCGCGCCGTAGGCTTTTGCCACTTGCTGGGTTTCATCCAGCAGATAGGGGAAGGGATAGGCGAATTCCTCGGCGATTTTTTTCATATTATCGAAGGAATCCTCGGCATATTCCGCCGGGTCATTGGACATGATCGCCACGCTGTTGATGCCGTGCTGCTTCAGTTCGGCACAATCGCGCACCAGGCGGTCGCGCACCGCCTTGACGTAGGGGCAGTGGTTGCAGATGAACATCACCAGCAGGCCGTTCGGGCCGCGCAGGCCGGACAGGTTATGGCGCTTTCCATCCACGCCGGGCAGATCGAAATCCGGGGCTTTCCAGCCGAAATCGCATACCGGGGTTTGCAGACTGACCATACCGTCATCCTTATTCAATAAATTTTGGCTAATATAGCATGTCTTCATTCTGACAAAACGCCATGCCCATCCCCCGCTTTTACTGCCCGCTTCGCCTGGGCCGCGGCCAGACGCTCGACCTGCCCCCCGATGCCGCGCATCACGCCGCAAAGGTCCTGCGCATGGAGGCGGGCCACGAGGTCGCGCTGTTCAGCGGCGAGGGGGGGGAATACACGGCCACCATCACGCATATCAGCAAAAACAGTGTCACCGTCAAAACCACGGCATTTCATGAGCGCGAAAGGGAGTCTCCCCTGGCGGTCACCCTGGCCCAGGCCATTTCCAGCGGCGACAAGATGGACTACACCCTGCAAAAGGCGGTGGAACTGGGCATCACCCATATCCAGCCGCTGTCCAGCGAGCGCAGCGTGGTGAAACTGGCCGGAGAACGCGCCGACAAGCGGGTGAGGCACTGGCAGCAGGTGGTGATTTCGGCCTGCGAGCAATGCGGCCGCAACCGCGTGCCCGAGGTGGCACCCATTCAGCCCCTGCTCCACTGGCTGGGCAATCTGCCGCCCGATGCGCTGCACCTGATGCTGGCCCCCGATGCGCAGCACAGCCTGGGCGGCCTGCCCGCGCCAGCGGTTCCCGTCACGCTCCTGATCGGGCCGGAGGGCGGCCTTTCGCCGTCCGAAATCCGCGCGGCGGAAAGCCGCGGTTTCACGCCCGTGCGTCTCGGACCAAGAGTGTTGCGCACCGAAACCGCAGCCCTCGCGGCGCTGGCTGCGATGCAAACCCTGTGGGGGGATTTCAAGCAAGCATGAATATAGAATTTTCAGCTTGCGGAAGCAGCCATTCCCCTTACAATTCAATACTTAAAAATTAAACGTAAAAACCGATTCCTATGCCAACCAGACTCAAAGCCGGTTTCATCAAGCCTGAAGTTTTTGTGGATGTGTTCGTGCAGTGGTTCCGCACCGCCACGCCCTACATCCACAAATTCCGCGGCAAGACCTTCGTCATCGCCTTTGGCGGCGAGATCGTGAGCGAGGGCCAGTTTGTCGCGCTGGCGCATGACCTCAACCTGCTCAACAGCCTCGGCGTGAGGCTGGTGCTGGTGCATGGTGCGCGGCCGCAGATCGAGGAGGAGCTGACCGAGCGCGGCGCCGAAATCCGCTACGTCAACGGCCTGCGCGTCACCGACGAAGCCGCCTTGAAGTGCGTCAAGGAAGCCGCAGGCACGGTGCGGGTCGATATCGAGGCGCTGCTTTCCATGGGGCTGGCAAATTCGCCCATGGCCGGGGCCGACATCCGCGTCGGCAGCGGCAACTTCGTCACCGCCAAGCCGATGGGCGTGCGCAACGGCATCGACCTGATGCATACCGGAGAAGTGCGAAAGATCGACGCCACCGGCATCCGCCGCCGCCTCGACCAGGGCGACATGGTGCTGCTCTCGCCGCTGGGATACTCGCCCACCGGCGAGGTCTTCAACCTGTCGCTGGAAGATGTCGCCACCGCCACCGCCATCGCGCTGGATGCCGACAAGCTGATCTTCCTCATGAACACCAGCGGCGTCACTGACGATAGCGGCGAACTGCTGCGCGGCCTCACCACCCAGGAGGCGGAAGCCGCCCTGGCGCGGCCTAACCCTCTCCCTAACCCTCTCCCGCAGACGGGAGAGGGAACAAACGCCCGCTCTCCCGCAAGCGGGAGAGCGCCGGAGAGAGGGCCCGAGGATGTCGACTTCTACCTTCCCTGCGCCATTCGCGCCTGCCGCAACGGCGTATCGAGGGTGCACCTGATCAGCCGCCACGTGGACGGCGCCCTGCTGCAGGAACTGTTCACCCACGAGGGCATCGGCACCATGGTGGCTGAGGACATGCTGGAAACGCTGCGCCCCGCCACTATTGATGACGTGGGCGGCCTGCTGGCCCTGATCGAGCCGCTGGAGGCCGAAGGCACGCTGGTCAGGCGCTCGCGCGAACGGCTGGAAATGGAGATCGGCCGCTTCACGGTGCTGGAATACGATGGCCTGATCATCGGCTGCGCCGCCCTTTATCCCTTCCCCGAGGAGCAGGCCGCCGAGCTGGCCTGCATGGCGGTGAACAAGGATTACCGCGGGGCGGGGCGGGGCGAGGCGCTGCTCGAATACATGCAGGTTCAGGCGCTGGGAAAAGGCTTTCGCAAGCTCTTCGTGCTCACCACCCGCACCGCCCACTGGTTCGTCGAGCGCGGCTTCAGCGAGGCGGGAGTGGAAGCGCTGCCCAAGGCGAAGCAGGGCCTGTACAACTACCAGCGGCGCTCCAAGGTTTTTGTAAAAACCCTGTAGAATGGCGCCACTTTCCTCCCTTATCTGAAGAGACGACGATGAAAAAATTTCTTACCCTGTTCCTGGTAGCGGTTTTCAGCCTCGGCCTGCTTGCCGGAGAAGCCAGCGCCAAACGGCTTGGCGGCAGCAAGAGCTTCGGCAAGCAGCGCGAGAGCGTATCCCAACAGGCCGCGCCCAAGGCACCGGCTGCCGCGCCTGCCGCCGCTCCGGCTGGCGGCAACAAGTGGCTCGGCCCGCTGGCCGGCCTGGCCGCCGGCGGCCTGCTGGCTTCGCTGTTCATGGGCCACGGTTTTGACGGCATCAAGATGATGGACATCCTGATGATGCTGGGCATCGCCGCCGCCGTGTTCTTCATTTTCCGTGCCCTGCGCCGCAACAGCGCGCCACAGCCTGTTCCGGCGACAGCGGGCGGCATGCAGTACAGCGGCTACAGCCAGCAGCCGGCGGCACCAGCGCTATCTGGCGGCAGCATGGCCGCGACCGCCAGCACCCGTCCGGCGTGGTTCGAGGACGAACCCTTCCTGCGCCAGGCCAAAGCCAACTTCCTGCGCCTGCAGGACGCCAACGACAAGGGCGACACCAACGACATCCGCGAATTCACCACCCCCGAAGTCTTCGCCGAAATCAGCCTGCAGATCAAGGAACGCGGCGGCAAACCGCAGCGCACCGAAGTCGTGACGCTCAACGCGGACATGGCCGATGTCGTCACCGAAGGCGATCACGTCATCGCCAGCGTGCGCTTCTCCGGCCTGATCCGCGAGGAAGAAGGCGCCAGCGCCGAACCCTTCAACGAAATCTGGCATATCCAGAAATCCACCAGCCAGCCCAACAGCAGCTGGTTCATCGCAGGGATTCAACAGGTCAACTAGGCACGGCCAGGGCTGGAGCAATCTCAGCGCCCCAACCCTGTTCCGCACTCCTCCGCATGAAAATCGCCCTGATCCGCCAGCGCTACACCCCGTTCGGCGGCGCAGAGCGCTTTGTCGCCAACGCCGTACAGGCCCTGCGGGCAGAAGGCGCCTCCCTCACCGTAGTCACGCGGCAATGGAAAAGCGGCGGCGCGGGCGAATCCCTGATCTGCAACCCGCCCTACCTTGGCAGCCTGTGGCGCGACTGGAGCTTCGCGCGCTGCGTCTGCGACACACTGAAGAAACATCCCTTCGATCTGGTGCAGTCGCATGAGCGCATTGCCTGCTGCGATATTTATCGCGCAGGGGATGGTGTGCACCGCGAATGGCTTAAGCAACGCCGCCGAGTACTGGGACCACTCGGCAAACTGGGTGTAGTCATGAATCCTTATCACCGCTACACCCTCGCGGCAGAAAAGAAATTATTCCAGAACCCAGGCCTCAAGGCAGTGATCTGCAATTCCCGCATGGTGAAAGAGGAAATACGGCACTATTTCGGGCTGGCGGAGGAAAAACTCCACGTGATTTACAGCGGCGTGGATATGGAGACTTTCCACCCCAGACTGAGAGCCTTGCACCGAACCCGAGTCCGTCACGAATACAATATCCCGGAAAGTGCTGTTCTTTACCTCTTTGTCGGCTCAGGCTTCGAACGCAAGGGGCTGCACACACTGCTTCAGGCCATGACGCAACTCCCATCTGCCAGCCACCTGATGGTCGTCGGCAAGGACAAACACCTGGGGCGTTACCGGAATCTTGCGGCACGCCTTGGTCTGGCCAACAGGGTGCACTTTGCGCATGGCCAGACAGACCCCAAACCATTCTACGGCGCAGCGGATGTGTTCGTTCTGCCCACCCTGTACGATCCCTTCCCCAATACCGCACTTGAGGCATTCGCCTGTGGCCTGCCGGTCATCACCAGCACCAAGAGCGGCGCGGCGGAGCTGGTCAGAGCAGGAGAAAATGGCTTTGTCTGCGATGCGCTGGACCAGAATGGGCTCGCATCCGTCATGGCCAGACTGGCAGACCAATCGGCACGCTTGCGGCTTGGCGCCGCAGCGCGGGAAACCGTCACCCACCTGGCACCGGAAAACATGGCCCGGCAACTGCTGGACCTCTACCGCAACCTGATCCAATAGCAGTTTCATATTGCAGCCAGGCTTAATGCGCCTGTTGCATGAATCTTGTGCGCCTGTCAGACAAGAAGTCCATGAAAATCCGCTATAATCCGCACCTTACTTCTGCATTTAAGTGCTGGCTTGTTTAACATTCATTACCATGACCCCGCCGCAACAGGACACCCAAATTGCGGTCAGGCAGACTAGACGTGACCAAAACCGAACTGAACAGCAAAGCGCTGTATTTCAGGCTCCTGAGCTACATCCTTCCCTATTGGCGCATCTTCGCCATATCGGTCGTCAGCACAATCGCCGTAGCCGCTACCGAGCCCGCGCTTCCTGCGCTGCTCAAGCCTTTGCTCGATGGCAGTTTCGTGCAGCGCGACCAGACCATGATCAAGCTGATCCCTCTGGCGTTGGTGGGCCTGTTTCTGCTGCGGGGTATTTTTACCTTCATCAGCAACTACACCATCAACTGGGTTTCGACCAAACTGGTCATGGATTTGCGCAATCTCATGTTTGACCGCCTGGTCACACTCCCCACCCCGTTTTACGACAACATTTCTTCCGGCACCGTCATTGCCAATGTGGCCTACAACGTCACGCAAGTCACTTCTGCCGGTGCCAATGTCATCACCGTTCTGGTCAGGGATTCCTTCACCATTCTCGGCCTGCTGGGATGGCTGCTGTATCTCAACTGGAAACTCACCCTGATCGCCTTAGTCATGATTCCCATGATTGCCATTATCGTCAGATATTTCAGCCTGCGCCTGCGCAACATGAGCCGGGGTGCGCAAAGCACCATGGGGGATATCACCCATGCCCTGGAAGAAACCCTGGATGGACACAAGGTGGTCAAAATCTTTGGCGGCCAGGAATATGAGAAGGAGCGCTTCCACGACGCCACCAATCGCATGCGCAACTTCAACATGAAGGAAACCGTTGCTTCCGGCCTGAATGTTCCGCTCGTTCAGCTTCTGGCAGCAATCGCACTCGCGGTCATTGTGTACATTGCGACACTGGAGTCTCAGGGTAACCAGGTCAGTGTTGGCAGCTTTGTGTCATTCATTACCGCCATGCTGATGCTTCTCGCTCCCATCAAGCGCCTGACCGGCGTGAGCGAATCCCTGCAGAAAGGCCTGGCATCCGCCGAAGTGGTGTTCGAAATGCTCGACCGTACCCCCGAGCCTGACCGGGGCACAGTCGAGATCCAGCATGCAAAAGGCGAGCTTGAATTCCGCGATGTGACATTGCAGTACGACGAAGGCAGCGGCCATGCTCTTGAAGGCGTTTCGCTCAAAATCCATCCGGGCGAAACCATTGCCCTGGTCGGGCAATCCGGTGGCGGCAAAACCTCGCTGGTCAACCTCATCCCGCGCTTTTACCACCCCAGCAACGGCCAGATTCTGCTCGACGGGCAGAATATCGAAGACATCAGGCTGAACAGCCTGCGCGACAACATTGCCCTGGTCAGCCAGGATGTCGTGCTGTTCAATGACAGCATTGCCGCGAACATCGCCTACGGACGCAGCCGTTACGCCAGCGAGGAAGCGATTATTGCTGCCGCGGAAGCCGCGCATGCCATGGAATTCATCCGCGAAATGCCGCAAGGCCTGCAAACACTGGTTGGCGAAAACGGAGTCAAACTCTCCGGCGGCCAGCGCCAGCGCATTGCGATCGCCAGGGCGATTCTGAAGAATGCGCCCATCCTGATCCTGGACGAAGCCACTTCGGCGCTGGACACGCACTCGGAACGCCATGTGCAGGCCGCGCTGGAAAATCTGATGCAAAATCGCACCACCATCGTCATCGCCCACCGCCTATCTACGATCGAGAAAGCAGACCGCATTGTGGTAATGCGAAAAGGTGAAATTTCGGAAATCGGCAATCACCGTGAGCTTTTGGAACTAGATGGCATTTATGCCCAACTGCACCGTTTACAATTTGCCCAGCAGACCGAAATGTCCGCCCGAAACCACTGAAACATGGAACCAGATGCCAAAGTACTTGCCATCATCGTAGCTCGAATAGGTGATACCCTGCTAGTAACACCTGCCTTGCGTGCGATCCGGCAGGCTATCCCAGACGGCCACCTGACATGCCTGGCTCACCCCAAACGAGCCGAAGTGTTACGCCATCTCGATTTCATAGACACCCTAGGCACCATCACCAAATATACTGCCTTCTGGCAAGGCCGTCTGGGCGGAAAACAATGGGATTACGCCGTAGTCTACGGCCATGACCAGGGGCTGATCCAGTTCGCCCTGCGCGTTGCTGATCAGGTAGTGGCATTCGCGCCACGCAATGACTTTCCAAACCAGGCGTTGTGGAAAACCGTGCCCCCCCCCGTGAAACCAATGCATGCAGTGTATGAACGCTTATTGCTTGCCGAGGCTCTCGGCATTTCAACAGACAACCCACGCCTAGCCTACCAAGTGACCCAGGATGAAGCCACGCAGGCAAATAGCTGGCTGAAACAGCATCTCCCACCATCTGCTGCACCTCTGATCGGCCTTCAACTCGCCAGTTTCCCCAGCAAAGCGTACCGTGACTGGCCGACGGTCAACTTTGTTCAATTGGGACGACGCATTCTCGACACTCGACCTGATACCTACTTCCTGATATTGGGTGGGCCGGATGACAAGGATGTAGCGGAGGCTGTAACTAAGGAACTTGCGCCCCATGCACAAAATATTGCCGGCTGCTTTTCCCTGCGCGAGTCCGCTGCCCTAATGCATCGACTGGACCTTTATATCGGGCTGGATACAGGCCCAACCCATCTGGCCGGGGCCTTGGGCATCCCCATGGTCGCCATGTACCATTGCCGTCATCGCGGCTGCCACCTGGCCCCGCTTCAACATGAACACCTGCACGTGATCGAGCATCCCGCGACGGACGCAGAATGCTCGGCACAAACAGCAATGAGTGCCATCGGCGTCGACCAGGTATTAGCAGGAGCGCTGGAAATGCTGGATCGAGGCAGCAATTAATGCAAACCCTTCACACCAAGCGCGGGTGGGTTTGCAAAAACACTACGTCCTGCCTAGGAGGCATAGTTGTTGGATTTCCATCAGATCCAAGATATTGGGCTACGAAAAATAAGGGACCGTTCCACCCGACAAAAGACCACAGTAATATGGAATCGAGTTAAGTATGTTCACAGTTATGCATACCGAGTCTTCCATGGGTTGGGGGGGGCAAGAAAATCGCACCCTGAATGAAGCCATCGGCTTAAGAAAGTTGGGTGTCAGAATTGTCATTCTTTGCCAGCCAGCCAGCAAACTTGCCGTTCGTGCCCAGGAAAATGGTATTGAAGTCAGAATGGTGAAGATGCGTAAAAGCTTCGACTTGACCGCCATATGGGAAATCATGCGGGTGATTTTTGAAGAACGTGTGGACATCATCAACACGCATAGTGGCCGGGATAGCATCCTGGCCGGAATTGCCGGACGTCTCAGCAGAAAAAAACCCGTTATCGTAAGAACCCGCCATCTGGCATTACCGATTACATCGAAACTCACTTATAGCGGGCTTCCTCACAGAGTAGTCGCAGTCAGCGAATACGTTCGCCAATATCTGATTAGCCAGGGTATTCCGGCAGAACGCGTTACAACGATCACAACAGGAGTAGATCTTTCCCGGTTTACGCCTGAAGCGGGAGCGGGAACGCTCAGGCAAGAACTCAAGCTAGATGAGCATGCCCTACTGGTCGGCACCATAGCCATCCTGCGTATCAAGAAAGGGCACCATGTTCTCCTTGAGGCCATACCGAAAATTCTCGAGGCAGTCCCCAACGCTATTTTCATCTTTGCGGGAGATGGTCCCCAACACAAGAACATTTCAAGGGCGATTGAGGAAAAAAACCTGACTAAGCACGTCCTGCTGCTAGGTTTAAGAAGAGACATTCCAAAAATTCTGGAAACTATCGATCTGTTTGTCTTGCCCACCCTTGAGGAAGCCTTGGGCACTTCGTTTCTTGAAGCCATGGCAATGAAAAAGCCCGTTATCGGAACACGTGTTGGCGGTGTTCCAGAGGTTATAAATGAAGGCAAAAATGGCCTGCTGGTTAACCCAGGGGACGCGGCAGAGCTGGCAAGTGCGGTCATTCATTTGCTTAAAAATCCTGCATTGGCACAATCAATGGGAGAACAGGGGAGAACGTTCGCCACGACTGAGTTCACCGTTGACCGAATGTGCCTGCGCATGCATGAGTTGTATCAAACGCTTCTTTCCGTCCAGGTTTAACACGCGCAAAACCTCACATGAGCCTTACCAAATCTATCCCAGTTCTGATGTACCACCATGTCAGCCCCAGCCCGGGGCTAGTTACAGTTTCGCCTCAGAATTTCGAGCTGCAAATGCAAGCGCTCGCAAACGAAGGCTATTCCACATTGACCGCAGATCAATTCCTGGGATTTCTGCGGGGTCACAATGACGTACCCGCTCGCAGCGTATTAATCACCTTTGACGACGGCTATCTAGATAATTACGTCTATGCTTTTCCGACCATGAGGCGACTCTGCCTCCATGGTGTCATCTTCGCCGTGACCAGTTGGATTGGTGAGGGCCCGGCGCGAACTGGGCAAACCCTGCCGTGCCCAAACCATAAAACGTGCAAAGCGGCGATTACCCGTGGCGACACAGACCAAGTCATGCTGCGCTGGTCTGAGATCAAAGAGATGGAGGCCGGCGGCGCCATCGAAGTACATAGTCACACCCATACGCACACCCGCTGGGACAAACAAATCTCCAACCCCCAGGCACGTCTGGAAAAAATACGCGAAGAACTGGCTGATTCCAGGGCCACACTGGAAGCCCAGCTCGGCCGCCACAGCCGCCATCTCTGCTGGCCTCAGGGCTATTTCCAACCCGATTATCAAGAGGTTGCACGAACTCTGGGGTATGAGGTGCTTTACACCACCAGACGACATCTCAATACCCCAAAAACATCTCTACAGAACATCGGTCGCATCGTAGTCAAGGACAAGGATGGAAAGTGGCTCTCAAGCCGTCTGCGTCTATATAGAACCCCCCTGCTGGGACGCCTCTACACCTGGATCAGAGGGGCCGACTAAATGCGCATCGCCTACATCGACCCCCATCCAGTACCAGACATTCTGCCTGCCACACTGCAAATTCTGCAAACTGTGGATGCACTCGCAGAAGCTGGTTCGTCCGTGGACTTGATTACCCCTCAACCCCTCAACAACCTGACGCCGGCCGACGTGCTCGGACGGAATCTGGCCAACAAAGCCCACCTGCTTTATTTGCCGGATATTCGCCAGCGGTGGTGGTTCCCTTCTTCATCCAACAAACCGTTCTACTTTCTGGCCCGACGCCTGCTGCGTCGCTCCCAGTATGATGCGATTCTGGTACGTAATCTTAAGTTGGCGGATTACCTGATCAGCCGTCCTCTGGGGATCCCCGTATTTTTTGAAACCCACGAAATATTCGCACAAAGCTTCCGTGAACAGTTCCCCATGACATCGATTACCCGGAACCGCAAACTGGAAGCCCTGATTCGGCGTGAATCACTGGTTTACAGCCAGGCGCGAGGCATTATTTGCATCACCCAGCATTTGATTGAGGACATCAAGAGCCACTACGGCGTTAACACTCCTGCAGTGCTCGCGCCCGACGGCGTCGACCTTCATTTGGCCCAACCCTCCGGACGGCAGGCAGCATCCGACAAACCGCTCATGCTGTTATACTTGGGCAGTTTGCACCCTTGGAAGGGGGTGGAAATTCTGATCCGCGCAATGCCTTTCGTGGAAAGGGCAGAGTTGCACATTGCCGGCGGCACAGAGACCCGCATTGCCGAACTGAGCCGCCTGGCGCAGGAACTAAATATCGCCGGAAAAGTGGTATTTCTTGGTCCCATATCACCGGTAAGACGCTTCGAACTCATCGACAGGGCGGACATCTGTCTGCTGCCCCTGGCCAACACCAGCATCGGCAGCCGCTACACTTCTCCACTCAAATTGTTCGAATACATGGCCATGGGCAAGCCCATTATAATTTCTGACCTGCCCGCTATCCGCGAGGTACTTGTTCAGGCTGAATCAGCCTTGCTGGTGGAACCGGAAAACCCGTCTGCTATTGCAGAAGCCGTCACCCGTTTGCAGCAGAATACAGACCTCGCCAAGCAGTTGGGAGAACATGCCCGCCAGCTGGCGCACAACCGCTACTCTTGGCTGGCACGCGCGCAAAAAATTGCAAAATTCATGCAGCAACATATTCGGATGCCCTGAAGCATAATGGCGAGAATCGCATTTATCGATGTTACTGCCACCGTTACCTATGGCGGCATTCAGACCGCCATTTGGCAACTGGCGCAAGCTATCCACGACCTTGGCCACGAAGTAACCATATTCGGCGGTGAGGGTGACATTCGACCAGACCTCGGCGGGCGAGCAATCACCGTGCATACCTTTCCCTTCACTCCCCGTGAGCGCCTACCCAATTTTGGCAGCCGCTTTCGCAAAATTGCCGAACGCTTCTCTTTCGCTCGCCATGCCAAGGCAGCTGTCGTTGCTGGAAATTTCGATTGGGTAATTCTCACCAAGCCATTGGATTTCTTTTGGCCCTGGCTCATGCCACGCACAGGCTCACACCGCTTCGCCTTAATGAGCGGAGGCACAGAATTTTTTGCTGGTGACCGCATCCTCGCAAAAAAAATCAATGCTTGGCTGGCTTGCAGCCATTTCAACGCCTGGCAGATTCAATCCCGCTACAAAAAGTTTCCCCATGTCATATATAACGGCGTAAACATCACCCAATTTGAATGCAGGCCAACAGATATCGAACTCCGTGCTGCGCTTGGCGCCACATCCGAAGATATTCTATTTGCCTATGCGGGCCGACTGGTGGGCTGGAAGGGTATGGGCGTAGCCTTGCGCGCACTCGCCCATCCTGTCATGCAGGGAACTCCCGCCAAACTCATGATAATCGGAGCGGGGCCACAACTCGCCGAGCTCAAACAACTGGCCAGCAAACTGGGCATTACGGACCGCGTTCTATTCCACGCCGCTATGCCACACTCGGAACTACCCAACATGTACGCTGCAATGGATGTTGGCATCTTCCCAAGCATTGGGGATGAGGCTTTTGGCATTACCATTGCAGAAGCCATGAGTTGTGCTAAGCCAGTTATTGCCAGCTATATTGGCGGAATTCCAGAAGTAGTCGGCAATGAAGAGAGTTGTGGCTTGCTGACGCCCCCTGGCGACATCCTCGCGTTGGCCAATGCCATGAAAATCCTTGCCTGCGATGCCGATTTGCGCCAACGCCTTGGGCTGGGGGCACGCGCCAGGATTACGCGCCTTTATACATGGGAGCTCTCAGCCAAACGCCTGCTTGTCGGGCTGGGACTGAAATAAAGCGAAATGAAAGTTGCTATTTATGTACCGCACGGCGCTGTCCCGGACAAAAGAGGCTTTGCACCCGCCATTGTCGCTTGGAATTTTGCCCTTCAACTGCGCCACCTTGACCCCTTCATGATTAGCGTCCAAGAAGATTATTGCGAAGCAACCGATACTATTGAAGGCATTCCAATCCGGCGATTGCACGAAAGCGCCCTCTACAACCGAATTTTCAAGAAAATTACACGCCTCGATCCTTGGCCACTCGACAAGCGTGCCGCTCATTTCGTAAACGATATCGCCCCCGACATTTGCCATGTTCACCAACTTGAATTTGATGTTGAGCGCTTCTCTCACTGGATGAAAAAAAGGGTCCCCATTCTGGTGCATGCTCATGTGACCAATAGAACCTTCAATCCGGTCAGAGGTATCGCGAATCGCTATATTGCCGTGTCCGATTATGTAAAGACTCAGCTCATTGAGAAAGGTTATCCTAGTGAGAAAGTGGCAGTCGTACGAAATGGCGTGGACACTACGCAATTCTCTCCAGCCAGTATCGACGAAAAGACGAGACTCCGTCTGGCGCTAAATATTCCTTCAGATTGCCGGGTGTTAACTTTTGTTGGGAGAAAACAAGAAGTAAAAGGATTTCATACCTTTCTTCAAACAGTGGTACGTTTGCTAGAAAGCCGTCAAGACATCTTTGTGATTGCCGCTGGCGGCGAACCCTTGGATTCGGTTGCCGAGGCAAGTTACGCCTCCAGACAAATTCTCCGTCAACGCCTGTCAGATACCCATCGATATCTTGACCTTACCTCACTGCCACATAATCAACTGTCGAATATCTATAAGATATCCGACATCACACTGCTCCCTTCTTTGACCGAACCCCAAGGAATGGTGGTACTCGAATCCATGGCATCCGGCTGCGTCACAATCAGTTCACGAGTTGGCGGCATTCCAGAGTCAATCACGCATGGCGTAAATGGCTATCTGCTCAACAAGCCTGAGGACGAGGAAGAAGCGCAACGTCTTGTGGAAGATGCGCTCGACAATATAAACAATCTCGACTCAATTCGAGCCGCAGCCCGGGGAGAAATTCTTCGCAAGTTTGACTGGCCTGTCGTAGCCGCTCAACTGGAGAAAATTTATTTATCTGCTCTGGAACGCCCCAATTGAGATTTCTCCAACTAGGCTGTCTTGCCGCATTATTATTTGTGTGGCCCATTCCTCATACCATCGCACTGCGTCACATATTGTTGATGATTGCCCTGCTGCTATTTGGCTATTCGGCCTATCAGATCGCAAATAGAAATAGCTTAAAAATATTGCGACTTCCTGTTGCACTTTATATCGCGCTAACGCTCTGGATCATCATCAATGCACTATTCATATCCCCAGAAACTAGCTGGGCCCTGGTGGAAATCAAAGGGCAATGGCTCATGGGGCTTGCCAGCCTGATACTTGGAGTATTTGTCGCTCTTACGGCCCAGAACCAGAAATTGTTCTCAAGCCGGACAATCCTGCTGATGATTGGTGGAACGCTGTTCGCACATGTCATTTACGCAGATGTCTCCACATTGGGAACCTTCATTTCAACAGGCATACTCCCCAAACGGGTAGGTGGGCTGACAGAAGGAATGGACAAGCTGAACTACCTAAACAATATGCTTATAGCCATTCTATTTACCGATTGCTTCTTCCGTATCACATTCCATAAGCGACAGCTACCATTCAACACCGCCTTACTAGCACTCGCCATAGGCTTGGCCTTATTTGGCTCTTACATCGAAGCAACACGTAATGGAATGGTGGCCCTGCTGATGCTGATCATTTCAGTGACGAGCCTATATTGGTTTGAAAACCGGGGCAGGATCAATCCCCGCCTATTAATTGGTGGCATCTTACTTTTCTTGGCGGCAGCGGCAACCTTTGGCTATTTGAGCTTCAAGGCAGACCCACGCTGGCAAAGCCTGGTCGACACCATTCCCATCGCACTCGATACGACTCAGCATAAAGCCTGGCTTGACGACAGCAAATACCCTTATCCAACCCTGCCCACGGGTGAAGTGGTAAATGGCTCAAATTACTCAAGGATAGCCTGGGCAAAAGAGGGCGCTTTGTTAGTCCGGGATCATCCTCTGGGCATAGGGTATGGGCGTGCCGCTTTTGGACATGGAATTACCGCCAAATACGGCGAAGGCATCATCGGGGGCCATAGCCACAGCGGATTGATAGATTTTGCGGTTGCCACAGGACTCCCTGGGGTTGGCTTGTGGCTCGCTTTCGTTATTAGCCTGATGTATGTCGCGGTGAAACATTACTTGATGGACAATAACCCATTCGCCCTCATACTATTCTTCATAGTAAGCGGTTTTTCTGCCCGAATGGTCGTCGATAGCGTCATACGGGATCACATGCTAGAACAATTTCTCTTCCTCGTTGGATTTTTCGCCTTTGCTACAGTGGCCCGCATGCCCAATGTAGCAAATTACAAAGAAATCACGCTCCCCAAAAAACAATAACCTTTTGAGATTTTCTCGGCACAGGAACCAAACTGCATGGACAGTCTTACTTCAAAACTCCGCCTGAAGATCATTGTCATCCGCCGGGATAACATAGGCGACTTAGTGTGCACCACACCCATCTTCCACGCATTAAGGTTACGTTATCCGGATGCCCACATCTGTGCACTGGTGAATAGCTACAACGTGGATGTACTCAGGAACAATCCGGATATAAACGAAATATACGCATACACCAAGGCCAAGCACAGGGAGAAAGGAGAGACCGTATTAGGCGTTTACATTTCCCGGCTGCGACTATTCGCGAAAATACGTCGGCAACACTTCGATTACGCCATCATTGCCGGAGCACACTTCATTCCACGTGCATTACGCCTCGCCCGAATGATTCGACCTCGACACATCCTGGGTTTTACTGAATCTGATCAATCAGGGTCTCGATATATCGATATTGGCATCCCTTACACTCAACCCCACCCCATGCATGAGGTCGAAGATATCTTCAGATTGCTTGCCCCCCTTGGCATAGAAGGAAAGCCCCCGGAAACCAGGGTCATACCCGAGTCGACAGAGCTTGTAGAAGCCCAGAAAAAACTGCGACACAACGGCTTAACGACATCAGATGGGGTAATCGGAGTACATATCAGCGCACGAAAAATCAGCCAGCGCTGGCCAGCCACTCGCTTTGCCGAGCTTATCCAGAAATTACATGAACTGCATGGGAGGCAATTCATTCTGTTTTGGTCCCCCGGCGATGAAAACAACCCGCTACATCCTGGTGACGACAGTAAAGCTAAAGAAATTATGGATGCTGTCCAAAATGTCCCTATTCTCGCCTATCCGACCCATCAGCTACGCGCATTAATAGGCGGGCTATCTCTCTGCGACATCGTGATTTGCAGCGACGGTGGCGCCATGCACCTTGCTGCAGGATTGGGGAAACCTATCCTGTGTTTCTTCGGAAAATCGGATGCCGCACGCTGGCATCCCTGGGGGGTGCCTCACAGAGTGCTTCAGCCCGCAAGCCGTGAGGTCAACGACATCAGCGTGGAAGATGCGATGACAAGCTTTGCCAGTTTGCTGAACGACATCTCATCACAAGCGCCAGAGTGTTAACCCAGAATCTTCAACCAGATTTTATCAAATTGTGATTTGACATCGATGAAGCATCCACCGGGCACGACCTTGGCCGAATATTGCGAGAAAGGCTTCTTTGACCTGCTCCCTCCCCGCCATACCAGCCTGAAGTAGAGAAGTCCGTCAATTTTATGGAGAATGACGGACATGAAGAACAGTAGATTTAGCGAAGAACAGATCATCGGTTTTCTGAAACAGGCTGAAGCCGGAATGCCGATCAAGGAACTGTGCCGTAACGGCGGCTTTAGTGATTCTCCACTTATCGGCTTGTTCAGATTTCCGGGACCACTTCTCAATATAACCGGCACCTCCGACCACCAGAATATGCATGTTAATAGGCGTTCCTGTTAACGAACCCCTTGAACACCGTCAGCAGAATAATCCGCAGGTCAAACCACAAAGACCAGTGTTCAATATAGTAAAGATCGTACTCGATACGCTTTGCCAGATCCGTATCTCCTCTCCAACCATTGATCTGCGCCCAACCCGTGATGCCGGCCTTCACCAGATGTTTTTTCATGTAATCGGGGATCTCGTCCTTGAATTTCTCGACGAACATGGGCCGCTCCGGGCGCGGCCCGACGATTGACATATTGCCCTTCAGGACATTGATGAATTGCGGCAACTCATCAAGACTTGTCTTGCGCAGAAAGGCCCCGAATGGGGTCGCCGTCTTGTTCCTGGCCCCGCCCCATTGAACACCGTTCTTTTCCACATCGACCGGCATGGAGCGGAACTTGAGCATCATGAACGGCCTGCCATTCCAGCCCACGCGCTCCTGGCGATAAAAGATGGGGCCGGGCGAACTCAGCTTTACTCCCACAGACAGCAGCATCATCAATGGGCTGATCAGAAACAAGATCAGGGCCGACAGCAGCCGGTCCTCCAGGGCCTTGAGCAGACGGCTCACACCTACCATGGGGCTGCTTGAAAGACTCAATACCGGCATGCCAGCAATTTCTGACATGGAATGATTGATCAGGCGAAAGCTCGAAATATCCGGCACCCAGCGAATATCTACCGTCGAATGGCGCAGCAAGAACATGATCTTCTTAACGGTATCTTCAGCTTTGAGTGGCAGCGTAATCCAGATCTGATCGATATTTCTCTCACCAATATATGCCTCCAGGTCATCAATCGTCCCCAGCAAAGGCATGCTCGCTTTGTTCTCTTGCTGTATAAGATGATCGCCAAACACACCAATTACTTGTAAACCTGCCCAGGGAGAATGCTGTAAGCGCTCTGCGACTTCCCGAGAGAGCTCATATTCTCCGGCCATGACAATCTGTCTTTGGTTAAAGCCCCAACGCCTGATCGACCTCAACACAAGCCGCAATCCAATTCGGCCAGCAAATAAGCCCCCCCACCCAAAAAACGCCCAGTACCCGATCCA
>PQAG01000114.1 GCA_003104895.1 Nitrosomonadales bacterium
CCAGCGTAAACCACTTCAGGTCTTCGTCCACCAGGTCGAGCCTGCGCGCATGCGCCTTGACCCTGCCTTCGTCCAGGATCAGCTCGTGCTGCTCCAGGACATAAAGGGCATGGCCGCGCGCATGGGCCGCGCGCATCATGGCATAGGTCGAATCCTTGTAGGTCTTGAGGCTTTCCAGCGGGTCGAGAATGATCGCGAGTTTCATATCACATCGCCAAGGGGAAGGGGATGTTCGTTGCATTTCAGGGCAGGGGGGTAAATCACGGTATTTTGAAAATCCGAATAATCCAACAATTTTACACGGTACGGATATCGCCGCCGATTTGCAACAGGTTAAGGAGCGGCGGCGCTTTGGGGGTGTAAACCGCCTTTTCCCCAATTTCTCTTGCCGGAAAATTGGCTGAACTTTGATCTTTCTCAAAAAGACATGCGTATCTTCTTATTAGAATGGAGTACTTACAAAATTTTTCCATTGAATTGATACAGGAAGATACCATGAATGAACTTTTGAAATGGAATGAAGACCTTAGAATTGGCATTGATGAAATTGACGAGCAGCACAAGGCCCTGGTGGTTTTGCTGAATCAGCTGCATACGGCTATCCATGAGAAGCATGGCGCGTCTGCATGCATGGAGACTCTGGACAAACTGGTCGAGTACACCCGAGTGCATTTCACGGTAGAGGAAAGCCTGATGCGCATTTTGGGTTATCCGGATTATGCCTCTCACCTGGAGAGTCATGAAAAACTGATTGCCCAGGTGGTCGAGTTGCAGGGCAAGCTCAAGAGCGGCAGGGCCAATATCAGCTTCGAACTGCTTCATTTTCTGAGGGGCTGGTTGTCCCACCATATCATGGAGACCGACAAGGCTTACGTGCCATACTTCATTTCAAAGGGGGTGGAGAGGACCTCCTCGAGGAAGAGTTTCTGGAAATTCTGGTAACCCAGCCCGCGCGGAATTCAGCTTATTCCGCCGGATAAACGGATAATATTCAAGAATAATGAAGGATATGCGATTGCTGGCAAACCCGGATCCTGATAGCGCTGAGAAGCTGGGCGATGCGTCAGTTAAACGCGAGAAGTGGTCGCAGCATGTCACCGAAAGCAGCAACGCGCTGGACCTTGAAGCAGGGGTGTTCACCTGGCATGATCCACGCCAGATCGCGCTATCTCTGAAGAATTCCGCCGAACGCAGCGAGCGCCGCAAGGCAGACCCGTTCCGTTCCGCCATGTCCATGCTGACCTTTTACATCAATCGCGCCGGCCGGCAACTCCCTGCAGCGCAGCGTGCCCGCCTTGAGGCTGCCAAGGACGAGCTCCGGGCGCTCTTCGGCAAGCCGCACCATCACCCGCCGCCCGGGTAAAAGTTCCTGTTTCCGCCGCTTATTTGCGGTGGCCGAGCACGATGCCCGCAATCTCCAGCGCTATCCCCAATGCCACCAGCGTCGCTCCTGCCCAGGCGTTTGCCGGGGCCAGAAAGAAAATCGTGCCGCCCAGTATCAGGAGGGCGAGGGATAAGGTTCGCCGGGTACGAAGGTTCTTGATCATGGCAATCTCCTCACTTTCATGTCATTAAACGCGGGTTCTCAAAGCTGCTTGAGCGCATGGTCGATCCTTGCCGCCATGTCGTCGTGGACCAGCACTTCGTCGAGCGGCACGCGGGCAATCAGCATGATGCGGGCAGAGTGGCCGGCACGCAGGACTTCGGTCAGTTCGACGGGTTTGACGGCGCCCGCCTCCGGCGCATCAAGCAGGATGTTCATGTTGTCGAGATGCAGCGAAATTTCATGGACCTGGAGCAGTTTTCCCACGCTGTTCAGCACCAGCAGCAGCTGGTCCATGAAATACTGCAGCGTCGGCTGATGGATGGCGGTCTGGCTCAGCAGGGCTTCTTTTTCCTTGATCAGGGTGCAGATTTCGGCCATCTCGCCATCGCCGTACTCGACGCGGTCGCACAGGCAGGCCTTGCCGTTATCCTGGCGCAGCTTCATCCTCATTCTGGCGCGCAGCAGGGCCAATTCCTGCTCCATGCCCTCGCACTCGGAGCGCGCGGCGGCAATGTTGGCCAGCACCTTGTGCGCGACAAACTCCAGGGCAAAGGCTTTCAGTTTCTCGCGCAGGCCGCTTTCGCTGCCGGCGGCGGCGACAATGCGGTGGTCGGTGAAGCTGATCTGTGTCTGGGGGACCTCCCGCTGCATGATGCCGCCCCGGAGCGCGATGCCCAGCACCTTGCGAACCTGCATGGTAGCGGCAATCATGGCATGGCAGCTTGCGGGCTGGCCGGACTGTGCCGTTGCACTGCAGTTGCGCAGGGACGGGTCGCGGTGGAACAGCTTTTCCATGTCCGAACGGCTTGCGAACAGTGCCCGCAGCGCCGGCGTCAGGTTCCATTGCCGCGTTGCCGCATCGACCGGGCCGGCAATGCCGCCGATGACGTGATGGATATGCTTCAGCGTATTCCACACCGGCCTGCTGAGCGTCTCCCGGTAACCGGGAAGGAAACGCAGGCGCGGATTGATTTCATAAAGCAGTTGCTCGATGGCCGTGTCGATTTCCGCCTGGTGCAGCTGGATGGGTTTCTGTTTCAGGTAGTGTCCTAAAACACGGCGGATCAGGCCCATTTTGCGTCTTCCCGGAGAGGGCGGTCAGGTTTTCACGGCTGGGTGTTTTCCAGCTCGATTGCCGCCGCCAGCAGCGCCAGCCTCGCCACCACGCCGTAGGCATAGAAGCGGTTGAGCGGGGTGTCCGGCCCGGCTGCGCAGTCAGGCAGGGTGCAGGAGGTGTCGAAGGCCAGCGGCACGAAATGCATGCCGGGGGCGTTGAGGTTCTCGTCCTGGCCGCGCCCGGTGTGGACGCGGTAGAAGCCGCCCACCACGAAGTG
>PQAG01000115.1 GCA_003104895.1 Nitrosomonadales bacterium
CCGGGAGAGGGCGTGCTGGTCAGCGCAGGGAAGCCGGCATCGGCGGCAAACGCCATCTGCGGCAAGGCGAGCACAAGCACCCACCCCGCGGCGAAAGACAGATGGCGCATCAGGCCCATGATTATTTGCCGCCAGAAGCTGCGTTGCGCCGGCTCATGACGTCCTTGAGCCAGGCCGAAAAACGCTGGTCACCTCCGGCCAGCGCATTGTTCCCGGGCAGGCTGGCAATCCTGGGCATATTGTGCAGCGCGGTCACCTGCCCCGGGGCCACGCCCACCACCAGCCAGGTTTCACCCACTTCCACCACCACCACGCGCTCTTTTGGTCCCACTGCAATTCCGCCAATCAGCCGGATGCCTCCCCCGGCGGAAACCTGACCTGGAGCAAAACGCTTCAGCAGCCAGGCGGTTGCGGCCACCGCGCCCAAAACGATCGCCAGACCAAGCAGGACTTGCAGCACCCCCCCCAGCGAGACGGATGAAGGGGGAAGCGGCGGCGTCTGCGGCGGCGCTGCAAAAACGGAAGTTGTGGCAAGAAGGAGCAGCACACCCAGCGGGGCGGCAACGGAAATCCGCGGGGAATTCATCGGTTGAGTTTGCGGATCCGCTCGGCGGGGGAAATAATGTCGGTCAGGCGGATGCCAAACTTGTCGTTCACCACCACCACTTCACCCTGCGCGATCAGGCAGCCGTTGACCAGCACATTCATTGGTTCGCCGGCCAGACCGTCCAGCTCCACCACCGAGCCCTGCGCAAGCTGGAGCAGGCTGCGAATGGCAATTTTGGTGCGCCCCAGTTCGACCGTCAGGTTGACCGGAATATCCAGGATCATGTCCAGGTTATTGACCATGCTGCCGGCCTGGCCGGCAGGCGCAGAAAACTGCTCGAAAACCGGGGCGGTGGTTACCTGCGGCTGGGCAGACCGGGTACCCGCAGCGGCCTCGGCATCGCCCTGCTCTGCCATGGCGGCTGCCCAGTCGTCCTCGGCAGAGGAACTGGCAGCCTCGCCCTGCTCGGACATGGCCGCAGCCCAATCATCTGCGCTAACTTGGCCTTCTTCAGCCATTGTTTCTCTCCGGTGAAGATTCGGATTCCGGCATGGTCAGGATCCTGTTGACCTTCAGGGCATATTGTCCGTTGAGCACGCCGTATTTGCATTCCAGCACAGGGACACCGTCCACTTCCGCCACGATGGCTTCAGGAATATCCAGGGAAATCACATCTCCAACCTGCATGTTGAGGATCTGCCCCAGATTCACGGGCGCTTCTCCCAGGGTAGCGACAAGATTGACTTCAGCGGCCTGCAGCTGCTTGGTCATCAGGCGGGTCCAGCGCTCGTCCACGTCCATGCGCTCCCCCTGCATGCTGCTGTAGAGGACATCCCGGATCGGTTCGATCATAGCATAGGGTATACACACGTGAAAGTCGCCGCCGCCCGACCCCAGTTCGATGTTGAAGGTCGTCACCACCACCACTTCGCTGGGTGTGGCAATATTGGCGAACTGGGTGTTCATTTCCGAACGGACATACTCGAATTCCACCGGATGAACCGGAGCCCAGCACTTTTTCATTTCCTCGAATACCACATTGAGCATGTTCTGGATGATGCGCTGCTCGGTGGGTGTGAAGTCCCGGCCCTCGACACGCATGTGGAAGCGCCCGTCACCGCCGAACAGATTGTCCACCACCAGGAATACCAGGTTGGGGTCAAAAATGAACAGCGCCGTGCCACGCAGGGGCTTCATGTGAACCAGGTTGAGGTTGGTCGGCACCACCAGGTTGCGGATGAATTCGCTGTATTTCATGACGCGCACCGGGCCGACGGAAATTTCCGCCGTACGCCGGATGAAGTTGAACAGGCCGATGCGCAGCAAACGGGCGAAACGCTCGTTGATCATTTCCAGCCCGGGCATGCGCCCGCGCACGATACGCTCCTGCTTGGCGAGATTGTAGGGCTTGACGCCGGAGGCATCTTCAGCCCCGGCCTCCTCCTCGACCTCGCCCGTCACCCCCTTGAGAAGGGCGTCGACTTCATCCTGTGAAAGTATGTCGTCAGCCATTTTTCCGATGTCCCGGCATCACTCTCCGGCCACTTACTGAATCACGAAAGACGTAAAAAACACCCCGGACACCCCTTCATCTTCTTTGACGTGCAGTTCCTTGTTGATCTTCGCCTTGATCTCTGCGCTCAGCTTCTGCTTGCCTTCGGCTGTCGCAAGGGCACTGGCGGTCTTGCTCGAGAGCAGCAACAGAAGGGCATTGCGTACTTCCGGCATGTGCGCCTTGATGGTATCCGTCGCCTTGGCATCCGCCACTTTGAGCTCGATATCCGTTTGCAGCATGCGCTCCTCGCCTTCTGCAGTCAGGTTGACGGTAAAGGGCTCCAGCCTGACAAACACCGGCGGCTTCGCGGGTTCGGCTTCATGCTTGGCGTCTTCCTGGCCGTCATGGGCAGCTTTTTTGGCATGCATGAAATACCAGGCCGCTCCACCTCCCCCAGCCAGCAACACCACTGCCGCGATAATGATGATCAGCAGCTTGCCCTTGCCTTTTTTAGGCGCGCCTTCTGCCGCTTCAGCAGCCGGTTTCTCCTTGCCTTTGGCCATTACTCCCTCGCTTTCAGTTCTCGCCGCACTCAGGCAGCGGCCACATTTCTTGCTTTGGAGCAACTTATAAACTTAAATAATATAAAAAACAAGTAGTTTTGGTTGATAATTTATGTGCTTTAACAACTATCATGGCGGCGAGCATCCGGCCATGGCCGGACAGCACGCATGAAATAACCAGCAACGGGGGAATCAGAACCTGCGAATTATAAAAATTAAGTCTTAATAATCATCAGGATGGGAACACACCGGCAGCACTCTGCCGGGATTGTCAGGAAAATCCGGGCGGAAGAAGAGGCTGAATCAGGATAGTGCAGCCCGCTGTTGTTGCAGGAAAGCAACACTGCACCATGTGAGGCTAGACAAGTTTTTCAGGCAAACAGGTCAACCATTCCGCTGCCATCATGACGCAGCGAAATCACTCCTCCCATATTCAGTGGCGGGAGCATGTTACCCATGGCAGAAAATTCCGGCTGCCGCGAAGAACCAGGCCGTCCCTCATGACCAGACGGCTGCTGCTGCGGCAAGGAATCGGAACTGACAGTGGCATTTCCCAGGGTCATCCCGCTATCAGCGAACATCTCGCGCAGGCGGGGCATGGCGGCCTCGATGGCCTCGCGTACCGCAGGCTGATGTGAAACAAAAAGAGCGGAAACCTGGTCGTTGCTGACGGAAAGCCGCACCTCCATCGGCCCCAGATGCGGCGGATTAAGGTGCAGTTCGGCCACCTGTGTTTGCTGCCCCGCCATCCATACCACTTTCTGGCCCAGGGCATCGCCCCAGCCCGTCGTGCCAACGGGCGCCTGAAGCGTTGCCGGGGGAAGCGTCAAGGGCTTTGCTTCAGCTGCAGGAGCATGGCTTGCAGCCATCGCGGCAGGCATGGCATTACCCGGAATTTCCGGAATGCGCCCGGATTCCGCAGACAAAGCCGGCGGGTTCTGGCTGTCTGCATTTTTTTCCGCCCCGCTCAGCGGCAACGTTTTGCCGTTGACGGCAAAATCTGCCACGCGGCCAGAATCCTCCAATGAAGCGGCGCTGGTCCTGGGGCGCTCCTCGTCAAATTGGGCAATCACATTAGGGCCGCTTACGACTCCCTCCAGCTTCTTGCCCGAAGCTGCAGCCGGCAGAACGGGAGACCCGGGTTGTTGCGCGACGGCTGCCTGAAGCGGTATAAAAATGCCGGGCGGCGGAAGCAGACCGCCATCAAGTGCAGCTTCTCCAACGGGCAAAGACCCGGGATCCGGCTGCGCTGCAACATCTGCCAGAACGGATTCAGTAGCTTCCGCATCAGGGAGCACCTCGGCCTCTGCTTCAACCCCCCGCCCATCCCTGATCTGGGCCATGAGCAGGGCGGAAAAGTCCACGCCCTCCGCGGCAGCGCCCTCATTTCCCGATCCCGCGGACTGTGCGGCTTTACCGTTTGGCATGGCCGCCGTAACTGGCATTGCTTGCATGTATCGACCTCATTCAGCGCATTGTCTGACAAGGCTCAAGCAACATGCATGCCTGTCTCACTCTTCCCCGGATCTGTCACTCTGCTTGCGGGAAAGTTCGTCCTGTTCCTTCTGTTCAATCTGGTTTTCGCGTTTTTCCTCGGCACGCCGGTGGCGCTGTGACAAGGTATCAAAAGCCTTGAGTTTGCCGCGCTGCTTCAGCCACTCCTGCTGTCCGGCATTCCACCTCGCCTGGCAACGCGCCACCTCGTCCTGCTGCAACTTGATGGCGGCATCCAGCTTGGCCAGGAAAAGCTGAAAATCCCGCAGCGCCATGGCGGATGTGCCATTGCCGCCGGATTCGCGCAGGCGCTCCCGGTAGCTCTCCCGGTATGCCAGCAGCTGCCTGAGCTTGTCCTCGGCATCATTCCAGCGCGCCTTTAGCGCCTGCAGGTTTTTCGCCGCAGAGTCCATGTGATTCTGGGCTAGGTCGAGCAGGGGTTGCAGCGGGAATTTGCGCGCCATTTCGCTCTAATTGATCAGTGGCTGAACAACGCAGCCAGCTGGGCCACGCTCTCGTGCTCGTTGACCTGCTGCCGCATGCCTTGCTGCAAAAAAGCCTCGAGACGCGGATACATCATGATCGCCTCGTCCAGCAGCGGATCGCCGCCCTTGACATAGGCGCCGACGCTGATCAGATCCCGGCTGCGATGGTAACGGGAATACAGCAGCTTGAAGCGCCGCACCCACTCCAGGTGCTGCGGGCTGATCAGCTCGGTCATGGCGCGGCTGATCGAAGCCTCGATGTCGATCGCCGGGTAATGCCCCTGGTCGGCCAGGGCGCGCGACAGCACCACGTGGCCATCAAGAATGGCCCGCGCGCTATCGGCGATGGGGTCCTGCTGGTCGTCGCCTTCGGTCAGTACGGTATAAAAGGCCGTGATCGAGCCTCCGCCAGTGCGGCCATTGCCGGCACGCTCCACCAGCTGCGGCAGCTTGGCAAACACCGAGGGCGGGTAACCCTTGGTGGCAGGCGGCTCGCCGATCGCCAGCGCTATTTCGCGCTGCGCCATGGCATAGCGGGTCAGGGAGTCCATGATCAGCAACACATGCTTGCCCTGATCCCGGAAATATTCCGCAATCGCCGTTGCATAGGACGCGCCATGCAGGCGCAGCAAGGGGGGCGTGTCGGCCGGAGCGGCCACAATAACCGAGCGGCCAAGCCCTTCGGCGCCAAGAATGTTCTCGATGAATTCCTTGACCTCGCGGCCACGCTCGCCGATCAGGCCCACCACAATCACGTCGGCGCTGGTGTAGCGCGCCATCATCCCCAGCAGCACGCTCTTGCCTATACCGCTGCCGGCAAACAGCCCCATGCGCTGACCCCGTCCCACCGTCAGCAGGGCATTGATGGCGCGCACGCCGACATTCAGGACATCACGAATCGGCGCTCTGGCCAGCGGGTTGAAGGGCCTGCTTTGCAGGGGAACCGAGCAATCGGTCTGGAGCGGTCCCAATGCATCGAGGGGGCGGCCTGCGCCATCGATGACGCGCCCCAGCAGCCGGTCTCCCACCGCCACATGCTTGGCGCGATCCTCGGCTCGACGGTGCTGGCCAGGCTTGCCGGAACGGCCTGCAGGCCTGGAGCGGGGAGACAGGCTGCTGACTGCGGGGGTGACTTTTGCGCCTGGCGTCAGGCCGTACACATCGGTGGAAGGCATCAGCAGCAAACGCTCTCCGGCAAAGCCGACCACTTCCGCTTCCACGTCATGCCCATCCGGCATGGAAACGACGCAGCTGCTACCCACCGCCAGCTTGAGGCCCACCGCCTCCATCACCAGCCCGGTCACCCGCGTCAGCCGGCCCGTGACAGCCCAGGGCGGATTGCCCTCCACGATCTCCCGGCAATTCTGCAGATGGCTTTGCCAGTTCTCTCGCAGGTTCATTTCGGCGCCAGCCAGTCCCCGTTCTGCCCGAGTGATTCGAGCACGCTTTGCCAGCGCCGTTCCAGCGTGGCGTCGAGCTCGCCGTGGGCGGTCTCGAGGCGGCAGCCGCCCGGCTCTATCTGGCTGTCTTCGACCACCCGCCAGTGGCCATGGGCGAGTTCAGCTTCAAGAGCGGAGCGCACCAGGGCGGCGTCCTGTGGATGCAATGTCAGTTGCGGATGCTGATTGGCCTGGGGAAAACTGCTGATGGCTTCCTTCACCACCGCCAGGACCAGTTCCGGGCGTACCGCCAGGGCCTGGCGCAACATCTGGCGGGCGATGCCAAGCGCCAGGTCGAGAAGCTGCTGGGACATCTCCTGGTCAAGCTGCTGCATGGCAGCATTCACCTGGCTCAGCAATTCATTCAGGCGCTGCGCTTCCTGCCTGACCTGCTCCTGCCCCTCACGGTATCCCTGCGCCCGGCCCTGCTCCAGCCCTTCGCGGTATCCCTCCTGATGGGCCTGCTGGTGCATGAGCTCGATCGCCTCTGCCGTGGGCAGCGGAACCTGCTCCTGGCCGGTGCCTTCCACCCCGGCCCCCGCATCTTCAAATGCATCCATTTCCCAGCGCCGGTATGCGCTCAACTGCTCTTTTGGAATTATGTTAGACATGGATTATCAGGCCGCAGAAGCGTCAGATCATCTGCTCTTCGCCCTTGCCTCCGAGCACGATCTGGCCTTCATCCGCCAGGCGGCGCACCACCTTGAGGATTTCCTTCTGTTCGGCCTCGACCTCTGACAGGCGCACCGGCCCCTTGGCCTCGAGGTCGTCGCGCAGCATCTCGGCGGCACGGGAGGACATGTTCTTGAAAATCTTCTCGCGCAGTTCGGGGGTCGCGCCTTTCAGCGCGAGGATCAGGGATTCGGACTGGACTTCGCGCAGCAGCAGCTGGATCGAACGGTCATCCAGATCGTTCAGGTTGTCGAACACGAACATCTCGTCCTGGATTCCCTGCGCCAGTTCCGGGTCATAGTCGCGGACGCTGTTGATCACCGAGGTTTCGTTGGCCGTGCCCATGAAGTTGAGAATCTCCGCTGCCGCGCGCACGCCGCCCATGGCGCTTTTCTTGAGGTTGGTATTGCCGGCCAGCAGCTTGGTCAGCACGTCATTCAGCTCCTTCAGCGCGGAGGGCTGGATGCCGTCCAGCGTCGCAATGCGCAGGATGACATCGTTACGCAGGCGCTCCGTAAAGGAGCTCAGCACCGCACTGGCCTGATCCCGGTCCAGATGTACCAGGATCGTGGCGATGATCTGGGGATGCTCGTTCTTGATCAGCTCCGCCACGGCAGCCGCATCCATCCATTTCAGGCTTTCGATGCCTGCCGTATCGCCCCCCTGCAGGATGCGGTCGATCAGGTTTCCGGCGCGCTCGCTGCCCAGCGCCTTGGTCAGAACGGAGCGGATATATTCGTCGTTGGCCATGCCAACATGGGTTTTCTCCTCTGCCTCCTTGCGGAAATCGTGCAGCACGCCTTCGATCTGGTCGCGCTTCACGTTCTTCAGGGCCGCCATGGCCGCGCCCAGCTTCTGCACCTCTTTCGGGCCGAGATGCTTGAACACCTCGGACGCCTCCTCTTCCCCCAGAGTCATCAGCAGAATCGCGCTCTTGAGAACGCCTTCTTCGCTCATTCTGCACCCACCCAATCTTTCACGACACTCGCCACGACGCGCGGATCCTGTTTTGCCAGCTCCTTGGCCGCCTTGAGGTTCTCTTCATAACCAGCGGCCTGGGCTGCCTTTGCGGCGGCCTCCGGCGAAATCTCGGCAGCCTCCTCGCCTTCCTCTCCCGTCACGCCCTCATGCCCAACCCTAGGAGCATGGGGACGGGCCAAGTCGCGCAGGATAGGGCGGATCACGCCAAACACCAGGTAAAAGAGCAAGGCGGCAATCAGCAGGTTTTTCCCGACTTCTTTCGCCAGGGCCATGCTGCCCGGATCCTTCCACAACGGAACGGAAGGAATTTCTTCCGCCTCGCCCTCGGTGAAAGCCGCATTGACCACATTCAGGGTATCGCCACGGGCCTGGCTGAAACCCATCGCCTCCCTGACCAGATTCTGAACCTGGCTCAGTTCGGCCGGGGTGAGCGGTTTGTTGGCGGCCTTGCCGTCCTTGCCGGCAGCCTTGCGGTGATTGACCACCACCGCCACCGAGAGGCGCTTGACGCTGCCCACCGGCTGACGAACGTGCTGGATGGTTTTATCCACCTCGAAGTTGACGGTGGATTCCTTATGAACATTTGCAGCACCGGCAGCCGTGCCAGCGGCCGCACCCGCTCCTGGCGCAGCCGCTGCGGTGATGGGGGCGCTCGCCGCTCCAGGCGGCTGGTTGGACAGCGCACCCGGCACTCCGCTGGCCTGCTTACCGGCATCGCCGTTGGTTTCGCTCATCTGCTGGCTGCGAATCGCTGCCTCGTTTGGCTGCGGATTGGGCTTGTAGGTTTCAGCCGTCTGCTCGACCATGGAGAAATCCAGGTCAGCAGCCACCTGGGCCTTGACGTTACCCAGCCCCAGAATCGGCGTCAGAATGGATTCGATGCGCTTGACGTAGCTCTGCTCGACCTGGTGCAGATAGTCCAGCTGTGTCGGGTCCAGGCCCGCATGCGCAGCGGCGCCTTCCCCCGCGCCGGTAAGCAGATTGCCATTCTGATCCACCACCGTCACGTTGCTCAGGGGCAGTTCGGGGACGCTGCTTGATATCAGGTGCACGATCCCGCTCACCTGGGACTTGTCGAGACTGCGCCCGGGATAAAGACTCAGCAAAACGGAAGCGCTGGGCTTCTGCTGCTCGCGAATAAAGACCGAGGGGCGCGGAATGGCAAGGTGCACGCGCGCGCCCTGCACCGCAGACAAGGACTGGATGGAACGGGTGATTTCGCCTTCCAGGGCGCGCTGGTAATTGACCCGCTCCTGGAACTCGCTCATGCCGAGTTTCTGGCCATCCATCAGTTCGAAACCGGCCACGCTCCCCTTGGGCAAACCCTGGGAGGCAAGGCGCAGACGCACCTCGTAGACCTGATTGGAGGGCACCAGAATGGCGCCCCCGCCTTCGGCCATCTTGTAAGGGATGTTCATCTGCTGCAGGGAGGAGATAACCGTGCCGCCATCGCGGTCGGAAAGGTTGCTGTAGAGCACCTTGTAATCGGGCGTCTGGGACCACATCCAGCTGCCCGTCAGAAGCGCGATGACCGCGGCCACGGCGAACATCAAGCCCAGCTTCTGCTGATTGCTCAAATGGCCGAATCCTTCGCGCAATCTGCCTAAAGCCGTGTCCTGGGCCGCTACTGCCATTGATGAGCTCTGTGTCTGTTAACCCCTGCGAAACGCACCGGGAAGAAGGAAAACCTCTGCAAGAAACCCAGAGGCATCATACCTGCATGTTCATAATATCTTGATACGCGGAAACCAGTTTGTTTCGCACTTGCACCATGGTCTGAAAGGACACGTTCGCCTTTTGCAGTGAAATCATCACTTCCTGCAGGCTGGCATCGGTCGTGCCCAGTTCGAAGTTCTTCGCCATTTCGGAAGATTCCTGCTGCGCGCTGTTGACCTGGTCAATGGAAGTCTTGAGCATGGCGGCAAAATCCGCCCCTCCCTGTGGCGTCTGCGGCGCGCTTCCGCCTGCCGCCAAGGCAGCGGTTGCCTGCATCTGGCTGAGAAGCTGATCGATACCCTGCATGTTCATGATTAGAAATTCTCCGGCATCAGTTTATATGCCACAAACAAAGCAAAAACCATACCTTATTCATCCTGCTCCTGCCCGGAGGCGGCGCCTTCTTCCCGGTATTGCTGCAATTTGTAGCGCAAGGTGCGCTCGCTCATCCCCAGCCGCTGCGCAGCCAGCTTGCGCGAGCCCTTCACCGCGTCCAGCGCCTCCATGATGTGCGCCCGTTCCAGCGACTTCATGTCCAGCGGCGCTTCCACAGCCGGGACCGCTTCATGCGGCGCTACCCGCGCAAGCCGGGGGAGGTGCAGATGCCCGGCCTCGATCAAATCGCCCGGCGCCAGAATCAGCGCGCGCTGTATGACGTTCTCAAGCTCCCTGATGTTACCCGGCCAGCCATATTGCGTCAATTGCCTCTCCGCCCCTGCTGACAGGGAAATTCCGGCACGCCCGAAGGCGGCGGCAAAACGGCTGATGAACTGCTGCGCCAGCGGCACGATGTCGGCGGGCCGCTCGCGCAACGCGGGCATTTCCAGGGGAAACACATTGAGGCGGTAATACAGGTCTTCACGGAACCCGCCGCGCTTCACCTCGGCCGCCAGGTCGCGATTGGAAGTGGCCAGCACCCGCACGTCCAGCGGAATCGCCTTGCGCCCGCCGACCCGCTCCACTTCCCTTTCCTGCAGCACGCGCAGCAGCTTGGCCTGCAGCGCCAGCGGCATCTCCGACACCTCGTCCAGCAGCAGGGTGCCGCCCTGGGCCTGCTCGAACTTGCCAGCCTGGGACTGCTGGGCACCGGTGAATGCCCCCTTTTCATGGCCGAACAGGGTCGCCTCCAGCAGGTTTTCAGGGATGGCGGCGCAGTTGATGGCGACGAAAGGCCCGCCAGAGCGCGGGGAATGACGGTGGATGAAGCGCGCCACGACTTCCTTGCCGGCGCCGCTCTCGCCCGTGATCATGACGGTTGCAGCGGTTGCCGCCACCCGCTGCGCCAGGGCAAACAGCTCACGCGAACGCGCGTCTTCGGCAATCATTTCGGCCGCGCCATCGGCCGGGGCCGGCAGCATATAACGCGCCACTTCGGCCAGCAGGACATCCGGCTCGAAGGGCTTGGTCAGGTAATGACACGCCCCTGCCCGCATCGCCTCCACCGCCTTGTCAATCATGCCGTAGGCGGTCATCAGCAACACCGGCAAATAGGGATAGGCCTGCTTGATTTCGCGCAGCAGGGCATGGCCATCCATGGGCTGCATCTGCACATCCGTCACCACCAGGCCGACGCTGCGGCGGCGCAGCATCTCCAGCGCCGCCACCCCATCCGGGGCGCTGATTGCCTCGTATCCGGACAGCGCGAGGGTGTCGCACAGGGCCTCGCGCAAGTCCCTGTCATCCTCAACAATCAAGATCGGCAGTGTTTTCATTTATTTTCTTCCAGCGGCAGGCTCAGCACAAACTCGCTCCCCTTGCCGGGGATGGAGTGCGCCTCCACGCTTCCTCCATGCGCTTCAGCCACATTGCGCACAATCGCCAGCCCGAGGCCGGTGCCCTCGGTGCGGGTGGTGAAGAAAGGCTCGAACAGCCGCCCGCCCACCGTCGCATCAAAACCGCGCCCTGAGTCGCTCACGCTCAACTGCAACATCCCGGCCTCAGCCTGCCGCGCCCGCAGCATGACCCGCCCGCCGGCATCAGAAGCCTGCAGGGCATTTTCCAGCAGGTTGAGCAGCGCGCCGGTCAGGGCCTTGCGGTCGGCGCGCAACACGCAAGCGGGGCAAAGATCCTCGACCATCAGGGCCACTCCGCGCTCCAGCATTTGCGGCTCCATGATCTGCGCCAGTTCCGCCAGCAACCCCGCCAGCGGCAACAGGTCGCGCGCACCTGCCTGGCCTTTGACAAAAGACAGCATATCCTGAATCAGGTGTTCCAGATGGCGCAAACGCGCCACCGCCTTGTCCGCGAAACGGGCGCGGTCCGCCTCGGCCAGCCCCGGCTTGCTCAGGTTGGCAGCATACAGCAGCGCCGTGGCGAGCGGGGTACGCAGCTGATGCGCCAGGCCGGCGGCCATCTCGCCCATTGCCGACAAACGCTGGTGACGCTGCAGTTCCTGCTCCATCTGGCGGGCTTCTGTGACGTCATGCAACAGCACGATCCGCCCGCCCAATGTATCCAGAGGGTTGACCGAGAGGTTGAAGCGGCGTAGCGAACCATCTGCAGCCGTCATTTCCCATTCGTGTGGCGTCGCCGTCTGAAGCAGGCTGCGCGCCAGCACCGCGTCCCACGCCTGCCCCGCCAGTTCATCGCCCAGCAGGCGCTTGGCGGCAGCATTTGTTTCGCTGATCCGGCCCGAGCCATCCACCACCACCACCCCCGCCGGCAGCGCCGCCAGAAGCATGGCCAGGCGCTGGGACAGGGCCTCCTTCTCCAGATACTGGCGGCGCAGTTCGCCGTTGGCGACCGCCAGCTCGCCTGTCAGCCGCTCTACCTGGCCCTGCAGTTCGTGGTAGGCACCGGTTAGCTGGGCCGAAGCCTCGTTGAACAGGCTGAACGCCTGCTCCAGTTCCTGCGGACTGACGTGTTTGACGGTTTCGGACAAGGACAACCCCGGACATAAGGAATGTTTCATTATACAAGAGGGACCGCTCTATCCAGCCATCAGGAGAAAACCCCGGCTTATTTTGCTGCCATAGGGGAATCCTTTACAATGCCGTCAGATTTACCCCTGATTCCCAATAAATAGAACAATAGGTCCATCCGGAAACAAACCATCATTTCCCAAAGGAGTTCCAGTGCTCAATCACCTGACTATCCGCACCCGGCTTATCCTGCTCGCCGGCTTCACATCCATCCTGCTGGTGGGAAGCGGTTCAATCGGAATGCTGATGCTCAGCAGATTTCAGGGCGCCCTGTCCGATACTTATGAGAAAGAACTGGTGCCCACCGTGCAATTGGTAAAAATCGGCCAGCTCATGATGGATAGCCGCATCCAGCTTCTGCTGGCGCTGCAGCATGACCCCGCCAACCCCAACAACAAATTGCATGACCACCCCATCACAAAGCACACGGACAAGTTTGCCAGCAATACCGAGGAAATCAGCCAGATGTGGGAGCAATTCACCGCCAACAAGCTGAGGCCGGAAGCCATGCGGCTTGCCGGGCGCTACGCCTCCGAACGCAAGAAAATGCTGGAAACGGGCTTCCTGCCTACCCGTGAAGCCGTTCTGGCCGGCAATTTCAATGAGGCGGCGCGGATCACTCTGGAAGCAACCAACCCGGCTTTCGAGACTGCCAACGGCACCCGCAACGAAATATTCCAGTTCATGGTGGACTCCGCAAAACAGAAAAACGAGAAAACAAAGCGCAACTTCACCTATATCCTCAACCTCACCATCGCGGGCGTGGCCGGTGGCGTTGCGCTGGGGCTTCTGGCCGCCTATTTCATCATCAGCGGCATCACCCGCTCCATTTCCGGGCTGCGCACCGGCATGGCTGCCATGCAGCAGGACAACGATCTCACCAGGCGGGCGCCGGTTTGCGGCAACGACGAAATCGCCCAGGCCACCCAGGCGTTCAACAGCCTTACCAGCACCTTCCAGGGCATCATCCAGGAGGTGCATGCCAGCGCTGAGCAACTGTCCGTTGCTTCGGCCCAGCTGTCCACCACCGCAAACAACGTCACCCAGAGATCCCAGCACCAAAGCGAAGCCGCCGCCAGCACCGCCGCCGCAGTCGAGGAAATGTCGGTGAGCGTGGCTTCGGTGGCGGAAAACGCCGAGGAAGTGCGCCATATGGCCCAGAACAGCGTGGAAGAAACCCATAAGGGCAATCTCAGCCTGTCCGAACTCATCGGCGAGATCAGCGAAGTAGAAACATCGGTGGAGGAAATCGCCGGTGCGGTGACGGAATTCATCCACAGCACCAACACCATTACCAACATGACCAGACAGGTCAGGGATATCGCCGACCAAACCAACCTGCTCGCCCTGAATGCCGCAATTGAAGCCGCACGGGCTGGCGAACAGGGCCGCGGCTTTGCCGTGGTAGCTGACGAAGTCAGGAAACTGGCCGAGAAATCGGCCATGTCGGCAAGCCAGATCGACGCCGTCACCCAGATACTCAACACCCAGTCGGTGAGTGTCGAAAACGCCATCACGCGCGGCCAGAACTCTCTGCGCTCAAGCCAGGACTTTCTGGAAAACGTGGCAATGGTACTGTCGGAAGCCAACAGTTCCGTTTCCAGCGCCACGGATGGCGTCGATAACATCACCTCCTCTGTCAGGGAACAAACCGCCGTTGCCAACGAAATTGCGCAGCATGTGGAACAGATCGCACAAATGGCGGAAACCAACAGTTTGGCGAGCAACGAAACATCGGCGGCCGCAGATCACCTGAAGCAACTTGCCGGCAAACTGAACAATATCGTCGGGCGCTTCAAAGCCTGAACAAACTGCAGCAAGGCTTACTCCCAAGGCATGCCCGGAGAAACAGGCTTGACCGCGGTCTTTTTTGCCTTTAACTTCCCTCAAACCTGGGGCAAGGCAAACAGGACCGGCATAACCGTCCCTTCTTCAGCAGTCCTGTTCCGGGATTCCGCGCCGCAGACAAGGAAGCGAAGCGGGGTGCAGAAGAACATATCGGCGGCAAGTTCATGAAAGACCAGGCTCATCCTAGGGATGGCCCGATTAAGTGTGCAATGTCATTGCGAGCCGAAGCCGCGAGCGAAGAGTGGCGGTCAGCGAAGCAATCTTGTTTTCCAAAGAGTTACGAGATTGCCTCGTCACTTCGTTCCTTGTATACGATTCCACACGAGCTTCAGCTCGTAGTGGATCGGAATCCCTTCAGGGGTATACGATTCCACACGAGCTTCAGCTCGTAGTGGACCGGAATCCCTTTACAGGGGGAATGACCGCTTATCAGAGGTTCCATAGTGTTCCATTTCACGCTATATGGCGCTTTCAGCGAGCCCCCCCCAAAAGCGCCGGATAGTTGAGAAATACGGTCAACCCGCTTCAAGAAATAATGCAGCCGCAGAAGAAATTGGTTATCCTCCATGCGTGGCGGAAACCCCTGGAGTCCAAATTAAAGATGTCTGAACTGTTAAAACGGATTGATGCCCGCACCAAGCTTGCCGGCACCAACAAGCTGGAAATCCTGCTGTTCACCCTGGGAACGGATCAGAATACCGGGCGCAAGGAAACTTTCGGCATCAACGTCTTCAAGGTGCGCGAGGTGATGCGCGTGCCGGAAATCACGCGCGCACCGGACATGCCGCCTTCGGTGGAAGGCATGGTCAGCCTGCGCGGCGTGCTGGTACCGGTGGTGGACCTGATCAAATACACCGGCATCGTAACCGCCGCACCTCCGGAAATCATGATCGTCACCGAATACAACTCCCGCACCCAGGGATTTCTGGTGGAAAGCGTGGATACCATCCTGCGGCTCGATTGGTCGGAGATCAAGGTGCCGCCTGAAATGCTGATGGCACAGATGGGGGGCCTGGTGACTGCTGTCACCCAGCTCCAGGATGGCCGCCTGGTCATGCTGATGGACGTGGAGAAAATTCTCGCCGAGACCACCCATTACGACGAGAACGAAATCATCTTTTCCAGCCTGGTGCCCCTGCAGGAAGAACGTACCATTTTTTTCACCGACGATTCCCCGGTTGCGCGAAAACAAATCGAGCGCACCCTGGAGGCCATGCATATCCGTTACCGCAGCGCCACCAACGGCAAGCAGGCATGGGAAGAACTGCAGCAAATCGCTGCGCGCGCCGATGCCGCCAAGCAGCCAGTCAAGAACTTCATTCAGCTGGTGCTGACCGACGTGGAAATGCCGGAAATGGACGGCTACATTCTCACCAAGAATATCAAGAGCGATCCCCGTTTTGCCGGCATCCCGGTCATCATGCATTCCTCGCTCTCCGGCGCATCGAATCAGGAACTGGGGCGCTCCGTGGGGGTCGACGAGTATGTCTCGAAGTTCGAACCAGCCAAGCTGTCAGAAATTCTCACCCGCCGCTTAATGAGCTGACTTTTCCAGGACCGACACCATGACGACCCATGCCAATGCCGCGCTGATCGAATCGGTTGATGCCCGCACCAAGCTGGCCGGCTCCAACAAGATGGAAATCCTCCTGTTCACGCTGGGAACGGGGGAGTATTTCGGCATCAACGTGTTCAAGGTGCGCGAAGTCTCGCAAACGCCCTTCATCACCAAGACCCCCAATATGCCTGACGGTGTGCTGGGGGTGATCTCGCTGCGCGGCAACATCATTCCGGTGCTGTCGCTGGCGGATTTCATGCAGCTCGACAACGTGCCGGAAGAAACCGGACAGACCATGATCGTCACCGAATTCAGCAAGCATACGCAGGGTTTTCTGGTGCATGAAGTGGATCGCATCGTGCGTGTCGACTGGGAAAAAATCAAACCTCCCCAATCCATGCTGGCAAGCGCAGAAGGCCTGATCACGGCCATCACCGAACTGCCGGATGGACGGCTGGTATCCATTCTGGATGTGGAGCAGGTTCTGGTCAACGCACTGGGCATGGAGGCGATTCCCGAGCTGCCTCCGGTCGAAATGCCGCCGGAACAGTACCTGTTCTTCGTGGATGATTCCGCCATCGCGCGCAAGGAAATCATGATGACTCTGGACAAGCTGGAGGTCTCTTATCAACAGGCAAACAATGGCAACGAAGCGTGGGAAAAGCTGCAGAACCTGGCGGCACGCGCCCAGCATGACGGCATGCCGGTCAGCAATCTGATCAGCCTGATCCTGACCGATGCCGAAATGCCGGAAATGGACGGTTACGTGCTAACCAAGAAAATCAAAAGCGACCGCCGTTTCGAGGGAATCCCGGTCGTCATGCACTCCTCCCTGTCTTCTGATGCCAACCGCAGCATGGGAAAAACGGTGGGCGTGGATGCCTACGTGGCGAAATTTGACCCGGCCGTCCTGGCGGAAACTCTGCGGCCGTTGTTGATGAGATAACTGGTTAGCGGTTAGCGGTTAGCGGTTAGCGGTTAGCGGTTAGCGGTTAGCGGTTAGCGGTTAGCGGAAGATTCTACTGAAAACAGGCAACTGCCAAGCCGATTATTTGGAGTAGTTTTATGGTAGACAAGAATCTGAAATTCCTGGTCGTGGATGACTTCTCCACAATGCGCCGCATTGTGCGCAACCTCCTGAAGGAACTGGGTTTCACCAATGTCGATGAAGCAGAAGATGGCGTGGTGGCGCTCAGCAAGCTCAAGGGGGGCAATTTCGAGTTTGTCGTAAGCGACTGGAACATGCCCAACATGACCGGCCTTGAACTGCTCAAGGCAATCCGTGCAGATGCCGCGCTGAAGCATTTGCCGGTGATGATGGTGACCGCTGAAGCCAAGAAGGAAAATATCATCGAAGCGGCTCAGGCGGGCGCCAGCGGCTACATTGTGAAACCGTTCACGGCTGCAACGCTGGAAGAAAAACTGAACAAGGTGTTCGATAAAATGGCGGCCAAATAAGTCATGCCAGGATCATGCGCAGGATTGACGCAAACCGGCAGCAGCGCATGATCGATGCGAATAACGGACAAAATCATTGAAAAGCAGGCAGTCAAGAGGAGGTGACGAGTGAGCAATACACCACAGAACAGCGGTGATTCGGACGATCTGGAAGCCCTGTTTGACAGTATCGTAATGGCAAGCCAGAACGCTGAGCCAGTTGCAGAAACAACGCCGCAGGAATCATCATCAGCAGCAGTGGCTCCCGCATCGGTAGTCAGCGGCGACAGCGGCGAAGCCTGCAGCGAAAAAGTGTTTTCCTCGATTGGCCACATGACGCGCAAGCTGCACGATACGCTGCGCGAACTGGGCTATGACAAATCGCTTGAAAAGGTGGCTGAGGGCCTGATTCCCGACGCGCGCGACCGTCTCAACTACATCGCCGCCATGACAGAACAGGCAGCAGAGCGGGCGCTCTCCGCAACAGAAGCCGCCCAGCCGCTGCAGGAAAAACTGGAATCCGGCGCATCCGCGCTGGCAGGGAAATGGGACAGGATGTTCGGCAACCAGATGAGCGTGGATGAATTCAAGCAACTGGTATCGGACACCCGCTCCTACCTGCACGAGGTGCCCGCCCACACGCAGGCCACCAACACCCAGCTGATGGAAATCATGATGGCTCAGGACTTCCAGGATCTGACCGGCCAGGTGATCAAGAAAATCATTGAACTGGCGCAGCAGGTGGAAGCACAATTGCTTCAGCTTCTGATCGACAGCACCCCGGCAGAAAAACGCGGTGAAGTGGATGCGGGTCTGTTGAACGGGCCAGTCGTCAATGCCGACGGGCGTTCCGATGTCGTCACCAACCAGCAGCAGGTGGATGATCTGCTGGAGAGCCTGGGGTTTTGAAGCAGTGAACGGTGAACAGTGAGCGGTGAAAAGGCTTTTCCCGCTCACCGCTTCCTGCTCGCTACTCACCAACAAAAGGAAGAATCATGAGTCATTTCGCCGGAATGGAAGAACTGCTCCAGGATTTCCTGATGGAAGCAGGCGAACTCCTGTCCGATGTGGACAACAAGCTGGTGGAACTGGAGAAGCGTCCGGGTGACAAATCCCTGCTCAACGACATATTTCGCGGCTTCCACACCATCAAGGGCGGGGCCGGCTTCCTCAATGTCAATGAACTGGTGGAACTATGCCACCGCACCGAAAACCTGTTCGACAAGCTGCGCACCGCCGAACTAACCCTGACCCCGGACATCATGGACGTCATCATGGCCGCCACAGGCGTTGTGCGCGACATGTTCGGCCACCTGGCACAGGCCCAGGTGCCGCCGCCTGCAGAAAAACACCTGCTCGATGCGCTGGATGCCGTCATCGCCGGCGGCCATGTATCGCTGCATGCAGCGCATGACCAGCCGGCCGCCGCCCCTGCTGCTCCCGGCCAAAACCCTGACTGGGATGGGCTATATCACGCCCTTCTCGGGATCCCGGCGCCGGCAATCCTTCATGCCCCTCCCGCTTCAGCACTGACCGAAGCACACCCTGCGCCACACCCCGAACTCCTGCACGCCGCCACTCCGCCCAGAGCCGCCGCAGCACCGCAGGCCAGCGCGGCAGCGGCGAAAGAAACCACCATCCGCGTCGATACCCAGCGCCTCGACCAGGTGCTGACCTATACCGGCGAAATCGGCCTGACCAAGAACCGCCTCACCAGCCTGCGCGCAGACATACTCGCCGGCAAACAGGATGCCAACACGCTGAAGGCCCTGGACGAAGCAGTCAGCCAGCTCGATCTGCTGGTTGGCGACCTGCAGAGCGCGGTGATGAAAACCCGCATGCAGCCCATCGGGCGCCTGTTCCAGAAATACCCGCGCCTGGCGCGCGATCTGGCCCGCCAGCTTGGCAAGGACGTGGAACTGGTCCTGTCTGGTGAAGACACCGAGATCGACAAGACCATGATCGAGGATCTCAACGATCCGCTGGTGCACCTGGTTCGCAATGCGGTGGATCACGGCGTGGACAGCCCCGAGGAGCGCGCAGCCGCCGGCAAGCCGCTGAAAAGCGTGGTGCGTCTGACTGCAGCCCAGGTGGGCGACCACATCATCATCGAAATTGCCGACGACGGGCGCGGCATGCGACCCGACACCATCCGCCACAAGGCGGTGGAAAAGGGCCTGATCGACCTGGACATGGCAAACAGTCTGGATGACAAACAAAGCCTGCAACTCATTTTCCTGCCCGGTTTTTCCACCAAGGACATGATTTCGGACGTATCCGGGCGTGGYGTCGGCATGGATGTGGTGAAAACCAACATCGGCAAACTCAATGGCCGCATCGAGATTGCCTCCACGGTTGGCCTGGGAACAACCATCACCATCTCCCTGCCGCTGACGCTGGCGATTCTGCCGGTATTGCTGGTGCGTGTCGGTGATCAGCCCTTTGCCGTGCCGCTTTCCATGGTCAGGGAAATCACCCCTATCGACCCGAAGGATATAAAACAGGTTTCCGGACGCGCCACCATGGTGGTGCGGGAAGAGGTCCTGCCGGTGCGCTCGCTGGCCGGCATGATAGGCTGGCCGGAAAATGGCGCGCCTGCCTTTGGCGTGCTGATGCAAAGCACGGACACCACCTTCGTGCTGGCGATCGACGGTTTTATCGGGCGCGACGACGTGGTGATCAAGCCCCTGCTCGACATCAAACCCAAGGGCATTGCCGGCGCCACGCTTTCGGGCGATGGTTCAGTCGTGCTGGTGCTGGACATGGAAGAACTGCTGCGCATGAATCCGGACACCTCGCGCGCCGCCCTGTTTACCCAGACAGTCCACTAAACAAAGAGTCCAGCCATGCAAAATCAGGCATTTATCGGTCGTCAACCGATTGTTGACCTTCAGCAGAAAATCGTCGGTTACGAACTGTTGTTCCGCCACAGCGGAGATGCATCCGACGCCCGGATCACCAGTGATCTGGAGGCCGGCAGCAAGGTGCTGGCCAACACTTTCAGCAACATGGATGCCAACTGGCTGCTGGGTGACAAACTGGCGTTCATCAACATCGCCGCGCCCATGCTGCAAAGTGATTTCCTTGAACTGCTGCCGGCCAAGCGCGTGGTGCTGGAACTGATCGAAACGGTGGAAGCCACGCCGGAACTGGTCGCGCGCATCCAGGGCCTGCGCCACATGGGTTTCCGCTTTGCGCTGGACGATTTCGACCACCGCCCGCTCAGCACCGAGCTGCTGCCGCTCGCCGACTACATCAAGGTGGACATCCGCGCGCTCGGCCTGGACGGCACCGCCACCCTGGTACGCAGCCTGAAAAACAGCTCCGCCAAGCTGGTCGCGGAAAAAGTGGAAACCCGCACCGAATTCAAGTTCTGCAAGGAACTGGGCTTCCAGTACTTCCAGGGCTACTACTTCGCCCACCCGGAAACCCTGTCCGCCAAGATCATCAACCCGGCCCACGCCACCGTTCTGACCCTGCTCAACAAGGTGCGCAACAATGCGGACGTGAAGGATATCGAAACCGGCTTCAAGGCGGACGTGGCGCTCTCCTTCAAGCTCCTGCGCTATATCAACTCGGTCGGTTTCGGTCTCTCGTGCGAGATCCAGTCGATCCGCCATGCGCTTGCCATTCTCGGCTATCAGCAGCTCTACCGCTGGCTGACCCTGCTGCTGGCCACCGCGGGCAATGACTCGACCCCGCCCGCACTGATGAAGACCGCCATCACCCGAGGCCGCCTCACCGAGCTGCTGGGCCAGGATTATCTGGAAAAAGGCGACCGCGACAACCTGTTCATCGTGGGGATTTTCTCGCTCCTCGATGCCATGCTCGAAATGCCCATGGAAGACATTCTCGAGAAGCTCTACCTGCCCGAAGCGATCTGTGATGCCCTGCTGACACGCCAGGGCATATACGGCCCATTTCTCGCCCTCACCATCGCATGCGAAGACGCCGATCCAGGCAAGATCGCGACCATCGCCACTTCCATGGCAATGGACCCGGAAAAGGTCAACAAGGCCCATCTGGAAGCCCTCGCATGGGTGGAGCAGCTCGGCATCGGCTAGGTGCTGTGAGCTGTGAGGGGAAAATAATGACTCTCAGGATCCGGGATCGCCAGGATTCTTCGCTTTACCCGGAATGGCCGAACAAACCATGACTGCCACCCTTCCCACACCCGACTGCGAAGGCTATCTCAACCAGCCGCATCAGGCCGTTTACTACCGCATCTACCGCAGCAGTGCCTTTACGCCGCGGCGCCTGCTCCTGCTGCATGGCGGCGGGGTGGATGGCCAGATCACCTGGGAGCCCATCGTCAGCCGGCTGCTGCAATGGGCCGAAGTGCTGGTACCGGATCTGCGCGGCACGGGAAAAACCCGCTTCCCCGACCATCAGGAACATCCTTTCAGCACCAGCGACGTGGTCGCCGATATGGCTGCGTTGCTCGATTCATTGGGCTGGGACAGCTTCGACCTCGGCGGCTACTCCTATGGCGGCCTGGTTGCAATGCAACTGAAAGCGGCCCGCCCTTCCGCCGTCGGCAAGACCTTCCTGTTCGAGCCCGGCCTCCTGGGCGGCGGCAACGAGGCAGAACTGCTCAACCGGCGCGAGAATTTGCTGCAGGCAGCGCAGAAGCTGCGTATCGACGAAGAGCTGGAATATGGCCTGCAGGTCTTTCTGGATGCCGTCTCGCCCCAGCGCAACCGCAACTCCCGCAACGAGGAAATCGTGCGCGGGCGTCTGGCGCACCGCCCCAAGGGACTGGCCGCCATTCTCGAAGCCGTCACCCGGGCCGCAAGGCAGCTCGACCGCGCGCAGCTGATCGCCGCCCAGGAGCATGTCAGCAGCTTCGTGGGAGAGCGTTCTTCCGCAGAGGTCTTCACCTTCTGCCAGGAAATCGCGCAACAGCGCCCGGACTGGCTGTGCCACCTGATTCCAGGCACCGACCACGCCCTGCCGTTCCAGAAACCGGACGCCATCGCCCGCCTGATGAACGCCGATCTGCAGGCATTCCTCTCTCAGGCCGGCTGATAAGGCTGCGCCAGATAGGCGCGGGACTGCATCTCCGCCAGACGGCTGGCAACGCGCTCGAATTCGCCATCCAGCAGCCCGTTTTTCCCCAGATGCGCCAGGGGCACTGCTGCTGACAGCACCAGCTTGACGCGCCGGTCATACAATTCATCCACCAGCCACAGGAAGCGGCGCGCTTCCGCGAGCCGCTGCGCGTCAAATTGCGGCACCCCGGACAGCAGCAGCGTCTGGTAGCGGCCAGCCAGTTCGATGTAATCCGCCTTGCTGCGCGGCGTATTGCACAGCTCGTGAAAATCGAACCAGGCTACCCCTGCCCCTTCGCACCGCACCTGCACCTTCCGGCCCGAGATTTGCATACTGCCGGGGCACTCGTCCACGCCGCGCGCAAGCTCATGAAAAATACCGGACAGGGCCTGCTCTGACTGCCCGTCGCAGGGCACGTGGTACAAGCCGGCCTGTTCCAGGGCGAGCAGGCGGTAATCTTCTCCGCCATCGAGGTGGATCACCTCCAGGCGCTCCTTGATCAGGGCGATGGCTGGCAGGAAGCGGGCGCGCTGCAGGCCGTTGCGATAAAGATCGTCTGGCGCGCTGTTGGAAGTCATGACCAGCGCAACGCCGTGGCCACACAATCCCTGCAGCAGGCCGCGCATCAGCATGGCATCGGTGATGTCACTGATATGGAACTCGTCCAGGCACAGCAGGCGTACATGCCGGGCAAGCTCGCGCGCCACGCTGGACAAAGGATCGCGCTGGCCCTTCAAGACCGCCAGGCGGGCATGGATTTCCTGCATGAAACGATGGTAATGCAGGCGCCGCTTGTGTTCCAGCGGGATGCAGTCGAAAAAGGCATCCATCACGAAGCTCTTGCCGCGCCCCACCCCACCCCACAGATACAGGCCGCGCAGCAGGCGCGGCCTGACCAGGTGGCGCAGCAGGCTGACATGCAGGAAGGGGGACGGCTGCAACAGCTCGTCATGGAGCCGTTGCAGTCCGGTGGCAGCGGCAAGCTGGGAGGCGTCGAGAGCCAGTCCGCGCGCATCCGCCTGCCGTTCCAGACAGGCGATGACCTCAGCGCCAGCGCGACCCACCGCTACTCTGCTCAAACTCCCAGCAGCAGGCGCGCCGGGTCTTCCAGCGCCTCCCTGACCGCCGCCAGGAACAGCACCGCCTCGCGCCCGTCAACGATGCGGTGGTCGTAGGACAGGGCCAGGTACATCATGGGACGGATCACCACCTGGCCGTTTTCCGCCACCGGCCGGTCATAGGTCTTGTGCATGCCGAGGATGGCGCTTTGCGGCGGGTTGAGGATGGGCGTGGACATCATCGAGCCGAACACCCCGCCGTTGGAAATCGAAAAAGTGCCGCCGGTGAGCTCCTCGATGGTCAGCTTGCCGTCGCGGGCGCGGTTGCCGAAATCGGCGATCTGTTTCTCGATCCCGGCGAAGGACAGCTGGTCCGCGTCGCGCACCACCGGCACCACCAGCCCGCGCGGCGAACCCACCGCGATGCCGATATCGAAGTAGCCGTGGTACACGATGTCGCTGCCGTCGATTGAGGCGTTCACCACCGGGAATTTCTTCAGCGCGTCCACCGCCGCCTTGACGAAGAAGGACATGAAGCCGAGCTTGACGCCGTGCTCCTTCTCGAACTTGTCCTTGTAGCGGTTGCGCAGCTCCATCACCGGCTGCATGTTGACTTCGTTGAAGGT
>PQAG01000116.1 GCA_003104895.1 Nitrosomonadales bacterium
GGGGTGATGCGGAACAGCAGGTAGCCCACCAGGCTGGAAATGGCCTTGGAGCCGCGCTCGATGTCGCGGGTGATGCCGCCGGTCTGGCGCTCCAGGTGAAAGCGCAGCGACAGCGCGTGCAGATGCTCGAACACCGCCATGCTGACGCGGCGCATGGCGCGCTGCGTGACCTTGCCGAACACCACGTCGCGCAGGTCGGCAAAGGCCGTGCTGGCAAAGCGCAGCAGGCCATAGGCGATGATCAGCGCCAGCGGCAGAACCAGGTCGGCGCGCGGCTTGTCCAGCGCATCGATGATCTCCTTCAGCACCAGCGGAACCATTACCGCCGCCAGCTTTGCGCCGATCAGCAAAGCCAGCGCCAGCAGCACGCGCCCGCGGAACTCCCACAGGTAAGGGAAGAGGCGGCCGATCGAGCGCAGATTGGCGGCGCCAGGCTGGGGTGTGGTTCTGGAATGGGAATGCTCGGACAGGGACATCGGGTCTTTATGATATTTGTTGGTCAGCCATGGACCAGGCGAAAGCCAAGCACAGGGGGGCGTTATTTCAAATGGCGCAAAAAACTGCCCGGCTTTGCTTTACCTTGCCGCCACGGAAGATAATAATTGATGGCAGTATCGCACCTTTTCAAGGAGCACCGCCATGAGCCACAAGCACAGCAGCCTGCTGCGGGCCATCTTCCATGACCCGGTCAGCGGCAACATCCACTGGCGCGAAATCGAATCCCTGCTGCGCCACCTGGGCGCCGACATCATCCCTGCCCATGGGTCACGCTTTCATGTGAAACTCAACGGCTTCGAGGATTTCCTGCATCACCCGCACCAGAGCAATGTCTGCGACAGAATGCTGATCAAGCAGCTACGCGAATTTCTCGCCCGCGCCGGGGTCACCCCGTCGAGCTACGAGAAAGAATCATAAGCCAATCAACATGGTCAGAAATCGTTAGGTTTAGCCGGGGAAGGTTATGTCTACACGTTCCAGGGTATTCATTGGTTCTTCATCAGAGGGGCTCGAGGTCGCTGAAGCTGTCCGGTTGCAGCTCATAAAGGAACTTGGCGAGAACGCAACTGTAGAGCTATGGACGCGCAAGTTTGAATTCAGTGAGACCTATATTGAATCCCTTGAAAAAATTGTTGCCGAAGCGGATTTTGCCATACTGGTGTTCACCCCCGATGACGTTACAACCAGCCGAAGCAAAAAGAATTTTTCACCCCGCGATAACGTCATATTCGAACTCGGGCTGTGCATGGGCGGCCTTGGACGCGAGCGCTGCTATCTCGTTTACGAAGAGGACTCAACGGGTAAGGTAAACCTTAAACTGCCTTCGGATCTGCTTGGTGTAAAGTCTGCGACGTTCAAGCGTCAGGGCGGTGAAGACCTGGAGACTGTTCTCGATGCAAAGTGTGCTTTGATTGCCAGGAAAATCAGCACATTGGGTATCAGACACAAACTTAGCCCGGATGAAGTCGCGGCGCAAGCCCCCATGCTTGCCTTCTGTGAACGCCTGGCAGGAGCCTGGTGGGAGTATGTGTCAGTTGGCGACAAACGTTGGCTGAGCTTCTTCAGGATCGAACTGGATAATCTCCACAACTCGGTTCAATTCGAAGATGGACGGCATTTCGAGCCGGATGGCGATTTAACTGCAAGGTGGAAAAGTGTCATTACCCGCTATTTCAGGGAAGAGAATAAAGTCGTGTACCTATGGCAGGGCTCATATCCATCGAGTTCTGAAGCAAGTCCTCAGGATCGATTCCATGGATATGGGGAATTCGAGTTCGAGGTGCCTGCGAAATCCAGTGAGCCAATTAGCCGTGGGCATGGAAAGTTCTGGAACGTTGATGAATCCCATCCTGAAAGGACCCTGGTGAAGGTTGTGCAACTACGCCGGGTTCTTGATAAGGATATTTCCACGATGACCAGTGGGAAACAAAAAGAAATCAAGGGGCTGGTTGCAAGGATATTTCGCGACTGGTAGTGGTTCGTGGAATTTCAACTTCTCAAATGCGAGAGTAAGGATGAGGCACGATGGTAAACATGGCCGCCGGACCTACCCCCCGGCCCGCTTGACGACCCGGCCCTGCTGCTTGAGTAGTTCGATCACCCGCTCGCAGTGATCGCCCTGGATTTCAATCACTCCATCCTTGACGGTTCCGCCTGAGCCGCACGCGGTTTTGAGCTGTTTGCCAAGCTGGGTGAGCGCCACCGTGTCCAGCGCAAGCCCCTTGACCAGGGTGACGCCTTTCCCCTTGCGCCCCTTGGTTTCCCTGGAGACACGCACGATGCCGTCAGATTCCGGGATTGGTTTGTTCCGGCCGCAGGCGCACTCGGCCACGGGTTTCCGGCATGCGGGGCACATTCTGCCGTGCCCGGTGGAGTAGACCAGCCCGCCGCTTGCCTTGCTGCTTTTCATCATGCTTCGCTGTTTTTGTGGCGGACGGAAGAGGGCTCCTTGCCGGATTCCGCTTGCGCAAGCCGGTGCCCGCTGAGCATCGTTTTACGGCTTTCCGGCGTTTCCAGGCTGATGCGGCCGAGCGCGCCGGTGCGGTAGTCGGTGAGCAGGGCGAGCGAGGCTTTTTCCATGTCCGGGGCGCCGCCCTTGAGGCGGAAGGCACGCCGCTTTGCGACGGCTTCGATCACGCCGATGCCATCCAGCCCTCCCGCTGCGCAGCCATAGCGGGCGGTGAGCAGGGCAGGGTAGCGCGCGAGCAGGATGTTGGCGAGGAATTCGGCGACCTCTTCGTCGATCACGGCATTGCGGCCGATGGCGTGGCTGGCGGCCAGCATGTAGCCGTCGCTGTCGTGCTCGATGCGCGGCCACATCAGGCCCGGCGTGTCGGTGACCGACATCCTGTCGTTGAGGTCGAAGCTCTGCTGGCTCTTGGTGACCGCCGGCTCATCGCCGACCGCGGCCACGCGGCGCTTCAGCAGCGCATTCATCAGGGTGGATTTGCCCACGTTGGGGATGCCCATGATCATCATGCGCAGGGGCTTGAGGAGGGTGCCGCGGTGCGGCGCGAGCGCCAGGCACAGGCCGGGGACCTTGGCGACATCGGACGGCTTCTTGCACGACAGGGCGACGGCCTTGACGCCGGGCTGCTGGTTGTAGAAGTTGATCCACGCCTGGGTGGCGGCGGGGTCGGCCAGGTCGGCCTTGTTGAGGATCTTCAGACAGGGGCGCTGGCGGTGCAGGCGCAGTTCCTTGATCATCGGGTTGCAGCTCGCCTCGGGCAGGCGGGCATCCAGCACCTCGATGACGAGGTCGGTCGACTCCATGGTTTCGGCGGCTTTTTTGCGCGCCGAAACCATGTGACCGGGAAACCAGTTGATTGACATTCTTAATCTGCTAATTAATCAAACGCTTATTCTACCCTTCCGGGCCTGCCGCGTCATGTGTGCCGTGATCTTTCTTATTTTTTCCCCAGCATGTTCTGCACGGTCTGCATGATATCCGCCGGCAGCACCACGGTTTTGCTGTTGCCGGAGGCGGCCAGTTCTTTCATGGCCTGGATGTATTTTTCGCCCAGCAGGTAGTAGGCGGGGAATTCCCGGTCGGGGATGGCTTCGGTGACCTTGCGGATGGCTTCGGCCGCGCCCTGCGCCATGGTGATCTGGGCTGCTGCATCGCGCTTGGCGGATTCCAGGCGGGCTTCGGCCTCCAGGATGGCGGCCTGCTTGTCGCCTTCGGCCTTGGTGACGGTGGCCTTTCTTTCCCGCTCCGCCGCAGCCTGACGTTCCATGGAGTCCTGCATCGATGCCGAGGGCTTGATGTCCTGGATTTCCACCGATTTCAGCGTCAGCCCCCAGTCTGCCACGTCGTCTGAGATGGACTCCTTGAGACGCACCTTGATCTGCTCGCGCGAGGACAGCGCCTGGTCCAGCTCCATTTCGCCGACGATGGAGCGCAGCGTGGTCTGGATGATATTGACGATGGCCATCTCGAAGCTGGTGACGCCGTACACCGCGTTCTGCGTGTCGGTCACCTTGACGAAGGCGATGGCATTGACCACCAGCACCGCGTTGTCCTTGGTGATGACCTCCTGCTGCGGGATGTCGAGGATCAGGTCCTTGGTGGGCACCTTGTAGGCCACGCGGTCGACGTAGGGGATGATGATGTGCAGGCCGGGCAGCATGGTGATGTGGTACTTGCCGAGGCGTTCCACCACCCATTCCTCGCCCTGCGGCACGATGCGCACGCCCTTGGCCACGGTGACGGCGACAAATACGAAAAATACAAATGCCAGAAAAGTGAATTCCATTGCCTAATGCTCCTGTTTTTTTGCGACCTTGAGGGTTTGCCCCATGACATCGACGATGCGTGCCCGTTCCCCGGCGTGTATGGTTTCATCGGATATGACCGGCCAGGTGTCCGAGCCCAGAATGGGCTTCTGGAAGCGGATATGGCCTTTGTTTAGTTCCGACACTTCGCGGATGATCATGCCCGTTTCGCCCAGAAAAGCCTCCTTGGCGATGCCGGACTTGGTGCGGTCCGGATTCTTGAAATAGCGCATCCACAGGACCACCATGGCGCCGGAGGCAATGGCCCATACGGTGAACTGGGCCGCCAGTGAAAGAGGCGCCAGCAGCATGAGCATGCCCACCAGCAGCGCGCCCAGCCCGAACCATATGATGAAGAAAGAGGGAATGGCCAGCTCCAGCAGAATAAGCAGCAAGCCGCCCGCAATCCAGTGCCACCATGCGATTTCCATTACGTCCTCCGCAGTTAAAAGCCGCCCGGGGCGTCTTCGCCCACCCTCTCCTTCCGGGAGAGGGTGGGGGTGGGGGAAAACCGGTCATGGCGTGATGGCAACATTCTTTTTGGCCATGGCCGGTTTAGAATGACGGCTACACCTTAACAAAAAACAGGCCTTATGCCCACTTATGCCATCGGCGACCTGCAGGGTTGCCACGCCGCGCTTGAAAAGCTGCTGGAGCATATCGAATTCGATGCCGCGACTGACAGGCTCTGGCTGGTCGGCGACCTGATCAACCGCGGCACCGGATCGGCCGCCATCCTGCGTTGGGCCATGGGCCTGGGCGATGCGCTGGTCACGGTGCTGGGCAACCACGACCTGCATACCCTGGCCGTGGCGGAAGGATTTGTGCCGCTGCACCGCAGCGATACCATCCAGGATGTGCTGCAGGCGCCCGACCGTGACGAACTGCTGCACTGGCTGCGCCAGCAGCCGCTGGCCTGGCGGGAAGAGGACTATTTCCTGGTGCATGCCGGCCTATTGCCGCAGTGGACGCCCGAACAGGCGCTGGCGCTGGCGGGGGAGGTCGAGACGGTGTTGCGCGGGGAAAGCTACCGGGATTTCCTCGAACACATGTACGGCAACGAGCCGCGCCAGTGGCACGACGAGCTGCACGGGATGAGCCGTTTGCGCCTGATTACCAATGCCATGAGCCGTTTGCGTTTCTGCACCGCGGACGGGACCATCGACTTTGCCCACAAGGGGGCGCCCGGCAGCCAGCCTGCTGAGCTGATGCCCTGGTTCGAAGTGCCGGGGCGAGCCAGTGCCGATACCACCATTCTTTTCGGCCACTGGTCGGCGCTGGGGCTGATGCAGCGGCCCAATCTGGTGGCGCTCGATAGCGGCTGCCTGTGGAGCGGGGAGCTTACTGCCCTGCGGCTGGAAGACCGCCAGGTGTTTCAGGTGTCCTGTGCGGGCTTGCCAGGTTCAAAGCGCTGGAAATAGCGGCTTCCGATTGCCGTGCCAGTTCCCGGCGGGTTTTGCTGGCGCAGGCAATGGGAGCGAGAAAATGCAGTTCGGCCCGGATTTCGCGCTGGGCCAGGATGTTGCGCAGGGAATCCAGCATCGACATGTCGTCATAGTAGGCGGCCCGGGTATTGATGCCGCCATCGGCGTTGAGGTAGCGCAGCGCAACCGGACGCAGTTCCGCTTCGGCGTCGATGGCGGGCTGCAGCAGGGAAGCGAGGAAAGGCCGGAGATGGGTGCCATCCGTGGTGGTGCCTTCCGGGAAGAAGGCCACGCAGTCTCCCTGGCTCAGCGCCGTGGCGATGGCGTTGTTGATGCGCGCGGTGTCTCGCCGCTTCCCCCGCTCCAGGAAAAGCGTCCCCGTCACTTCCGCCAGCCAGCCTAACACTGGCCAGCTGCGCACCTCGGCCTTGGAAACGAAGCGCGCCGGCCAGGCCGTGTTGAGAAGGTAAATGTCGAGCCAGGAAACGTGGTTGGCGACCACCATCACCTTGTGGCTGCTTTCGTTCAGCGCCTCACCGCGGATGGTGAGCCTGACCCCCAGCAGTTTCAGCAGGCTGCGCGACCATTCCCGCGTGAGCGCGATGCGCAGACGCGGCGTGCTCCACGGCAGGACGATGGCGGCAGTCAGCAGTGCGCGCAGGATGTGCAGCGCGAGGCGGAGCAAGCGCCACGCGCGCACCAGCCGGGAAGTGGATCGCGCGGTCACTCCAGGTTCGTGCCGAACTGCTCGCGGTAGCGGTGGATGATTTCATCCCGGGAGTGGGCGTGGTTCTGCCCCCCGCGGCTGGCGATCTTGAGCGCGCCCATGAGCGCCGCCAGACGTCCGGTGGTTTCCCAGTCCATGCCGTTGACGATGCCATAGAGCAAACCCGCGCGGTAGGCGTCGCCGCAGCCGGTCGGGTCGACCACCTGTGCGGCCTCGACGCAGGGGATTTCCAGCACTTTGCCGTCGCTGTAGATCATCGAGCCCTTGGCGCCCATGGTCACCACCAGGGCGCGCACGTTCTGCGCCAGCTGCTCCACGCTCTTGCCGGTGCGTTCCTGCAGCAGCTTGGCCTCGTAGTCGTTGAGGGCGACGTAATCCGCCAGGGCGACGAAGTTCATCAGTTCCTCGCCGTTGAACATGGGCAGGCCCTGGCCCGGATCGAAGACGAAAGGCACGCCTTTTTCCTGGAACTCGCGCGCATGCTGCAGCATGCCGTCGCGGCCGTCCGGGGCGACGATGCCCAGCGCGACATTGCTGGCGTCATGCACATGGTTGTGATGGGAGAAGCTCATCGCGCCAGGGTGGAAGGCCGTGATCTGGTTGTCGTCCAGGTCCGTGGTGATGAAAGCCTGCGCGGTATAGGAGCCGGGCGCGCGGCGCACGTGGGTCTGTTCCAGGCCTAGTCTTTCCAAGCGCTGGGCATAAGGATCGAAGTCGTCACCCACGGCGGCCATGATGAGGGGTTTGCCGTTCAGCAGCTTGAGGTTGTAGGCGATATTGCCGGCGCAGCCGCCGAACTCGCGGCGCATTTCCGGCACCAGGAAAGCAACGTTGAGGATGTGGATCTGCTCCGGCAGGATGTGGTTCTTGAATTGGTCTGGAAAAACCATGATGCTGTCGTAGGCCAGCGAGCCGCAAATCAAAGTGTTCATTTCTTACTTTCTTTCAGGTTTCAAGGGCAATCTGCAGCAGACCTTCCAGCACCAGCTGGCCGGTTTTCTGGATGGGAATGTCCAGCAAAGGGAGCAGGATATCCGCATCCCCCCCGCTGATCAAACACAGCGGGCGCGCTTCGAGCTGCCTGAAGCCGCGTTCCACCGCGCCGGCAATGGCGTTCGCTGCGCCGCTCATCATGGCGTCCGCGGTGTTGATGGGAAAGGGGCGGATTTCGCCGTCCTGCCGTGCCAGTCCTGCCGTGCTGCGCGCCAGGGCGTCCAGCATCAGCCTGAGGCCGGGGACGATCATGCCGCCCAGGAAATGGCCCTTGGCTGAAAGCGTGTCAATGGTCACCGCGGTGCCGGCCTGGACTACCAGCAGATCACGGCCGGGATGCAGGTGGTGGGCGGCGATCAGCGCCGCCCAGCGGTCGCTGCCGAGACGCTCCGCTTCGCTGTAAGCGTTGCTTACGCCGCACTGGGATGGCTGTGGTCTGATGAACTGGGGAGGAATGCCCCAGCGCTGGCTGGCGCTGGCGATGGCATGTCCGGTTGCGCTGCCTGCGACATTCGAAACGATGATCCTGGCTGGCGTTTTCAAGCTTGCCCACTGTGCTTCCAGTTGTGGCTGCGCAGCCGGCGTCCAGCCCTGCTCCTGCCATGCGCCGTGCGCATGCCTGGCCCATTTGATGCGGGTGTTGCCGGCATCCACAGCGAGGATGCTCATGCGCCGCTCCGCATGCTGATTTCTCCCGCGGTGAAGCGCCGCTCGCCATCCGCGCCGCGCACCAGCAAGGCGCCATCTTCCGCCACACCTGTCACCCTGCCGTGGAATTCGCTGCCATCGGGCAGCAGCATGCGCACCATCTGGTCGTGATAGAAATGGTGGCGGCTCCATTCCTCGCGCAATCTGCCGAATCCCTCCGCTTCGAACTGCAGCAACACGTCGCTGAGGTGGTCCAGGATGAGTGCCAGCAGGTGGTTGCGGTTGGGCAGGCCGGGCTGGATCGCGGCGATGTCGGTTGCCGCCTGGTCAATGTTTGCTCTGGCCGGTGCGGTCAGTTTCAGGTTGAGGCCGATGCCGATCACGGCCGCGCTGGGTCCGAGCATGTCGCCCTGCAGTTCGATCAGGATGCCGGCCAGTTTTTGCTGATTGTGCAATACGTCGTTCGGCCATTTGAGGCGGGTGTCGCGGACGCCGGCCTGTTCCAGCGCGCGCATCAGCGCCACCCCTACGGCGAGGCTGAGGCCGGACAGGAAGCTTGCGCCCTGGCTGAAGCGCCACAGCAGGGAAAAAGTCAGGCCGCCGCCGAGGCTGGTGTGCCATGTCCGGCCGCGCCGGCCGCGCCCCCGGGTCTGCAGCTCCACCGCGAGGCAGCTGCCGTGCTCTGCGCCCAGTGCGGCTTTTTGCATCAGGATGCTGTTGCTGGAATCCGCGGTTTCCACAATTTCAAGCTGGATGAGACGTGCCTTGCCGCCCAGTGCGGCATGGATTTCGTCCCGGTTCAGCCAGTGCACCGCTTCGGCCAGACGATAGCCGCGCCCCGGCAGGCTGAAGATCTGGATGCCATGCTGATCCAGGTCCTGCAGCGCCTGCCAGACCGACCCGCGCGAGACGCCGAGCCGGCGCGCGATCGCTTCCCCGGAGCTGAATTCGCTGCTGGAAAGCTGCCGCAATACGGAGAAGGTGAGTGCTTTCAAGCGCGGCCAGAGAGCTTAAAGCGTGCCGGATTCTTCCGAGAACAGGCCGTCCAGGCCTCTTCTGACCAGCGTCAGAGCGTTGGGCACCTCGATATCAACGACCTGGTCTATGGTCCAGGAGTGATCGCGTTTGGGCATCAGCTCGAGAATCTTGCTGCCGAGGAAACGGCGGCAGGGGTAGTTGGGCTCGCCGTCTTCATAATCGAAGGTGGCATATTCAGCCAGCCGCTCGACCAGCAGGTTGATGAAGCGCTTCTGGTAGCTGTCCGGAGAAGGGCCCATGAAGGCGATCTGATTGTCTTCAAGGATTTCCGCCAGACGCTTGGCCATGATATTGATGAGCTCGCTGCGGTATTCGTCGTCAACGCGCTGGTAGACGAAGCGGTCGGTGTACTGGACAAGGAAGGCGAGATACTCGGCGATCATCGCGAAACCCTGCTTCCTGGAGCTGATTTCGAAATCTTCCTGCTGCATGTGGGTGACTTTTTCTTCCGCCACCCTGAAGATCAGGGATGCAATCACGGTCGCCACCTGGAACGGCGTCTTGGGCGCGCCCCGGGTGTGCCATTTGCTTTTGACTCGAATTGCCATGCTGTTTATTCTCCGGTTTCGACCGGCCTGCCCGGATCGGTAATCCACTCGCTCCAGGAGCCGGGATAAAGCCGCGTGCCCTTGAGGCCGGCATGCTCCATGGCAAGCACGCTATGACAGGCGGTGACGCCGGAGCCGCACATGTGCACCACGCGTTCTGGCTCGACCCCGTTCAGCAGGTCGAGATAGGCTTCTTTCAGTTCTTCTGCTGACATGTAGGTGCCGCCCATGTCGAGGTTGTCTTCGAAAGGGTAATTGATGCTGCCTGGTATATGCCCGGCCACCTTGTCCAGCACTTCGCGCTCACCGCTGAAGCGCTCCTCGGAACGGGCATCGATGAGCAGGCACTTGTCGCTGCGCAGTGCTTCCTCGATGCAATTCGCGTCCACCCACATGCTGCTGTCAGGGCGCGCCTTGAATTCTGCAGGAGTAATCACCGGCGGCTCGGCCGTCACCGGGTGCCCATCGCGAATCCAGCGTTGAATGCCGCCGTCGAGCAGGGCGACGGATTTATGACCAAGCCAGCGCAAAACCCACCACATGCGGCCTGCCATGGCGCCGAAACTGTCGTCGTAAACCACGACCTGCTTGCCGCTGTCCACGCCCCACTGACCCAGTTTCTGGGCCAGCAGCGCCGGGTCTGGCAAGGGATGGCGGCCGCTGGTTGCGGTTACTTCGGATGAAAGGTCATCATTGAGGTGGGCATAGCGCGCGCCGGGAATATGCCCTGCCTGGTAGGCGCGGCGGCCTGATTCAGGGTCGCTCAGGGTGAAGCGGCAATCAAAAATGATCCAGTCGGGATCACTCAAATGTTGCGCCAGTTGCGCTGCACTGACGAGGGTGGAGTATTTCATGGGGGGGTCCTGATTCCGGATTCCATAGTTTAACCCGAAACCCGGAACCCGGAGATTTGCTGCTCTATTTAGTAACCGCCTTTGCCGAAAGGTTTTGGCAGGCCGGCCACTTTGGCGGACTGACGGTTGGGCTGCATCGGGAACAGCGTGTAGAGATGTTTTTTCCAGTCGGTGCCAGGATGCTCTTCGTCGAAATCCTTGCACATGTTGCGGAAGTTGGGGGTCTGGCCGTCTTCCTTGTACTTGTTGCGCATATAGTTGATCACCAGCCAGTGCTCGTCGGTCAGCTTGAGGCCTTCGGCTTCGGCAATGACCGGTACCACGTCATCGCTGAAATCGGGTTCCAGCAGAAAACCATCGTCGTCAACTTCCAGTTCGGTGCCGTTTACCACATATCCCATAGTTTTCTCCTTGTCTTAAGGTCGTTGATGAAAAATTGCGCTCAGGTAAGCGCGTTAATTGATTTGTGAGGAATGAAGATGCCGCAGCCGCTCTTGCGGTATTTTCCCAGCCCCTGTTGCTGTACCAGGAACGAATGCTCCACTGGCAGCCCATGCAGCATCAGGCTGAAGCCGCTTACGGTGCCATCCTGTGTTCTGATGGTCTGGCGTTTGCCGCAAATGAAGCGCGAGTCGATTCTCATTTCATCAAGCATGCGAATGATGTCATTGGTAAAATCCAGCTCATCTTCACTGCCGGTTGCAACGCAATGTGCGAACAGCGGGGTATGACGTGAGAGGGGGCGGGTTTTTCCCGCGCCGATTTCCAGCTTGTTGCCGCCGATATGAATTGTCTGCCCCGATAGCGTCAGCAGTTCCGGCACGCGCGCAGAGGCAATGCGCACCATCAGTTTTGTGCGCCGGTTGAGAATCAGTTCACCATGTCCGGTATCCGCGCCATGAATGGCATGCACTCCACCGAGAGGTTCATCTGCAAACCAGGTTAACAGACGAGCCAGTTCGATGAATAGCTCATAGCTGTGATCAACGGGCAGCAATGTCCCTTTTATATCGAACCGGACGTCGGTTACAAGTGATTCGTCGACGTAGGGTGTTTCCAGAATGTAGCTTAGCCAGCCTATTTTGTTGCTCCTTGTTCCTGTGTTTTGGCCCAGTCCAGCAAGGCATTGCCCCAGTGTACAGCGGTTTCCCTGTCGATCTCGAAAATGGTGAAACGCTTGACCTCGCGAATTCGCAGGCGCAATGTATTGAAACCTGCTTCGTGTTTTACTTGCTGGAGTTCAATTTCCTGTCTGTAAGGAGTTGACAGGAATTTGTCCAGGCTTATTAACTCGTCCATAATTTAGAACTCGTTTCTGCTATTCATATTTAGATTGTAACGAAATATAGGTTCAGCACCCGATACTGCAAGGGGCATAGCCCATATGGGTAGTATATTAGTGCTCCCTATGGGGTGGTGGAGTACTCCCTGTTACGCGCCGGGGTAGCCGCGAAGAATGATGGAAATCGCGAATCTAACGGCTGTAATATTCGCCCTAACTGCTGGAGGTCGAGCGCACTAGTGGTTCCACACCGCAAGCACGTGGACGCAGTAAGGATCACGTAAAAGTTGTAGCTTTATTGAGATGGCTGGTGCCGGGAAAGCCGGCATAGCTGGACGTTACTTTTTTTTGGAGAACATCAATGGCTAAAAAATTGCACGATACGCCGAATCTGGACCAGCTTGAGAGTGGTCCATGGCCCAGTTTTGTGACCGGCCTGAAGCGCGAAGCGCAGAAGCGGGACATCATGGTTGACCTGCTGGGTCAGCTGGAAACATCCTACAAGACCAAGAAAGGTTACTGGAAGGGTGGTACTGTTGGCGTGTTCGGTTATGGCGGCGGCGTGATCCCGCGTTTCACCGAACTCAAGGACGAGAACGAGAATCCGGTTTTCCCGGATGCGGCAGAGTTTCACACCCTGCGCATCATGCCGCCACCTGGCATGCATTACGACACCGCTACCCTGCGCAAATTTGCCGACATCTGGGACAAGTACGGCTCCGGCCTGATCGGCCTGCACGGCCAGTCCGGCGACATCATGCTGCAGGGCTGCTCCACCGCCAATGTCCAGCCGGCCTGGGAAGAAGTTAACGCCATGGGCTTCGATATGGGTGGCGCCGGCCCTGCGCTGCGGACTTCCATGTCCTGCGTAGGCCAGGCTCGCTGTGAAATGTCCTGCTTCGATGAAGCCAAGGCACTGCGCACCATCATCAATGCAAACGTTGATGATATGCACCGCCCGGCCTTGCCATACAAATTCAAGTTCAAGTTCTCCGGCTGCCCGAACGACTGCGTTAACTCCATTCAGCGTTCCGACATGGCCACCATCGGCACCTGGCGCGACAACATCCAGGTCAACGAGCAGTATGCGCGTGACTACATGAAGGGCCATGGCATGGACAAGCTGGTCAACGACGTGATCAGCAAGTGCCCGACTCGCGCCATTACCCTGCGCAACAAGGCTGATGCCGTTTCTGGCGACAGCGTTTCCACCGTGGCAGTTGATGACCAGCACGTAATGCAGATTGAAAACCACGATTGCGTACGTTGCATGCACTGCCTGAACGTCATGCCCGGCGCGTTGCTGCCCGGCAAGGACAAGGGCGTCACCATCCTGGTTGGCGGTAAGAGCGTTCTGAAAATCGGCGCCACCATGGGCACGGTCGTGGTTCCGTTCATGAAGCTGCAGTCCGATGAAGACTTCGAGCAGCTTAACGAACTGTCCCGTAACATGATTGACTTCTTTGCTGAAAATGCGCTTGAGCATGAGCGTACCGGCGAGATGATCGAGCGTATCGGTCTGGTGAATTTCCTCGAAGGTCTCGATCTGCCTGTTGACGCAAACATGGTCAATCACCCGCGCGCCAACCCCTATGTGCGCATGGACGAGTGGGACGAAGAAGTCGAGAAAGTGAACGAGCGCAAGGCTGCTGCCTGATTCTGCGTCGAAATTGCTAAGTCTAGTTATTAACATTGGAGAATAAATAATGGCTGAATTGCGTGCTCCTGATGAGTGCGGCGTACCAGATGCCGCGCCTTTCATGCATCCGACCCTGCTGAAAAACTATGGCAAATGGGTTTTTCATTCCCATCCGAAGCCTGGCGTTCTTTACCATCGCGCTGAAAGCGGCGACGAAGTCTGGACTGTCAAGTTCGGTACGGCCCGTCAACTGGATCTCTACACCATTCGTCTGCTGTGCGACCTCGCCGACAAACATGCCGATGGTCACATGCGTTTCACCGCGCGCAGTAACGTGGAATTCATGGTGACTTCCGAGAGCAAGGTTGACCCCCTGATCAAGGAACTGAACAGCCATGGCTTCCCGGTTGGCGGCACCGCCAATTCCGTTTCCATGATTGCGCACACCCAGGGTTTCCTGCACTGCGATATTCCGGCGACCGATGCATCCGGCGTGGTTAAGGCGCTGATGGACGAGCTGCACGATGAATTCATCAAGTGCGAAATGCCCAACCGCGTCAAGCTGTCCACTTCGTGCTGCGAAATTAACTGCGGCGGCCAGGCTGACATCGCCATCATCATGCAGCACACCAAGCCGCCGAGGATCAATCACGATTTGGTTGCCAACGTGTGCGAGCGTCCTTCCGTGGTGGCGCGTTGCCCGGTAGCCGCGATTCGTCCTGCTCTGGTGAACGGCAAGCCTTCCCTGGAAGTGGATGAGAAAAAGTGCATCTGCTGTGGCGCCTGCTTCCCGCCATGCCCTCCGATGCAGATCAACGATCCAGAAAACTCCAAAGTCGCGATCTGGGTGGGTGGAAAGAACTCCAATGCCCGCTCCAAGCCGACCTTCCACAAGCTGGTCGCTGCCGGTCTGCCGAACAACGCACCGCGCTGGCCGGAAGTCGCTGCCGTGGTCAAGAAAATCCTGGCAGTCTACAAGGCTGATGCCCAGCCTTGGGAGCGCATGAACGACTGGATCGAGCGTATCGGCTGGCCGCGTTTCTTCGAGAAAACCGGTCTGCCTTTCACCAAGTTCCACATCGATGACTGGCGCGGTTCCCGTACGACCCTGAACGCATCCACTCACATCAGGTTCTAAATTGGGTTTAACCCCGGCCGCTGGCGGAAGCGACAGCGGCCTGGGTTATTGCAACTTTCAAGTTTTTAGATACAGGACATTCAGGGATGAAATTCGGAATTTTGATTAATGAAGGTCCCTATAATCATCAAGCCGCCGACTCTGCATATCAGTTTTGCAAGGCCGCGATTGAAAAGGGACACGAGATTGACCGTGTGTTTTTCTACCATGATGGTGTGAACAACGCGACCAAGCTCACTGAACCGCCGCAGGACGACCGCAACATCGTGCAGCGCTGGAGCAAACTGGCTGAAGAGCACAGCGTTGATTTAGTTGTCTGCGTTGCCGCAGGGCTGCGCCGCGGCATCGTCGATGACAATCTGGCTCCTGGTTTCAGGATTTCCGGTCTGGGTCAACTGGTCGAGTCCGGCATCCGTTCAGACCGCCTTGTGACCTTCGGCGATTAAGATAGGGAGTTATTTATGACTGAAAGCACGGGAGGTATCGAAATGGAAGAAGACATGTCCGGTACCGTAAAGAAATTTGCCTTCATCAATCGCAAGGCGCCATATGGAACGATTTACGCGCTTGAATCGCTGGAAGTTGTGCTGATCAGCGCTGCTTTCGATCAGGACGTGAGCCTGGTGTTTGCGGATGACGGTGTATACCAGCTGAAAAAGGGCCAGGCAACCAAGGCAGTGGGAATGAAGAACTTTTCTCCCACCTATCGCGCTCTGGAAGGATATGACATCGAGAAATTGTATGTCGAGAAAGAGTCCATGGAAGCCCGCGGCCTGACCACCGACGATCTGATCGTCGACGTGGAGGTGCTGGATGCTGCCGAAATGGCTGCGCTGCTCGAAGAGCAAGACGTGGTTCTGAGTTTCTAGGAAGGGGATGCAGATGTTGCACATCGTGAATAAATCGCCGCTGGACAGGAACGCTCTAGACAGCGCTATGCGTATGGCCAAACCGGGAAGCACCATTCTTCTGATCGAAGATGGTGTATATGCCGTGACCAAGGGCAACAAAGCCGAGGGTCAAATTAAAGAGGCCATGAAAAACTGCTCCGTATGCGCGCTCTGGCCGGATCTGGAAGCACGCGGCATGCAGGATACCGTGATTGACGGTGTTAAGCAGGTGGACTACAACGGTTTCGTGGATCTGGTGGCAGAAAGCAAATCCGTGATGTCTTGGTTGTAATTGCAACGCTTTTTGATTATTTAGGAGAAACACATGGGCTTCGAAATTAACGGTAAGACTTACGAAACAGACGAAGAAGGTTACCTGGTTAACCTGGCTGAGTGGGACGAAGAAGCAGCCAAGTATCTGGCAATTGAAGAAAAAGTCGAGATGACTGACCAGCACTGGGAAGTGATCAACTTCCTGCGCGAGTACTACAACGACTATCAGATCGCTCCTGCTGTGCGCGTTCTGACCAAGGCCATCGGCAAGAAACTCGGGCCTGAGAAAGGTAACAGCAAGTATCTGTATGAACTGTTCCCTTATGGCCCGGCCAAGCAAGCCTGTAAGATTGCCGGCCTGCCCAAGCCTACCGGCTGTATCTAAGACGTTTGAAACAAGGCGGATGCTGCACCGTGTCCAGAATTACTGGTCACGGTGCGTGACGCCTCTCAAGAATAATTGCGGCGAGCGCTTGCTTGCCGTTTGTATGCTACTTCCAGGGGATGTACATGTCGTTTCTGACCGTACTGTTTGCGTGCATGTTTTATGCCGCCGCCGCAATGCTGGTGGTCGGGCTGATCATTAAAATCCGCTGCTATGCCCGCACGCCAGCACCTTTGAAGATTCCTACCACGCCAGCACCCACAACCTTCATCGGTGTGAGGCTCCGCATGCTGCGCGAGGTAACCATGTTTGAAAGCCTGTTCAAATCCAACAAGTGGATTTGGCTATTTGGCTTTATGTTCCATGTGTCGCTGTTGCTGGTGACTCTGCGCCATCTGCGCTACTTTACTGAACCGGTTTGGTTCTGGGTGGATATGGTACAGCCGTTCGGGATTTACGCCGGATTCGCCATGGTTGCCGGCCTGAGCGGATTGTGGGCGCGCCGCTTTCTGGTCGATCGGGTGCGTTATATCTCGACGCCATCGGATCACCTGATGCTGGCACTCCTTGTTGCCATCGGGCTTACCGGGCTCGGCATGAAATTCGTCGCCCATACCGACATTGTTGCCGTCAAGGCTTTCATTCTCGGCCTGATGGTGTTTGACCTGCAGCCCATGCCGGCCGATCCGGTGCTGCTGGTACATCTCACACTTGTAGCCGTGCTGATGGCAATTTTTCCGATCAGCAAGCTGTTGCATGCGCCAGGCATATTTTTCAGCCCGACCCGCAATCAGATCGATGATTCTCGTGATCGCCGCCATCTGTCTCCCTGGGCGGCCAAACTTGAATCCGGTGCGCAGACAAGCCCTGATGCGTAGCATATTTTTGGCGCAAATCTGTAAAAGTTACTGGCGTAAATTAAAAGTTAGCAGGAGGAATAGTGGCTGCTCCACAATTTGAGGTACCCAAGCTCACGGGATATATCGACGTCCCGGCGATCAAGCCGGGCGCATCTGCGCATGTTAAGTCGTTCCCGGCTGCCGCGCCTATTCAGGAAGCGATTGGGTTCCCCGGTCAACTGGTTGATGATTGGCACGACAAGGCAATCGCAAAGATGGGCGACCTGCTGGGCAGATACCGTTCGTTGCAGGTCTTCATGGATGCCTGCGTGCATTGCGGCGCCTGTACCGACAAGTGCCACTACTTCATCGGTACGGCTGATCCAAAAAACATGCCGGTAGCACGCCAGGAATTGATGCGCAAGGTTTATCGCCGTCATTTCACTTTTGCAGGCAAGTATTTTCCCTCGCTGGTGGGTGCTATTGATCTGACCAAGGAAGTGCTGGACGACTGGTACAGCTATTACTACCAGTGTTCCGAGTGCCGCCGCTGCTCGGTTTATTGTCCCTATGGCATTGATACCGCAGAAGTCACCATGGCCGGGCGCGAAATTCTGGATACCGTTGGCATTGGCCAGAAGTACACCAATGAGATCATGGGCAAGTTGCATCGCATCGGCAATAACCTGGGTCTGCCCGGGCCGGCGCTGGAAGACACGCTGCAGGGGCTGGAAGAGGATATTTTCGACGCGACCGGCGTGCCAGTAAAGCTGCCGCTTGACCTCGAAGGTGCCGAGATCATGCTGGTGACTCCGTCAGCGGACTTCTTCTCAGAGCCGCACGTGGAAAGCCTGATCGGCTACGCCAAGGTGTTCCATGCCGCCGGTGTCAAGTGGACGCTAAGCTCGAAGGCGTCTGAGGCCGGCAATTTTGGCATGTTCATCGGCAGCTATGAAAACATGCGCCGTGCCGCGATGCGGATTCGCGATGCGGCGCTGGATCTGGGTGTGAAGCGCATTGTCGTGGGGGAATGCGGCCATGCATGGCGCGTTGCCTATAGCTTCTGGAATACGCTGACCGGCGTCGGCCATGGCGGCAATGATCCGTTTGCACGGCAATTGCAGCAGCAGCTCGACCCGAATTATCCGGCACCGCAGCATATCTGCGAATATACGCATGACCTGATCCAGCAGGGCAAACTGAAATTCGACAAGTCGCTCAACGATCATCGCGTGATCACATTCCACGATTCCTGCAACGTGGCGCGCGGCTCGCGCATGGGTGACATTCCGGGAGGACAGTTCACCATCCCGCGCGACATTATCAGGGCAGTAGCCAGCAACTTCCACGATATGCAGGAAGGCACTATTCATGAAGCCACCTTCTGCTGTGGCGGTGGTGGCGGGCTACTGACTGACGACCTGATGGAAGTTCGCGTCAAGGGTGCGTTGCCGCGGATGGAAGCCCTCAATAACGTGGTGCAGGAGAAGCAGGTCAACTTCCTTGCCCTGATCTGCGCGATCTGCAAGGCACAGTTCACCAAGGTGGTCCCGTATTACGGTTTTGACATGAGCATGGTGGGTGGCGTGCACCAGCTTGTGTCAACAGCAATCCAGCTCGAAGTGCCGGAAGACGCTGGCGAAGAAACTGAAGCAACAGACGATTAGTAACCTAAAACACTGTCGGCGCATATATAAACGCCGCGGCCTGAAATTTGTAGATAGGAGATTGCATACATGTCAGCCTCATCCGAAGAAATGAAAAGCACCAACCTGACCTTCCGCCGCTTCAAGGACGGACAGAACAACAGTGACTGGCGTCAGCTGCAGGACAAAATTTTCCAGGCAGGCTGGACCCACAAATGCCCGGAATACGTCCTGTCCACCCCCCCCTGCCAGGGCAGCTGCCCAGCCGGCGAGGATATTCGCGGCTACCTCGACATCGCGCGCGGCGTGGAAAAGCCGCCCAAGGACAGCAACTGGCAAACTTACGCATTCCAGCGTATTACCCAGGCCAACCCTTTCCCCTCCGTGATGGGCCGAGTTTGCCCGGCTCCATGCGAAAGCGGCTGCAACCGCAATCAGGTTGATGACTTCGTGGGCATCAACTCGGTGGAACACTTCGTTGGTGATTATGCGATTGCCAACAAGCTGGCCCTGCCCCAGGCCGGTGCAAGCACCGGCAAGAAGGTCGCCCTGATCGGCGGCGGCCCTGCCTCCCTGTCCGCAGCCTACCAGTTGCGCCTGAAAGGCCACGCCTGCACCATTTTTGACGACCATGCCCAACTCGGCGGCATGATGCGCTACGGCATCCCCGGCTTCCGTACCCCGCGCAACGTGCTCGACGCGGAAATCCAGCGCATTCTGGATCTGGGCGTGGAAGTCAAACTCAATACCCGCATCGGCGTGGATGTCACGCTGGAACAGCTGGAAAAGGAATACGACGCGATTTTCCTCGGCATGGGCGCGCAATCCGGCCGCATGCTCCCGGTGCCCGGCTTCGATGCCGCCAACTGCGTGAACGCCATGGCCTTCCTGCGAGCCTTCAACGATGGCCGCCTGCAGCACGTCGGCAAGCGCGTGGTGGTGATCGGCGGTGGCGACACCTCGATTGACGTTGCCACTGTTGCGCGCCGTCTTGGCAACATTACAGTTGCGACTGAAAAAGATCGCCCCGAGCACATCATTGCCGGCCAGGTGGCGCATGATGTGGCAGCCGTATCCGCCCGCGAAGGCGCCGAGGTTATTCTGGTTTCCCGTGCCACCATCGACAAGATGAACGCCAACAAGCACGAAATCGAGCAGGCGCTGGCCGAAGGCATCGAAATCGTAGGCGGCGTGACCCCGATTTCCGTGGTCAAGGGCGCTGATGGCCGTGCCACCGCGCTGCGCGTTGCCGAATTCGAAGTGGTCAAGGGCGAAACCATCATCAAGGCCGGCACCGAGCGTGATATCGCCGGCGATCTGATCGTTTCCGCAATCGGCCAGGCAGTGGACTTTACCGGCTTCGACGGTTTCGACAACGGCAAGGGCCTGATCAACGCCAACAAGAACTACGAAGTGCCGAACAAAAAAGGCTACTTCGTCGGTGGCGACGTGATCCGTCCGCACCTGCTGACCACCGCCATCGGCCATGGTTCCATCGCTGCCGAGAGCATCGACGTTTACCTCAAGGGCGAAGAGCAGGACAAGCGACCCAAGATCGACGTTCATCACTGGGATCTGGTGCGCAAGCTGATCGAAACCGAACATGCCCCCGCGGAATTCAAGACCGCCGCCAAGGATGAAGTCATCAAGGCGGAAGGCTATGCCAAGGAAATCGATCTGGGCGTGCGCGGTACTTCCGCAGCCAAATTCGCGGTGCATAACTTTGAGGACCGTTCCGACAAGTATGTGATTCCTTCCAACGAGCTGTTCCTTGGCCACTTCCCATTCGTGCCGCGCAACAAGCGTGAACACATCACGCTGAATGCTGAACAGGCGTTGGGCCACTTCGAAGAGCGCCTGATGAAGCTCGACGACAAGCAGGTCGTGGCGGAAGCCAAGCGCTGCATGAGCTGCGGCCTGTGCTTCGAATGCGACAACTGCGTGGTGTACTGCCCGCAAACCGCCGTGTTCAAGGTCAAGCGCACCGATTCCACCACCGGCCGTTATGTCGATACCGACTACTCCAAGTGCATCGGCTGCCATATCTGCGCCGACGTGTGCCCGACCGGCTATATCAAAATGGGTATGGGTGATTAAACAATGGTCAGCCTGGCAAAATTGCGCGAGATGCTGAACTGGCAGCGGGGGGCCGCGCTGGCCGCCCTGCTGGCGGTCGGCGCCTTCGCGGCGTCATCGGCGGGTGCACATGAGGGGTCGGCAACGGGGCGCGTGACCAAGCCTGTTCATGCGGAGGCCTCGGGCGATAAGTGCGTGAGGGATACCGCGTACATGAAGCGGCACCACATGGACGAGCTCAAGCATCAGCGCAACGAAACCATGCGCAAAGGCATCCGTACCACAGAAATGAGCCTGCAGGGTTGCGTAAACTGTCACGCTGACAAGAAGACCAACAGCGTGCTGGGCAAGGAAGGGTTCTGCCAGAGCTGCCATGCTTATGCAGCGGTGAAGCTCGACTGCTTCGAATGCCATGCGAGCAAGCCCAAGGCAATTACGGCGCTTCATCCCATGGCTAGCCAAGGTGTAAAAGCAGGTTCCGAAGCTGATATGGCAGCGAAAATGCACCCTGGCTCTGTAGAACCCAATACCACAGGCGGGGCAAGTAAATGAGTAACAATGTGGACAAAACCCCTGACAGCAAGTCACACGACAGCAGCCGCCGTCAGTTTATCGGTTACGGTGCTGCAGCCATGGCGGGGCTGGCGATTGCGCCCGGCATTACACTGTTCGATCTGGCCCATGGACGTGCGCCCGAAGAAGCAGCTTCCAGCAAAGTACGCTGGGGCATGCTGATCGACAGCGGGAAGTGCGCAACCGGATGCAATGATTGTGTGTCGGCATGTGGCAAGGAAAATGGCTTCTCCGGCTCCAGAGAAACCGATTCACAGTGGATTCGCAAAGTTGAAATCAAGGACCTGCGTAATGGGCAATCGCATAGCCTGCCCATGATGTGCCAGCATTGCGAGCATCCGCCTTGCGTCGATGTCTGTCCGACAGGGGCTTCCTTCAAGCGTGCCGACGGCATCGTGCTGGTGGATCGGCATATCTGCATCGGCTGCCGTTATTGCATGATGGCGTGCCCGTACAAAGCCCGGTCTTTTGTGCATGAGGAGTTGCAGGATCAGAATCCGGACGTGCCACGCGGCAAGGGATGTGTTGAGGCTTGCACCCTTTGCGTGCACCGAGTTGACCGCGGCGGGCAACCCGCTTGTGCCGATGCCTGTTCTGCTGCCGGGCATAACGCGATCCTGTTTGGTGATCTGAACGATCCGAACAGCGAAATTTCCAAACGTGTTGCGACGCTTGCAACGACTCAGGTGCGTGGGGATCTGGGGCTTAATGTTGGCGTTCGTTATCAGGGAATCTAAGCGACATGAATATTGATGCATTTCGTAAAATTGAGGAGCGTGCGTTTTATGCGCTCGCCGCGTTGCTTGGTCTGGTAGTCCTGATCGGTCTGGGAGCTGCGCACTACATGGAGACTCACGGCCACGTCGTGACCGGGATGACCAACCAGATTGTGTGGGGTTTGCCTCATGTCTTTGCGGTATTCATGATTGTGGCTGCGTCGGGCGTGCTCAATGTGGCCTCGATCGGCTCAGTGTTTGGCAAACCTGTCTACAAGGCACGCGCGCCGCTCTCTGCTCTGCTGGCAATTGCCTTGCTGGCAGGCGGGCTCACTGTGCTGATGCTTGATCTGGGGCGCCCGGACCGCTTGATCGTGGCAATGACGCATTTCAATTTCAAGTCGATTTTTGCGCTGAATGTGATCCTGTATACCGGATTTTTTGCCATCGTCGCGGCTTATATCTGGACTATGATGGATAGAAAAGTAAAAGGTTTTTCCAAGTATGCCGGTTTTTCCGCCTTCATCTGGCGTCTGGCACTAACCACAGCAACCGGATCAATCTTCGGCTTCCTGGTGGCGCGGCAGGCATACAGTTCTGCAATTCTGGCCCCGATGTTCATCATCATGTCGTTTTCCTACGGCTTGGCGGTGTTTATTGTGGTTCAGTCGTTCATGTATGCATGGAACGGTCTGACGCTGGATGAGGCTATTCTGCGCCGCATGAAGAATTTGCTTGCGACATTTGTGGGCGCGGTATTTTATTTCACCATCGTTTATCACATGACCAACCTGTATTTCGCAAAGCAGTGGGATTTCGAGCGTTTCATCCTGCTGGATGGCGGCATTTTCACCACGCTGTTCTGGGTAGGCCAGATTGCAATCGGCACGCTGATCCCGCTGGCCATGCTGCTGCACCCGACTCTGGGCATTAACAGCAAGAGCGTGCTGTTTTCTGCCCTTCTGATCATTCTTGGCGGCTTCGCCCAGCTGTATGTGATCATCATTGGCGGCCAAGCCTTCCCGCTGAGTATTTTCCCCGGCATGCAGGAAACCAGCACCTTTTTTGATGGCGCGATTCACCACTACAATCCATCACTTCCGGAATTTCTGCTTGGTTTGGGCGGGATTGGTATTGCGCTGCTGATTACCACCATCGCGGTTCGGATTCTGCATTTCGTGCCACAGGATGATTTTCATCATGTCAGCAAGGATGCCCTGACAGACTAAATACGCCGAACTTACAGCCCTACCCGAAGCATGCCAAAGGCTGAGGCGCTATATGAATAGCCTCGATTTGCCGCTGGCAGCTTCGGGTTAATCTTTTCTGGACTCTGTTGCATCCATGCCACGCTTGCTCATATCGGCGGCACACAAATCTTCCGGCAAAACCACGGTCAGTATCGGCCTGTGTTCCGCATTCACGCAGCGCGGCCTCAAAATCCAGCCTTTTAAAAAAGGGCCCGATTATATTGACCCGATGTGGTTAGGTGCGGCAACTGGCCGTCCATGCCGCAATCTTGATTTTTACCTTATGGGGCGCGACGAGATCGTGGCTTCGGTGAAACAGCACTCCGACGGCGCCGATCTGAGCCTGATCGAAGGCAACAAGGGGCTGTATGATGGGCTTGATCTCGATGGCAGCAACAGCAATGCTGCCCTGGCTGAATTGCTGCATGCTCCCGTGGTTCTGGTCATTGATGCGCGCGGGATGACACGGGGAATCGCTCCGCTGATACTTGGCTATCAGGCATTTGACCGGAATATCCGTATTGCCGGAGTGATTCTCAACAATCTCGGCGGGGCAAGGCACGAAGGCAAATTGAGGGCAGTGATTGAGCATTACACAGATGTGCCAGTGCTGGGCGCGGTTCACCATGATCCTCGTTTACAGATTACCGAACGCCATCTGGGATTGATGCCCAGTAACGAATCCACCGAAGCCCTGCAGCATATCCTTGAGATTGGCCAGGTGGTCGGCAGTCAGGTTGATCTGGATTCCCTGATCGGGATCGCGAATAGCGCCCCAGAACTGGAAGAAAGCAGGACCAAGCCTGACTTGATGCCAGGCTTGAATGCGTTCTCAGGGCCGAAGCTCCGGATAGGGGTGGCGAGGGACCAGGCTTTTGGTTTTTACTATGCAGATGATCTGCAAGCCATGCGAGCGGCAGGTGCCGAAATCGTTAACATCGACACACTTCGTGATGAAAGATTGCCGGAACAGCTGGATGGTTTGTTCATTGGCGGCGGTTTCCCCGAATTGTTCATGGACCAGATCGAGCAGAATTCCGGGCTGCGCCAGGATATCCATGATGCAATCGAATCCGGGTTGCCGGCTTATGCTGAATGCGGAGGTTTGATGTATCTTGCGCGCAGTCTGTCGTGGGAGGGGAAAACCCGAAAAATGGCGGGCGTCATCCCGGGTGACGTGGTAATGCGCGGGAAGCCTGTGGGCCGCGGCTATGTTCGTGTGCGTTCAACCGGCCTGTGCCGGTGGCCGGGTGAAGAGGCAGGCAGGGAGTTGCTGGCGCATGAATTTCACTATTCGAGCTTGGAAAATGTCCAGCCCGGCCTCAAATACGCATTTGAGGTCAAGCGTGGGTATGGCATTGATGGCAAACGGGACGGCATTGTTTACAAGAATCTGCTTGCCTGCTACACGCATTTTCGCTCACTCAGTGGCTACAATTGGGCGAAGCGCTTTGTTGACTTCGCCCAGGAAGTGAAAGCCCAGGGCAGGGTAAATTTGAGGAAAGATTAATTCAAGGAGATGGATATGGTAAAGGTAACCGCTGAAGCAGTAGCACAAATCCAGAATGCCGCCGCTCAGGCTGGCGCTGAAGGGATGGCGCTGAGAATTGCCGCGAAGCGGGATTTTGATGGCTCCCTCCAGTATGGCATGGGTTTCGATGAGCAGGCCGAAGGTGACATGCTGATTGAAACCGAAGGTCTCAAGGTGCTTGTGGCTACACAGAGCCAGCCGCTTCTTAGCGGCGCCGTGCTTGATTTTGTGGAAATGAGCCCTGGAAACTTCCAGTTCATTTTCATTAATCCGCATGATACTGGCGGCACATCCTGCGGCAGTTCCAGCGGTGGAGGCGGTGGTTGTGGCGGCTGCGGAGGTGGTTGCCACTAAAGCTGGCAAGTGATGGTGCCGCTTGAAACAGACATGGAGACGCGGTGCCGCCGGTTTATGCCGCCAGTCCGGGCGGGAGAGAAAAACGAGGCCTACTTTTCTGTGGAGCTCTGCTCCAGCGTCCGGGCATGTTCATCCAGCGTCTGCTCGACACCTTTAGCCTTGTCCAGGGCCTGACGCTCATTCTGGAACAGGGGGGCGGCGGGAGTTTGCGGCACAGGCGGCTGGTACGGCTTCTGTTCCTCGCCACAGGCGGCAAGGAACAGGCACAATAAAGGGGCGAAAGGTTTCATGGCAAATGTCTGCGTTGTTGTAGTGCCCCGATTCTCTCCTGTCATGGCCCTTGAATCAAGAGCGTGGAGCTGCAATGCCGAGCAATGATAAAAAACCTGCGCATGCACGCCAGGCAGGTATGCAAAGCAAGGGGAAAAAGAAAAAACGACACCTGGATCTGGCCCAGTTCATGGGCCATCAATACCTGTGCCAGTCCCTTAAGGTATCTGAAATCAAGACGCTGCTTAAATATCTGACGTTGCGCCAGTTCAATGAGGGCGACATCCTGGCGGATATTGGCGAAGTCGGGGAGGCGCTGTACCTGGTTGTGCAGGGCGAGATCGCGCTGGTGGTGGATGAAAAGAATAAGGAATATGAGATCGTGCGCGAGGGACCGGGCGAAATGCTGGGCATCATGTCATTCTTTGATCGCAAGCCGCGCTCTGTGAGACTGGTTGCGCGAGCCCCCGATACCCAAGTGTTGCGCCTTTCGCGCGCCATGTACAGGCGCATGAAAGTGGAACACCCCTTCATCGCCATCAACCTCGTGGAGCATGCCCTGATCAATCTTGACTGCCTGTTCCGCAAAGTGAGCAATGATTTTGCCCAGTTCGCCCATCATTTGTATGGGACGGGGAAGTAAGGGCCGGTTAATCATTAACGAGCCCAAAGCTCAGGCCAGCAGTCCCTGCTGTGCCAGAAAGCTGTGCAGGATCTCGATTCTGACCTTGCTGTCATTCATTTCCAGCATGTTTTGCCGCACTGAAAGTTTGAGCGGGAGCAATTCCGCCAGGCGGTAGCTTACCCATACCGCATCGTCATAGTTCAGCGGCGGCATGAAGCGCTCAACCCCCAGATGCTCGATCAGGCGCCGCAACAGGGTGGCACAGGCTTTGTGGCCTGCGGGCAGAGGCTGCGGCGGTTCGGATGCGATATGCGCGGCTCTGGCCACGATCAGCCCGTTCGGCTCGATGCGCACATCTTCGATGTGAAAGCGCTGAAGCCCGAGCGCCTGGATGTTCAGAACGCCCTGCTGCATACCCCAATCGGTTATTTCTGCTGCACAACCCGTGTCTGCATGCGGCGCCGGCTTGCCTGTTTCTTCCCCATCTCGGATCAGGCACACGCCAAAGGGCTTTTTGTCCCTGAGGCAAGCGCTCACCATTTCCATATAGCGCGGTTCGAAGATCTTGAGGGAAAGCTTCCCCCCCGGGAAAAGCACGGTTTTGAGCGGAAACAATGGGATTTCGAAGGACTCATGGCATCTTGCCTGATGCAGAAAATCAGACACGCGCTGTTTGATGTCGAGCGGCATGCTGCGCCGTTCAGCCGCCGCTTTTTCCCCATCGGGCCATAAGCTGATGGGGTACGTTGAGATGGTCGAGGATGCGTGCCGCCACGAAATCCACAAGATCCTGCACGCTGGCCGGGTGGTGGTAAAAGCCGGGGTTGGCCGGCAGGATGACGGCGCCGAGGCGTGCCAGCTTGAGCATGTTCTCGAGATGAATGGCGGAAAATGGGGTCTCGCGCGGCACCAGAATCAGCCTGCGCTGTTCCTTCAGGGTGACGTCAGCGGCGCGTTCGATCAGACTGTCGCTCATGCCTGCGGCAATGGCAGCCAGCGTCCCCATGGAGCAGGGACATACCACCATGGCGTCGGCCACGCTGGTGCCGGATGCAATGGGTGCAAACCACTCCTCGCGCCCGAAAACCTGAAGTTGTCCGGGCAAATGGCGATACTGCTCGCGCAGCTGTCGTTGAACCTCCTGGATGCTGGAGGGGAGGGTCAGCCCCATTTCCTGCCGGGCCACGATTTGTGCTGCCTGCGAATAGAGCAGATAGACACTCTTGTCCGCCGCCAGCAGGGATTCCAGCAGGCGCATGGCATAGGGCATGCCTGATGCGCCGGTGAGTGCAAGAGTGATGGTCTGGGCAGGGTTCATTACTTGCGATTAGACCACGAGAATGCCTAATTCACCACCGGAGGCGTCATGGGGGCGATCTGTTCCTCGCCCTGGGCAGGCTTTTCAACTGGCTTGGGCTTGATGTCAGGGGCTTCAATAACTGGAGCGGGGGTTCCTTTTTCGCTTTGGGAATTCCTGGCTTCTTCCCCTGCTGTTTTCTGCCGTGCGAGCGCTTGCTTCTGGCGCACCAGGTCGCATACGGTTTTTTCGAAAACATCTCCCACCGTATCGGGGATGATGGGGGCTGCCTCCCCCTCGTGGCCGGCGATATATTCAATAGTGCTGCCATCGGCAGCATAAAGCAGATAGCTGATCAGCTTCAGAGTGTGTTCGGCGCAATGAATGCGTTCACGATAAAGGCCGCTTGCGGCCGCCTGGCCTTTGACCATTGCGGGCGTTTTGAAGGCCACCTTCTTCCAGTAGGTGATTTCGTCGCCGTTGATGTAAAGCTTGGAACGGTCATAGAAATACTGGTCGCTTTCGGCCAGCGGACGGACTCTGATCCACTCCGCTGCGGTGGCGGGCAGGCTCAGCAGGAGAAGGATAATCAGGCCAAGCGGCTTCATGTCTGTTGCGGCTGTGGAACGCGATTTGGCTCATCTAGGAGGCGGGCCGCAACCAGCCCGTTGACGATGCCGAACAGCAGCGCAGCCGCAGCAAAAACCGGTGCGAGATAAAGCACGCCGGCATGCGGGATGAGCCAGAAGTACACTACGCCGAGTTGCGCGGCAATATGGGCAAAGGCGGCCAGGATGCTATGGCTGACCGGGCCGAAGGTGCCGGATGGGAGCTTGCGCGCCACGCCCAGCACGATCAGGCTGAACAGCGCTCCACTGAAACCCAGGACAAAACCGGGGGTGAGGAAAGTGCCGAGCAGCAGGCTTCCGGCCACGACGCGCAGCAGGGAAACCCAGACTGCAGTGCGCCAGCCAAAACGCTGCAGCACCAGCAAGGTGATGATGTTGGCCAGGCCGGGCTTGACGCCGGGCAACGGCGAGGGCAAGGCGGCCTCTGCCAGCGACAGCCCGATGGCGAATGCGGCCAGCCGCGCAATGCGGTGGTCCTCCGGGCAGGCGGGGAGCTTAATAACTGAGCGAGTCATAGGCTCTGGCCACGCCGGTCAGTTCCACGCTGACCTGGTTGGGGAGGCACAGCGCGGCCTCTCCGGCGCGCGAAAGCCAGCCCTGCTTGACGCAGTGCTGGCGCGGACTGGGATCGCGGGCGACGCGGACACGATGATTTTCAACCGTGACCAGGGTGGTGCCGAGTGGCCCGCTGATTTCGAAATTGCGGTTGCGTGTCAAATCCGCCTCGGCCACGATCTTGCCACCGCTGCGGATGATCAGGCTGGCACCCTTGCTCCCTCCCCACAATGTCATGAACAGATAACCGGCCAGCAGCATGCCGGCGAGCACGGTCAGCCAGTCTCCGGCCTTGAAGCCCAGGTTCATGAGAGTTCGCGATGCCTGATCAGCACCTGGTATTCGCGGCTGAACTGGGGCGCCAGGGTTTCTGCGAAAAATACGGAACGATGCTGTCCGCCGGTGCATCCCAGGGCGATGGTCAAGTAATTGCGGTTATCTCGAATGAAACAGGGCAGCCAGTCGGCCACGAAGCGGCTGATGTCTTCCAGCATTTTCTGCACCATGGGGTCTTTCTGCAAAAAGGCGCAGACTTCCGGGTCCATGCCGGTCAGCGGGCGCAAGGCCGGATCGTAGTGTGGATTGGGCAGGCAGCGGACATCGAAGACATAATCTGCGTCCAGGGGAATGCCGTGCTTGAAGCCGAAAGACTGGAACAGCAGGGTCAGCCGGGAGCGGTCGAGTTCGATGAAATCCTTGATCCAGGCGCGCAGGGTGTTGGGGGATATCTCGCTGGTATCCATGCGGTGGCCGAGATCGCTGACCGCTTCAAGCTGCTCCTGTTCGTGTTCGATGCATTCCGTCAGCGTGTGCTCCGGATCACTCAGGGGATGGCGGCGCCGGGTCTCGCTGAAGCGCTTGACCAGCGTTTCAGTCTTGGCTTCGAGGAACAGTATGCGCACGTCCAGGCCTTCCTGGCGCAAGGTGGCGATGATCTGCGGCAGCTGGTTCAGATCGCTGTTGCTGCGCGCATCAATGCTGATTGCAGCCTGTGTGACGCCGCTGCCGAGGAGGTAGCGGGCGGTCTCGGTGAGCAGTGGCAGAGGGAGATTGTCGATGCAAAAATAGCTGCTGTCCTCGAGAACATTGAGGGCGATGCTTTTACCAGAGCCGGACAAGCCGCTGACCAGGATGAGCTGCATGGTCATGAGATGAACTTGTTGTCTTCGGCCATCATGCGGTCATGGCGCTCGATAAACTGCTGCGTGCTGTTGATTCCACGCAGTTGCAGAATGTGATTGCGCACCGCAACCTCGACCAGCACCGCGATGTTGCGGCCAGCCGCAACCGGGATACGCACTTCGGGGATGGTTGCATCGAGAATCTGCTGCGAGTAGGCATTGATATTCAGCCGGTCCTGGGACATGGTTTTTTCAGTCAATTTTTCCAGCTGCACGATCAGCTTGAGATTCTTTTTCTGCTTGACCGCGGTTTCCCCGAACAGGGCGCGGATATTCAGCACGCCAAGGCCGCGCACTTCGAGGAAGTCCTGCAGCATGGCCGGGCAGCGCCCTTCCAGCGTGTCGGGGGAAACCTGGTAGAACTCCACCACGTCGTCCGCCACCAGGCGGTGGCCGCGCGTGATCAGCTCCAGCGCAAGTTCGCTTTTGCCGACGGCGCTGTCTCCGGTAATCAGCACGCCCATGCCCTGCACTTCCATGAAAACGCCATGCCGCACCGTGGATTCTGCCAGTACCTGCGCCAGGTAATGGCGCAGTACGTTCATCATGTCGGGGCTTTGTTCCTGGGAGGTGAACAGCGGCGTCAGGGTGCGGTCAGCAGCTTCCTTGAGCACCGGCGGGACGGATTCCCCGTTGGCGACGATGATCGCCGCCAGTTCGGTGCTGAACAGATTATTGACAGACTGCGCCAGCGCTTCTGGCGTCAGGCTGCGCAGATAATCCATTTCCGCGCATCCCAGTACTTGTACGCGGTTGGGATGCACGAAATTGAGGTAGCCGATCAGCGCCAGCGATAGTTTCTGCACTGTATCGCTGGTCAGCAGCTTGGTTCCGCCTCCCTTGCCTGCAACCCATGTCAGGCCAAGCTTTTCCCCTTTGTCCGCAAAAAGCTGATTAACGCTGATTTGTGGCATGGGGCATCCAGGTGGTGAGGAGGCGGTGCAGCGATTCGCGGTCGCGGCTGGCATTCAGTTGCTCACGCAAATGGTGGTCGCTGAACATGTGCGCCAGTTCGCCCAGAATCTGCAGGTGCAGATCGGTTGCCTGTTCCGGCACCAGCAGCACGAATAGCAGCGATACCGGCGCGCCGTCCGGCGCATCGAAGGGAATCGGCTCTTTCAGATGTACAAATACGCCCAGGGTGTCCTGCAAGCCCTTGATCCGCCCATGCGGAATGGCGATGCCGTGTCCTAGCCCGGTAGAGCCCAGCTTCTCGCGCGCGAACAGACTGTCGAATATCTTGCTTCGTCCGAGATGCAGACGTTGTTCCAGCATTTCACCGACATGTTCGAAAGCCCTTTTTTTGCTCCCGACATCGAGTTCGGCGATGACGTTCTCAAGCGGGAGTATTTTTGCGATGAGCTCCATGCTTAATCTCGGGCATCCAGTGGCGGTTTTATTCTTCGGCAGTCTGGTGTTTTACATCACTGCGGTGGCCAGCATTTTTTTCCTTGTGCTTTAGGATCTGGCGGTCCAGCTTGTCTACCAGGGAGTCAATCGCAGCGTACATGTCGGAATCTTCTGACTGCACAAATACGTCGTTTCCGCGCATGTGAACGCTGACCTCTGCTTTTTGCTCGAGCTTTTCGACGGTCAGGATCACTTTGACGTCGATAACCTGATCGAAATGGCGGATGAGTTTGTCCAGCTTGCTGGTGACATAGTCGCGAATGGCTGGGGTCACTTCAATGTGGTGGCCGGTGATGGTCAAGTTCATGATTTGTGTTCCTTGTTATAAAAAGACCTGATTGATTAGAGAGACTTGCGAAGCGCTACTGCGGGGATCTGTAAGGCCTCGCGATATTTGGCCACGGTACGGCGGGCAACCACGATACCCTGCTGTGCCAGAATTTCAGTGATCTGGGTATCGCTGAGAGGTTTCTTGCTATCTTCCGCCCCCACCAGCTGCTTGATCAGGGCTCGGATGGCGGTGGCCGAGCAGGCGCCGCCGGTTTCGGTCGCCACATGGCTGCCGAAGAAATATTTCAGTTCGAAAATGCCCCGCGGTGTGAGCATGTACTTCTGTGTGGTGACACGGGAAATGGTGGATTCGTGCAAGCCGACTTCTTCTGCGATCTCACGCAGCACCAATGGGCGCATGGCGACTTCGCCGTGTTCGAAAAAGTGCTTCTGCCGGTCGACGATGGCTTGTGATACCCGCAGGATGGTGTCAAAGCGCTGCTCGATGTTCTTGACCATCCAGCGCGCCTCCTGCAGCTGGCTGGCAAGCTGCTGCCCGCCGCTCTCACGGTTGCGGCTCAGAATATCTGCATACATGCGGTTGACGCGCAGCTTGGGCATGGCTTCCCGGTTCAGGCTGGCGATCCACATGCCCTTGACCTTTTTGACGATGACATCGGCCACCACATAGCGCGTGTCAGCGGCTGCGAAATCGGCGCCTGGACGGGGGTTGAGGCCGGTGATCAGGTGCTGCGCGCCGCGCAGGGCGTCATCGTCGCACTGCAGCAGTTTTTTTAGCTTGTTGTAATCCCGGCTTGCCAGTTGCTCAAGATATTGCCGCGCGATTCGCAGCGCGATATCGCGATGGGGCGTGTCTGGCGGCAAGGCTTCGAGTTGCAGGGCCAGGCATTCGCCCAGATTGCGGGCGCCGACGCCCAGCGGCTCGAAATTCTGCAGGTGCTTCAGAGCGGTTTCGATCTCCAGCGGGTCGATCTCCAGTTCCGGCGGCAATATTTCGGCAATCTCATCCAGGCTCTGGGTCAGGTAGCCGTCATCATTTAGCGCATCGATCATCAGCGACACGATGGTCCGGTCGCGCAGCGGAAGCTGGGTAAGGTTGAGCTGCCAGTTCAGGTGATCGCGCAAGCTGGTGGCGCCTGCATCCTGCTGCGGGTAATCCGGTTCATCGTTATCGTCACGGATGCCATGGGAGGCGGCAGCTTCGTTCCAGATGTCACGGTCATCGCTGAAGCTGTCTTCCTGCTGCGCCTCTTCGCGGCGCTCCTCCGCGGGAGCAGMAGCTTCCTGATCGGCCGGGCCATACGGGGAGGRTTCTTCCGTGCCGGCGGAATCGAGATTCGGATCCACACGTTCCAGCAGGGGGTTGTTCTCGAGGAACTGCTCCAGTTCCTGATTGAGTTCCAGCGAGGATAGCTGCAGCAGTCGGATTGACTGCTGCAGCTGGGGGGTCAGCGCCAGGTGTTGCGAAAGCTTGAGCTGGAGGCTTTGTTTCATGGGCAATTGGTTTCCTGAAAGGGGAAACTCAGGGCCGTGTCATAGGCGGAAATGTTCGCCGAGATATACTTTTCTCACGGCTTCATTATAAACGATTTCCTCCGGTTTGCCGCTGGCCAGCACCAGGCCGTCATTAATGATATAGGCATGATCGCAGATGCCGAGCGTTTCGCGCACGTTGTGGTCGGTGATCAGCACGCCGATATTGCGCTCGGAGAGAAAACGGATGATTTTCTGGATTTCCAGCACGGCGATGGGATCCACACCGGCAAAAGGCTCGTCAAGCAGGATGAAGCGCGGATTCGATGCCAGGGCGCGGGCGATCTCCACGCGCCGGCGTTCGCCGCCGGACAGGCTCAGGGCCGGATTGTCGCGCAGGTGGTGGACATGCAGTTCATGCAGCAATTCGTCCGTCTGCCGTTCCACTTCCTCGCTGCTCAAACCGCGCAATTCAAGAATGGCAGCCACATTTTCCGCTACTGTCAGCTTGCGGAAAATCGAGGCTTCCTGGGGCAGGTAACTGAGCCCCAGGCGGGCGCGGCGATGAATCGGCATGCGGCTCAGATCATGGTCATCCAGGCGGATGCTGCCRCCATCCAGGGGAACCAGTCCCACCATCATGTAGAAACTGGTGGTTTTGCCCGCGCCATTCGGACCCAGCAGCCCCACCACTTCGCCRCTGCTGACGCTGAGGGAGACGTCCTTGACGACGGTACGGGATTTGTAGCGTTTTTTCAGGCCGCTAACCTTGAGTTCGCTCATTGGGCACTCATTCCGGTCGCGGATTGGCAATGTTTTCCGCGCCGCGCAAKGGMAGYGGAGCGGGCGWGGCGCTGGCGGCGCCAGCCTTGGCCTTGGGCTGGATCACGGCGCGCACGCGCCCTTTCTCCCTGCCGGGGGCGGCGGCTTCCTTGCCGCCCCCGATGACCTGGAAAAATTCCGTTCTGGCATCGTAGGAGATGTAATTGCCGCGCACCTCGTCCTGGTTGCGCTTCATCCGTGCCTGGGTGAAAAGTTCCGCTTTCTCTATCCTGGCATCGTATTCGATGCGCAGTCCGTAGCCTTCGATATATTCATCCAGGCCTTCGCGCTTCTGGCGAAAACTGGCTGGGTTGCCGTAAGCAGTGGCGTGCTGCAGTCCTGCGGCATCCTCCTTGACCACCAGCTTGTCGGCGCGGATCAAGAGCGTGCCCTGCGAAAGTTGCACATTGCCCTGATAGACGCTGACCTTGCTGGCGTCGTCGAGGTTGACGGTATCCGCTTCCAGGTTGACCGGCTTGTCGCGGTCCGCCAGTTCGGCATGGCCTGTGGCTGGAAGAATCAGGAAAAGCAGGCAGCCACAGGCGGCGGCAGTCAGTCTAAAGTTTGGGTTTTTCATAATGCCCTTTCACGCGGGAAAGCAGTTTGACAGCCTGGGTGCGGTTGTTGAATTCCATTCCGGTGGCGGTGATGAGCGCGGCCGGGGTTCTGATCGTGACCGCCTTGTGGGTGCGGGCAATTTCAAGGTCCGGCGTAATATGCAGATAATCCGTGTGGATGGTCAGCCAGTCCTTGCCCGCGCCGGCCTCGCGCTGGACCTCGACCTCGCGGGTAAAGTAAACTTCTTCGCCATCGCTGGAAACCAGCCCCTGCTGGGCCTGGATGTGCACCGGCGGTTTTTGCCCGCTCATGGCAACAAAGTGGGGGCGGGTCAGATGAGAAGTATCGTCGTCCGGAAAATGCTCCAGTTTGACCGCAGCCAGGGTGTGCAAGGGCAGGCCATCCGGCCCCATGCGCCGGGCGAAAAAATTCTCCACCCAGAAATCCGGGTCGTGGCGCGTGCTGCCGTCGCGCTTCGCCAATGGCGCCTGAACCGTGCTGTTGAGCCAGAAGGTGAGCAGTGCGAGCAGGCCCAGCAGCACAAGAGGGAACCACAGCGTGAGGCGGTCGCTTACTTGAGATAAACGGATAACTGGGCCTCCAGGGTGTCTTGCGCCTGCATGATCAGCTCGCACGCTTCACGCGCTGCGCCTCGCCCCCCCTCCTTGAGGGTGACGTAATGGGCATGCTGCTTCACCCGCTCCGGCGCCTGGGGCACTGTGAGCGACAGCCCGCAGCGGCGCATGGCGGGGAGGTCCACGACGTCGTCACCCATGAAGGCGCATTGCTCGAAACGTATACCCAGCTTCTCAGTGAGGTGCTGGAACGCTTCCAGTTTGTCATGCACGCCTTGGTATAGGTGGGTAATGCCGAGATTGTGGGCGCGGTGAACCACGACTTTCGAGGTGCGCCCGGTGATGATGGCGATTTCCACCCCGCTGTTCTTGAGCATCTTGATGCCGTGGCCGTCCAGGGAGTGGAATGCCTTGTATTCCTGTCCGTCATCGCCGAGGAAAAGGCTGCCGTCGGTGAGCACGCCATCCACATCGAATATCAGCAGCCTGACGTTGCGCGCCAGTTCATAAACCGCTTGCATGAAAGATTCCTGTGTTTAAACCACGCCTGCGCGCAGCAGGTCGTGCATGTTGAAGGCGCCGACCAGCCGCCCGGATGCGTCGGCGACCAGCAGCCCGTTGATTTTGCGCTGCTCCATGAATTGCACCGCTTCGGCTGCCAGGCGCTCCGGGCCGATGGTGAGCGGCCGGGTGGTCATGACCTCGCGGATGGGCGTGGCGCGGATGTCGAGCGGAGAATCGAGGTGACGGCGCAAATCGCCGTCGGTGAAAAGGCCCAGGATATGGTCGCTGGAGTCCACCACCGCGGTCATGCCCAGCCCCTTGCGGGTCATTTCCAGCAGCGCCTCGCTCAGGCTGGCGTCCGCATGCACCTTGGGCAGCGCCTCGCCCTGATGCATCACGTCCTGCACGTGCACCAGCAGCCGGCGGCCGAGTGCCCCGCCGGGGTGGGAACGGGCGAAATCGTCCTTGCCGAAGCCGCGCGCATCCAGCAGCGCAACCGCCAGCGCGTCCCCCAGCGCCAGCGCCGCAGTGGTGCTGGCGGTCGGCGCCAGCCCCAGCGGGCAGGCTTCCTGCGTCACGCTGGCATCGAGATGGAGATCGGCTTCGCGCGCCATGGTGGACTGGGGGTTGCCGGTCACGGTGATGAGCCTGGCGCCAAGGCGCTTGATCAGCGGCACGATGGCCACCAGCTCCGGGCTCTCGCCTGAGTTGGACAGGGCAATGACCACATCCTGCGGCGTGATCATCCCTAAGTCGCCGTGACTGGCTTCGCCGGGGTGGACGAAAAAGGAAGGTGTGCCGGTGCTGGCGAGGGTGGAAGCGATCTTGCCTGCGATATGGCCGGATTTGCCCATGCCGCTGACGATGATGCGCCCGCTACAGGCCAGGCATAACCCGACCGCGTCAGCGAAGCTGTGATCGAGGCGCACGCTCAGGGCGCGGATGGCATCGGCTTCGATGGCCAGAACCTGGCGCGCCAGGTCCAGTATTTTTTCGGGTGTCGTCATCGGATTGGCTGCAGGGCGTGGCCCCGCCAGCGTGTAAATAAAGTCGTGATAGTATAAGGCCGAACGCACATGGGATAAAGCTGTGCGGACTTTCGAGGACATCCAGTTTCATGCCGCATGACGCTCCAACCACTCTCCAGGCCGTACTGGTGCTGCTCGGCGCTGCTGTCTTTGCGGTGGCCCTGTTCCGCAGCTTGCGCCTGCCGCCCCTCCTGGCCTATCTGCTGGTGGGCATGGTGGCGGGCCCCCATGCCCTGGGATGGATTCCCGATGTGGAAGAAACCCGCTATCTGGCTGAATTTGGCGTRGTRTTCCTGATGTTCAGCATCGGCCTGGAGTTCAGCCTGCCGCAACTCAAAGGCATGCGYGGCGTGGTKTTCGGGCTGGGCGGCGCACAGGTGATGGTGACCCTGGCACTAGTGCTGGCGGCAGCCATGCTGKCGGGGCTTTCCTGGCAGGCGGGYGTTGCTCTGGGCGGCGTGCTGGCCATGTCGTCTACCGCCATCGTCAGCAAGATGATGGCCGAGCGGCTCGAACTCCAGTCGCGTCACGGGCGGCTGGTGATCGGCGTGCTGCTGTTCCAGGATCTGGCGGTGGTGCCCCTGCTGATCCTGATCCCGGCCCTGTCGGCCAGCGGCGGAGACCTGAGCGAAGTGGTAGGGGCCGCCTTCCTCAAGGCGCTCGTGCTGCTGATCGGCCTGCTTTATTTCGGGCAGCGCCTGATGCGCCGCTGGTTTCACTGGGTGGCGCGACACAAATCATCCGAGCTATTCATGCTCAACGTGCTGCTGGTGACCCTCGGGCTGGCATACCTTACCGGGCTGGCAGGGCTTTCCCTGGCGCTGGGGGCGTTTCTGGCGGGCATGCTGATTTCCGAAACCGAATACCGCTACCAAGTGGAGGCCGATATCCAGCCTTTTCGCGATGTCCTGCTGGGGCTGTTCTTCGTCACGGTGGGGATGCTGCTGGATGTGGAAGTCGTCGCAGCGAACCTGGGCTGGGTAGTACTTGCATTGTTGATTCTGGTCGCGGGGAAGGGCGCAATTGTCACCCTGCTGAGCCGCCTCTTCCGCCACGATCTCAGCGTGTCGCTGCGCACCGGCCTGTTCCTTGCCCAGGCGGGTGAATTCGGCTTCGTCCTGCTGACGCTGGCCAATGGCGGCGGGATAGTGCCGCCGCACGTGGCGCAGATCGCCCTGGCGGCCATGCTGCTTTCCATGCTCGCCGCGCCTTTGCTTTTGCACCACAGCGCGGCGATTGTGACGCGCCTGTGCCGCAATGACTGGAATTACCGGGCGCTGGAACTGCATGAGATCGTGGTCAAAAGCGCGGGCAAGGAAGGTCATGTGATCGTCTGCGGCTATGGCCGCAGCGGCCAGAATCTGGCGCGTTTCCTTGATCTGGAAGGTATCTCGTTCTTTGCCCTGGATCTCGATCCACAGCGCGTGCGTGCGGCTGCGGCAGCTGGCGAGAACGTGGTCTATGGCGATGCCAGCCGGCGCGAGGTGCTGATGGCTGC
>PQAG01000117.1 GCA_003104895.1 Nitrosomonadales bacterium
GAAGAGGACCTGCAGCAGGTCAATCAGTGGCTGAAGTGATCGCCGTCATTCGCAATGACCTCCAGGATTGCCATCACCTTTTCAGTCGCGCCCTGATGCTGGCGGCTGAACTCCAGCCCCGCCTGGCCCATGCGGCGGCGCCGTTCGGTGTCATGCAACAGATTCCGCAGCTCCCGCGCCAGCTCCTCTGAGTCCGCTACCCGCACGGCCGCCCCCGCTTCCACCGCCCGCTCCGCCGCCTCGGCAAAATTCCAGGTGTGCAGGCCCAATATCACCGGCTTGCCCACCGCGCACGCCTCGATCAGGTTCTGCCCGCCATGGGGCAGCAGGCTGCCGCCGATGAAAGCCACATCGCATGCGGCATAGTAGGCGAACATCTCGCCCATGCTGTCGCCCAGCACCACTGACGTACCCGCTCCAACGGGCTGGTCCAGGCTGCGGCGCTGGTAACTGAAGCCCATTCTCTCAAGCAGCTGAGCAACCGCGTCGAAGCGCTGCGGATGGCGCGGCACGATTACCGTGAGCAGCTCAGGCATCCCGATATTCTTCATGGCAGCCAGAATTTGTTCCTCCTCCCCTTCGCGCGTGCTCGCAGCCAGGAAAATCAGGCGTTCCGGGCCAAAGCGCTGCAACAGGCGGCCGCCGAGTTCGAGCATTTCAGCGGAGGGCGCGATATCGAACTTGAGGTTGCCCATCACGCTGACATTGCTGGCGCCCAGCACCTCAAGGCGGAGCGCATCCTCCTCCGTCTGCGCGGCGATGGCGCTCATCTGGCGCAGGCTGGCCGCGCTCAGCTTGCCAAACCTTGCGTAGCGGCGCGCAGATTTTTCCGATAGCCGTGCATTCACCAGGCACAGCGGCACGTCCGCTGCGCGGCAGGCATGGATCAGGTTGGGCCAGATCTCCGTTTCCAGCAGCAGCCCCAGTTCGGGCTTGAAATGATCGAGAAAACGCCGCACCGCAAACGGGTAGTCGTAAGGCAGATAGCAGCGCAGCACATCCGCACCAAAGAGTTGTTCTCCGGTCGCGCGTCCGGTCGGCGTCATGTGGGTGAGGAGAATCTGGTGCTCCGGATAGCGCGCCTGCAGGGCTTTCACCAGCGGCGCGGCAGCGCGCGTTTCGCCCACCGACACCGCATGCAGCCAGATTACCGGACGCAAGGGGCGCACCCTGCGGTAGCTGCCAAAGCGCTCGCCCCAGTGACGCAGGTATTCCGGCTGCCGCCGCGCCCGCCAGACGAGATGAAACAGCACATAGGGCAGGAGCAGGAACAGAACGGTGGTGTAAATCCAGTTCATCGCTGCATGACCTTGTCCAGTGCCGCGCTGACCTCATCCAGCCGCGGCATTTGCCCTGCGCGGCCGAGATTGATGGCCGGACCGCTGGCATAAACGCCGGTCAGGCCGGGGTCGGAGGCGCAATACAGCGCCACCACCGGCACCTTGAGGGCCGCTGCCAGGTGGGTCAGGCCGGTATCCACGCCCGCCACCGCCTCGGCCGCCCCCAGCAGCGCTGCCGCCTGAGTCAGGCTGAGGCGGGGCGGCACCACGGCATGGGCCATCTGTTTTGCCAGGCGTGCGCTGCGCGCCTGTTCGCGCGTGCTACCCCACGGCAGGACGCAGCACAGCCCCTGGCCATTGAGGCGGGCCGCCAGCGCCAGCCAGTCCGCCTCGGGCCATTCCTTGTCGGCGCGGCTGGTGGCATGCAGCAGCACCGCGTAGCGCCCGCCGGGCAGCCAGGGCAGATCCAGGGCAGGCGCGGCAATGCCGTAATCCACGCTCCCGCCCGGCAGGTAGCCCAGCGCACGCCCCGCCAGCAGGCGGTTGCGCTCCACGGCATGCAGATCGCGCGCGACCCCGATGGTCCGGTCGTAAGCCAGCGCGGCAAGAGGCTCGCGCGCGCTGGCGCGGTCGTAGCCGCAACGCGGCCCATGTGCAAGGGATGCGATGATGGCGCTCTTGATCAGCCCCTGGCTGTCGATGACCAGATCATAGTTCGCCGCCTGGAGCGTGCGCCGGAAGGCGGCCATTTCACGCCAGCTTGCCGCATTCAGCAGATTCCGCCGCCAGCGCCGCACTGCCACCGGAATGATTTTTTTCACCCCCGGGTGCAAGGCTGGAAGCTCCGCGAAACTCTCCTCCACCACCCAGTCCACTTGCGCAGCAGGAAAATGCGCCACAATGTCGGTCACGGATGGCAGCGCGTGAATAACGTCGCCCATGGAAGAAGTCTTGACCAGCAATATTTTCAGCATCCGGCTATTTTAGCCTAACTGTCATGACGGAGCGCCGCTCCAAATAATGAAACAACGCTTCGTCATGACAGTCCCCCTCTCTCCTTCTGGGAGAGAGGGGCGCAGGATCGCTGCGCGAGTTTCAAGTTATCCGGCCAGCAGGCATAATAATGATCCATGCAAACCCAGCCATTTTCCGTTGTGCTCATCACCCTGAACGCCGCGCATCAGCTCGATGCCTGCCTGCAAAGCGTTAAATTCGCGGACGAAATCGTGGTGGTGGATAGCGGCAGCAGCGATGACACGCATGCAATCGCGTTAAAACATGGCGCTCGTTTCATTCACCGGGACTGGCTGGGCTTCGGACCACAAAAGCAGTTTGCAGTAGGGCAGGCCGCAAATAACTGGGTGCTGTGCCTCGATGCGGACGAGCGCGTCAGCGGTGACTTGCGCACCAGCATTGCCGCCGCGCTGCAGCAGCCTGAATTTCAGGCCTATCGCATGGCGCGCAGCAACCGCTTCATGGGGCGCTACTTGCGCCACGGTGAAGGCTACCCGGACTGGAGCCTGCGCCTGTTCGACCGCCGCCACGCGCGCTGGAGCGGCGATGCGGTGCATGAAAAAGTCCTGACCGGCAGCCAGATCGGCACGCTGCGCGGCGATTTGCTGCATGATTCGGCGGAGGACCTGGGCGCTTATCTGGACAAGCAGAACCGCTACACCACGCTGCAGGCCGCAGCCATGCATAGTGCCGGGCGGCGCGCAAGCATGGCTCAGCTGATCTTCAGCCCGGCCGTGCGCTTCGTGCGCTTCTATTTTTTCCGCCTCGGCATGCTGGATGGCATCGCGGGCCTGGTGCACATCGTCATCGGCTGCGGCAACAGTTTCATCAAATACGCAAAGCTGATGGCTTTGCAAAAAGGAGAATGATTTGAAAGTTCTGATCACCGGCGTTGCCGGCTTCATCGGCATGCACACCGCACAGCGCCTGCTCGCCAARGGCGTCGAGGTGGTCGGCATCGACAACCTCAACGATTATTACGACGTCCAGCTCAAGCAGGACCGGCTCAAGCAACTGATGCCCCTGCCGGGCTTCCGCTTCATCCGCATGGACATGGCCGACCGTCAGGCAAGCGAAGCCCTRTTTGCCGCGGAGAAATTCCAGCGCGTGGTGAATCTYGCCGCCCAGCCCGGCGTGCGCTACTCGCTGCAAAACCCGCACGCCTACATCGAATCCAACATCACCGGTTTTCTGAATGTGCTGGAAGGCTGCCGCCACCACCAGGTCGAGCACCTGGTCTACGCCAGCAGCTCCAGCGTCTATGGCGCCAACACCCACATGCCTTTTTCCGTGCACGACAACGTGGATCACCCGGTCAGCATTTACGCTGCCACCAAGAAATCCAGCGAGCTCATGGCGCATACCTACAGCCACCTTTTCGGCCTGCCCACCACCGGCCTGCGCTTTTTCACCGTTTACGGCCCATGGGGCCGGCCCGACATGTCGCCCTCGCTGTTCACCTCGGCGATCCGCGCCGGGCGCGCCATCGACGTGTTCAACCAGGGCAGGATGCGGCGCGACTTCACCTATATCGACGACATCGTCGAAGGCGTGGTGCGCGTGCTCGACCATACCGCCACCCCCGACCCGGCTTTCGACCGCAGCCAGCCGGACGCCGCAACCAGCTATGCCCCGTTCCGCGTCTACAACATCGGCAATCACGAGCCGGTGGAGTTAATGGATTTTATCGGCACCATTGAAGATGCGCTGGGCATGAAGGCGGTCAAGAACATGCTGCCGATGCAGGACGGCGACGTGGAAGCGACCTATGCCGACATCGATGACTTGCGTCAGGCCGTGGGGTTTTCACCGGCCACGCCGCTGAAGGAAGGGGTGGAAAAGTTTGTGGCGTGGCATCGGGATTACTACAGGAACCAGTAAGCTGCCGCCTAATAGTGATCTCGACACTGGGCGATCAAGATGGTGTCATTCTTGACGGAGTAAACCAGGCGGTGGCAATCATCTATACGGCGCGACCAGAAGCCGGATAGCTGATGCTTGAGTGGTTCTGGCTTGCCAATTCCTGAAAACGGTTCACGCTCCATATCGCGGATCAACTGGTTGATGCGCTTGAGAATAGTGCGATCGGTTGCCTGCCAGTAGAGATAATCTTCCCACCCCCTGGACGCGAACTTAATCATCTGGCGCCAGATCTTTTGCGTCACCGCCTCCATTGCGAAGTTCTTCAACAGCCTCCATCAGACGTTTAGCGCCTTTGGGGTTGCGTAGCAGGTAAGCGGTTTCCTCCAGCGCATGGTAATCGTCCAGAGACATGATGACGACTGGTTTGCCACGCTGACTGGTCACCACCACCGGAACACGGTCATCGTTCACCTGACGCATCACATCAGCAAAATGCTGGCGCGTATAGCTATAGGTTAGGGCATCCATCACACCTTCCTCACAGAATTATTGTACAAATCTTAGCACAACAACAATCATGTTGCAGCAGCCGTATCATCCGCTTCTGTCAGGAAACCCAGTCTGCTTTTTCTGAGACTCCCGCGCTCTACCAGAAAACCTCGACTGGATAGCGCGCTATATGGCGGTCTGCGGTGATCAGCGCCATATTCTGCGATGCAGCCTGCGCAACCAGCATCCGGTCAAACGGATCATTGTGATGAGAAGGAAGGGTGGAGAGTTGCCTGATATGAGCAAGATTAATGGGCAAAATCTGCAAACCATTTTCACTCTTCTGCTGTTCGATAATTTCCGATAATGGTTGCGGAAATGAGAGTTTGCCAGTACCTAATTTAATCTGCATTTCCCACGCACTGGCAATGCTCAAATAAAGCTGGTTATCCTGGCTTTCACATGCAGCATAAACTCGTAATGGCAAACGTTCAGGTTCTCTGTCCCACCAGATAAAGGCATGAGTATCCAGCAGTAAATTCATACCGGCCCATCCCCAAGCCAGAATTCATCCGGCAAGGGCTCATCAAAATCATCACTGATGTAAAAAGTTTCACCCTTATGCAGTCCAGCAACACGCTTCTTTTTTGGTGGTTCCAGCGGCACCAGCCTGATCAGCGGCTTGTTGGCCTTGGCAATGATCACTTCATCGCCTGCCAGCGCCTGCGCAAGCAGTTCCGAGAGGTGGGTTTTGGCATCATGAATATTGACAATCCGGGTTTCCATCATTCAGTATCTAGCTAAGTATCTGGCTAATGCTATGACTGGCTTGAGTGGATGTCAAGAATTCCCCGCAATAAAAAACGGGCGCCGGGGCGCCCGTTTCAAGCTTCAGACTTCAGACCGGACTAGCCGGCCGGAAATTAGAATGCGTGCTTGATGCTTTAACCTGGTGTTTCAACCGCTGAAAAGTGTGGTGTGCCCCATGTTTGGCTTCAGGCTGCAACCTGTTCAAATGAGAATTGCGGGATGTCAGCTCGGTCCCGGGCGTGCTCTACGGTGATGCCGCAAATATTGCCCTCGGAATCGAGATCCAGCAGCGTGTTTTCGTCCAGGTCCCGGCTCTCGCTCACATTCACCGATTTGAATTAAATATAAAGCGTGTCTGCATCCTGAAAATACTTGATTTTCATGGCGTAAACCTTCTATCAAGCACGTTGTTGACGGGTTTTTGGCCATTTTCCAGGATTACGTACGTCATGCAACACAGCCAAAACATGGATGAGATTACCCTTTAGCGCAAAAAACATACCGTATGGGAATCGAGGAAGAAGCGCCCGGCGAACGCCGGGGATGACTTCAGCATAAAGCAGGGGCGCTTGCTCCAGGCGTTTTAGCTGTAACTCCACAGCGGCGATAAATTCCTCACCAAGCCCCACGCTTTGTAGTTCATACCATTCTTGAGCTTCGCCAATTTCACGTAATGCCCGCGATGAAAATTTCAGGCGGAACGCCACGATGCATCTTTAAGGCGTGATTTTACTTGGTCCCAGGTATAACCTGCTTCCGGGTTTGCCTCGAATTCTGCCAGGCGTGCATTGAGTTCAGCCTTTAGTGCAGGCGAAATTTCCACAGCTTCAGGGACGGCAGCAACACTATCCCAAATCAACTCAACAATACGAATACGTTCCTGCACAGGGAGCTCAAGAATGTCGGAAATGGAGATTGTGTTCATACCGGCACTGTACCCTCTTTTCGAGAAGTGCGCCAACGTGTCATTGAATGCTTGGGATAAATCAAATACTGTGTAAATTTCATTGGCGTAGCGTAGCAAAAAACGCAGGCAATAAAAAACGGGCGCCGGGGCGCCCGTTTTAAGCTTCAGACTTCAGACCGGACAAACCGGCCGGAAATTACAAGATGTGCTTCATGCCGAGGGAGAAACCGCTCGGATCTTTAAGCCAAAACTACCGCCATTGCATTTGCTTCCTGTTTTTCAGGCAGCCTCTTTTATTGGCAGGCTTTGCCGCTTGCTGACGTAAAGCAATTCAATACCCAAAGTGTTCCCGTCCCGGTCAAAGTCGATGAGCACTCCTGGGCGCACTTCCTCTGTTTTGTCGATTACACCTTCCGCCAGTTCCAGATAAAGCGCATCGGCAATGGGATCAAATTCTATTTTCATATATCTCTCAATGTATCATCAAAATAGGCAGTAACGATGGTTACAGGCGCGATGGTTTCATTGTAAATCACGCGAAGAACCCTGAACCCTTTTTCAGGGACAGGCAAAAGAACATGAACCAATGCCGGATCCAGCATATCGTTTTCTATTCTGGCCGGGAAATCAAGTGCGGCAGCAATCCATTCCGGTTTAATGCCACGGGACAAAACCCGCTTTTCAGCATGTGTGCTTAAATGAAATTCCATGCTCGTAGTGTAGCAAAAAAACGGCAATAAAAAACGGGCGCCGAGGCGCCCGTTTTAAGCTTCAGACTTCAGACCGGACTTGCCGGCCGGAAATTAGAAGGCGTGCTTCATACCGAGGGAGAAGCCGCTCGGATCCTTGCCAGTAACGGTGCCAGGGTTGTCGCCATGGCCAGCAGAAGTGCTGAAGGCGCTGAAGTTGGCATCGCTGTCATTGTTGGTGCGGGCATAAGCAACATAGGCCGTGGTACGCTTGGACAGGGCGTAATCAGCACCAACAGCAACCATGTTGGCGCCGGTTTGATCCAGACCGTCATAACCACTCAGGTCGTTAGCCTTGTAGTATTGAGCCTTGATCGTGGTTGCGCCCATCTTGTATGCGCCGCCCAGACCCCACATCTTGCGATCCAGGTTGTCGATACCGGTCACATTGCTGGTCTTTTGGTACAGACCGGTCACTTTGAAGTCACCGAAGTTGTAGCCGCCAACCAGACGCCAGGAGCTTTGGTTTTTCAGGTCGAGAAGAACGTTACAGCTTGTAGCAGGAGCAGTACAAATATCACTTGCAGTGTCATTGGTAATAGCAACTACGTTGTCGACATTGCTCAGGTTGTGACGCTCGTAACCCAGACCCAGCATCAGGGGGCCGCTGGCATACTTGGCCATGGCGCTCCATGCAGTCACGGATTCTTCCTGAGTAGCGCCAGCAAGGCCAGTGGTCACACCCATAGTGCCCGCATTCAGGGCGGAAACTTCCATGGCATTGGACACATAAGCCAGGGCACCGCTGAAGCCGCTCACTTCAGGAGTCAGATAAGCGATCACGTTGGAAGGACGCAGGTCCATCAATGCATTGGTGCCATCAGCGAAGTTAATCAGATTGCGGGAATCACCGATCTGGTCGCCAAACAGGTCAACGCTGCGGCCAACCAGTTTGAACGGGGTGTCATGAATGCCGAGGATGGCAGTACCGAAACCGCCAGACAGGCCAGCGTAGCTGTTGCGGCTGGTCAGGGTGTTGGCGCCCGTGCCCGTGCCGGTAGCGCCCATGCCAACCAGGGATTCCATCTGCCAGACAGCTTTCAGGCCATTGCCCAGATCTTCGGTGCCCTTGAAGCCGATGTAGGAAGAGTTGCTGGAAATGTTGGTTTCACGATCATTGTTAGTACCGGCCATGCTGGAGTTGCCGTTCAGGCTGTCCACGGACATGTGCACGGAACCGTAAATCTGCACGTTGCCAGAATCGGCCATTGCAGCAGCAGGGGCCAGAGCGGCAGCGATTGCTACAGCGATGAGTTTCTTGTTCATATAAATCTCCTAAAAATTTCGATTTTAGAGTTGCTTAGCAGAGGGTTGCCCATCCACTTAACCTCTCTCTAATTGAGAAGTTGAAGCCATTCTTGCAAATAGTCGAAGTCAGGCGCAAGCATTAACTGCAGTTTCCGCAACACACCCTGGCAAGCTGTTGCGTTTTTGCAACAGCTTTGGGTAATGGGTGAGGGGCCCGCCCTGAGCGCAGCCGAAGGGTCACGCCCTTGAAATAAACAAAAGTGGTGAATTTTTTCTTTACATACACAACAGATCTGTTTATTATTTTCCACATGAACTCGAAGCAAATGAAAAAGTGGCTGGAACAACAAGGTGCGTCCTTTCAGCCAGGCAAAGGTTCGCACTTGAAGGTGTTCCTGAACGGTAAGCAGTCCGCTCTGCCCATGCACGGCACTACGGAGCTTGGCAAGGGGCTTGAAGCGGCCATTAAACGCCAGCTTGGATTGAAATAAGGAGAATACATGTTTGACTACCCAGTTATCCTGGCCCCTGACGACGGCTCTGTGCTGGTGACTTTCCCCGATGTGCCGGAGGCCATTACCTTTGGCATGGATGAAGACGAAGCCTTGCTACACGCTATCGATGCGCTGGAAACAGCCTTGTCGTTTTACGTGGAAGCACGCAAATCGCTGCCCGCTGTCAGCCAGCCCGCACCCGGGCAAAAGACGGTACGCCCATCGGCGCTGGAGTGCGCCAAACTGGGTGTCTATCAGGCAATGACCGAACAGGGCATCAAGAAAGCCGAACTGGCACGCCGCCTGGGCTGGCATATGCCGCAGGTTGACCGCCTGTTTGACCTGCGCCATGCCTCCAGACTGGATCAGATTGAGGCGGCAGCTACTGTACTGGGGCGGCATATTGAGGTTCGGGTCACTTGAAACAGCCGGGCAAGAACCGAAGGCCTAGGGTCTTGCATTAACACATTTTTTTCATGGCCTGGGGAAGCACTGATTTATTTGGTCATCGCGAGAAGCGAAGCGACGTGGCGATCCAGAAACGCTTGTGCTTGCAGTCTTCTGGATTGCTTCGCTACGCTCGCAATGACGAAAAATTGAATTGATCAGCGCTTCCCTAAGGAGCCATTGGGTTCAGCGACTCCCTAACCGGGCAGGCATCAATATCCCACTTCCCGCTGATGGCGGACTGCCAGAACAACCACCGTTTGTTCTTCGCTGGCATACAGTACGATATAGCCGGTATCTTCAAATTCGATGAGCCATTCCCGGTATTCAGGGGGCAAGTCCCCGGCGGGGCGCCCGAATCAGACGTGGCATTCGGGCGGCTCTGCGTCTTGACCCGCTTCCAGTCGGGCTAACCAGGCATCGGCTTCTTCCATTGTCACATGCAGGCCGGTAGCCTGGCACTCATTCCAGGCCTTGATCGCATCCTGATGAAACGCCTCCCGTTTTTCCTCGCGCTCGACATACTGGCGGATGGCTTCGCGCATCAGCCAGTGCGGGGTGCGCTGGCGGGCGTCAGCCAGCCGCTTTATGCGCTCTTTGGTTTCGGGATCAATCTTGATTGCCACGGGGTGAGTGGTCGCTGTGCTCATGGCCGTCTCCAATAGGTATCGACAGGTATTACCATAGCGCGAAATCCAGGCATCTGGCTGATATGCGGGCGCTTTATCCAGCCAGCGTAGGGTGCAATTAAGCGAGCGCATTGCACCCTACGCGGGCTTGCCAATGAGAGCAGACGCTTTTTCCCGTACCTCTGCCAACTCGCCGGGTGATACCTTTCCCTTGTGGCTGGCCTTGCGCACAACCCAATCGAGACTTTTTATCTGATCGGCCAGCGCAGCACTCGGGCGGGCTCCTACGATCAACACCTCGAATGGATAGCCCTTGATCTGAGTGGTCATTGGGCAGCACAACATCAGGCCGGTCTTGCCGTTGTAGGACGATGGACTGACCACCAACGCCGGGCGATGGCCAGCTTGCTCATGTCCCGCCTGCGGGTCGAAATGTAGCCAGACAATGTCGCCAGCCTCAGGTACATAGCGACCCGCCATTACAACAGTTCCTTGCCTGCCGGCGCACCGAAATCCATTTCAGTGTGCAGATTTTCCGGTGTGATGCCGGCAAGTAACTGGACAAGCGTGCACTCGCTGGTGCGAATCGGCTCAATGACGATGCGACCGCCTTCCTCATGAATTTCAATCGGATCGTCCAGGGCCAAATTGGCCGCCGCCATGATCCCGGCAGGAATACGGACGGACGCGCTGTTACCCCACTTCTTCACCGTTGCGCGCATGGCATTCTCCCTTGTTGATTCAAAGTAGATACACTATCAAAGCGACCATACTGTGTCAACATTGTCGATTCATGCGTTTAGTCCCGCGTTGCAGGGTGATGGGAGCAACGCTACAGCCTCAGCCGCTGCCAGATCAGAGGTGGAGTGCGCTGCACGTCGCGTAGCCTTAACCTATTGCCGCAAAAAAGGAATATGTTTGTCATACGCGTATCACACTTGGAGGCAATCATGTTAGCCGTCCGCTTACCTGAAGAGATCGAAAATCGCATTGCCCTGCTTGCGCGCAGCACGGGTCGCACCAAGAGTTTTTATGTACGCGAAGCCGTGGTCGAATACCTTGATGACCTTGAAGACTATTACCTCGCTGAGGCGCGTGGGAATTCTCCATTGCCCGCCATTCCTCTTGACCAGATAGAGCGCGATCTTGGTCTGGCGGATTGAATTCGACCCCCGTGCCCTGGATGAACTGAAGCGCCTGGACAAAACCACCCAGGCCAGAATCATCAAAACCGTGCGGGAATGCAGCAGCGGCCTTTAATTTCCGGTTTCCTTCTGATGACGTAGAGCGAGCACCGTTATGAGGTTCGTTTCATAGCGATATAGCGCGACATATCCGCTCTCGCCAAAATCAATCAGCAATTCCCTGCAATCTGGCTCCATGCCTTCGGCCGGACGGCCGATCTGCGGATGTTGCCCGAGCTTACGGACAGCATTGGTGATCGCCACAGCAGCCCGCTTTGCTGCAGCAGGATTTTTTGGGCGCAGGAACTCGCGCAATCGCGCCAAGTCACGCAGCGCTGCGTGCGTAAATCTTATTTGTGGCATACAGGTGCAGGCTTCTCGTTTTCTTCGCCCCACGTCTCAAGCCAATCAATGACTTCATCCCCGGTTACGTACAGGCCGGTTTCCTGATACTCGCTCCAGGCCCTGATCGCATCCTGATGAAACGCCTCMCGTTTTTCCTCGCGCTCGACATACTGGCGGATGGCTTCGCGCATCAGCCAGTGCGGGGTGCGCTGGCGGGCGTCRGCCAGCCGCTTTATGCGCTCTTTGGTTTCGGGATCAATCTTGATTGCCACGGGGTGAGTGGTCGCTGTGCTCATGGCCGTCTCCAATAGGTATCGACAGGTATTACCATAGCACAAATTCCGGGCATCTGGCTGATATACAGGCGCTTTATCCAGACGGCCGCTCAGGGCATGACAGCGAGCCTAGCGCTTCATATCCCGATAGAAATTCTCGTGCGGTCCAATAACCTCCAGATAGACGAGGCGGATCGCATCATCAACGGTATATCCCAGAAGGTATAGCTGAGTCTGGCTGTGGAACTTGTAAACGCGCAACTCGGCCAGGTCACCCTTCTTTTGTTCACCAATGGCAGGATTTTCTGCTACCTGCATCACCGCACTATCGACGTCAGCAGCAATGTTGTCGTGCAGCTTCTTGTATTGACGGCCAAATCGACGGGTCTGCACGAGGCCGTATGTCATCTCCTGCTGCTGCGAGGAACAAATGGGGTTGCGAACTCTCGCGGCTCGGCAAGAGCCACCAGCGCCTCGGCGATGAAGGAGACAGGAAGGTCAGGATTGTCGAGCGCAGCCCGGCCCACCTTCGCCCAGAACTCGACCTGCCCGGCAATTGAACGGTGCTCGGCGGCAGCGTCTGCCTTGGCCTGCTCATAAAGCTTCTGGTCTATGCGAATGGATGTTGTGGTATTCATCTAAAAGCTCATTTACTACATTTGTCGCAGAATTTAGCACAAGTCGCCATCCAATGACAATATTCACAGCCCCAGCCGCTGCCAGATGGTGGTGATCAGCCCCGCCTGGTTGAGGGTGTAGAAATGCAGACCCGGCGCGCCGCCCTGCAGCAGGCGGTCGCACATGGCGGTGACCACGTCCAGGCCGCAGGCGCGGATCGAGGCGGTGTCGTCGCCATAACCCTGCATTTTCAAGCGCAGCCAGCGCGGGATTTCCGCGCCGCAGGCATCGGAGAAGCGCGCCAGCTGCGAGAAATTGCTGACCGGCATGATGCCCGGCACGATGGGGATATCGATGCCCATGGCATCGCATTCGTCGCGGAAATTGAAATAGGCATCGGCGTTGTAGAAATACTGGGTGATCGCCGCGTTGGCACCGGCATCGACCTTGCGCTTGAAGTTGGCGAGATCGGCCTGGGCAGATGGGGCCTGGGGATGATACTCGGGATAGGCGGCGACTTCGATATGGAAATAGTCGCCGGTTTCCTGACGGATGAAGGCCACCAGCTCATTGGCATAGCGGAATTCGCCCACGTCCTGCGTGCCGGAAGGCAGGTCGCCGCGCAGCGCGACGATGTGGCGGATGCCGTGGCTCTTGTATTCGTCGAGAATGGCGCGGATGTTTTCCCGCGTCGAGCCGATGCAGGACAGGTGCGGCGCGGCCTTGTGGCCTTCGTGCTGGATCTCGATCACGGTTTCCAGCGTGCGGTCGCGCGTCGAGCCGCCGGCGCCGAAGGTCACCGAGAAGAATTCCGGCTTGAGCTGGGCGAGCTGCTGGCGCGTGGCGCGCAGTTTTTCCATGCCCTCGGGGGTCTTGGGGGGGAAGAATTCGAAACTTAAAACCGGTGAGGAGGGAGGAGTGAGGAGTGAGGAGTTCATCGCGTTATGAATTCTTTATGGAGTTGATTAGGCCGCCGAGCAAGCCAAATACATCGTCTATTTGTTTTTCAAGCGGGGAGACATCCAGGGCGTAACCAATTTCTCGTGCGATGACGACTTGGGTTTCCAGTTCGCTCAAAGAGCCGCGAGCGATGCCCAGAAAATGCAAAAACTCTTTATTGCTGTTACGTGCCGCGCCTTCCGCGATATTGGAAGGAACCGACACTGCCGATCGACGCATTTGGCTACTCAGGCCATAAGTTTCGGAAGAAGGGAAATCAGAAGTCAGGATGTAAACATCCTTGACCAGTTGAATGGCAAATTGCCAAGCCTGCAAGTCGTGGTGTTTTCTCCTCACCCCTAACCCCTCACTCCTCACTTAATACCGGTAATGATCCGCCTTGTACGGACCATTCTTAGGCACGCCGATATACCCAGCCTGCTCTTCCGACAGTTCGGTCAGATTGACGCCGATCTTCTTCAGGTGCAGGCGCGCCACTTTCTCATCGAGGTGCTTGGGCAGCACGTACACGCCCACCGGGTACTTGCCGGGATTGTTGAACAGGTCGATCTGCGCCATCACCTGGTTGGTGAAGGAGGCGGACATGACGAAGCTGGGGTGGCCGGTGGCGCAGCCCAGGTTCACCAGGCGGCCTTCTGCCAGCACGATGAGCTTCTTGCCGTCGGGAAAGACCACGTGGTCCACCTGGGGCTTGATGTTGTCCCACTCGTATTGGCGCAGGGAGGCGATGTCGATTTCGGAATCGAAGTGGCCGATGTTGCACACAATGGCCTCGTTCTTCATCTTGACCATGTGATCGTGGTTGATGACGTTGACGTTGCCGGTGGCGGTGACGAAGATGTCGCCCTGGCCGGCCACGTCTTCCATGCGCACCACGCGGTAGCCTTCCATGGCGGCCTGCAGGGCGCAGATCGGGTCGATTTCGGTGACCCACACGGTGGCGCCCATGCCGCGGAAGGCCTGCGCGCAGCCCTTGCCCACGTCGCCGTAGCCGAGCACCACGCAGATCTTGCCGGCCACCATCACGTCGGTGGCGCGCTTGATGCCGTCCAGCAGGGATTCGCGGCAGCCGTACAGGTTGTCGAACTTGGATTTGGTGACGGAATCGTTGACGTTGATGGCGGGGAAAGCCAGGCGGCCTTCAGCGTGCATCTGGTAGAGGCGGTGCACGCCGGTGGTGGTTTCCTCGGTCACGCCGCGGATCGCGGCCAGGCGGGAGGAGTACCAGCCGGGATGGGTTTTCAGGCGCTGGTTGATGGCCGCGAAGAGGGCGGTTTCCTCCTCGTTGGCCGGCTTGGCAACCACGGAAGGATCTTTTTCGGCGCGGCTGCCGAGATGCAGCAGCAGGGTGGCATCGCCGCCGTCGTCGAGGATCATGTTCGGCATGCCGCCGTCGTGCCACTCGAAAATGCGGTGGGTGAAATCCCAGTACTCGTCCAGGTTCTCGCCCTTGTAGGCAAAGACCGGGATGTTGTCGGCGGCGATGGCCGCGGCGGCCTGGTCCTGCGTCGAATAGATGTTGCACGACGCCCAGCGCACTTCAGCACCCAGCGCGGTCAGGGTTTCGATCAGTACGGCGGTCTGGATGGTCATGTGCAGGGAACCGGCGATGCGCGCGCCCTTGAGCGGTTGCGTCGCGGCGTATTCCTCGCGCACGGCCATCAGGCCGGGCATCTCGATTTCCGCAATGGAAATTTCCTTGCGCCCCCAGGCAGCGAGGGACATGTCGGCAACAACGTAATCGGTAAAAGTGCTCATCAGTTTCTCCATTCAAGTTTCTGAATGGGCGCAGTTGTTACGGAAATCCCGCGCCGAGCCTGGCCCCGATATCGGGGTCGCAGCGCCCCTCGGAGGGGGTATTCAATTTTCAACAAAACGACCTTCAGCCAGGCCGGTGGATTTGCCCCTCCCCCTTCAAGGGGGAGGTTGGGAGGGGGATGGGTAAACAAGCGTGCGACTGACTTACCCCATCCCCACCCCGGCCCTCCCCTTGAAAGGGAGGGAGCAGTGCGGTTTACAGCCCTGCATCCGCGCGCAACGCGTCTGCTTTATCCGTGTTTTCCCAGGAAAACTCCGGCTCGTCGCGGCCGAAGTGGCCGTAGGCGGCGGTCTTGGCGTAGATCGGGCGCAGCAGGTCGAGCGCGAGGACGATGCCCTTGGGGCGCAGGTCGAAGTGCTGCTGGATCAGTTCGACGATCTTCGCGTCGCTGATCTTGCCGGTGCCGAAGGTGTTCACCATCAGCGAGACTGGCCTGGCGATGCCGATGGCGTAGGCCACCTGCACTTCGCATTTCTTAGCCAGCCCGGCGGCGACGATATTTTTCGCCACATAGCGCCCGGCATAGGCGGCGGAGCGGTCCACCTTGGACGGGTCCTTGCCGGAAAAGGCGCCGCCGCCGTGGTGCGCCGCACCGCCGTAGGTATCGACGATGATCTTGCGCCCGGTCAGGCCGCTGTCGCCCATCGGGCCGCCGATGACGAAGCGCCCGGTGGGGTTGATGAAGTATTTGGTTTCATGCGTCAGCATGTGGTCGGGAATCACCGGCTTGATGATTTCGTCGATCACGGCTTCGGTCAGGGTATGGTATTCGATATCCGCGGCATGCTGGGTGGAAAGCACTACCGTATCCACGCTCACCGGCTTGCCGTCCACGTAACGGAAAGTCACCTGCGACTTGGCGTCCGGGCGCAGCCACGGCAGGCGGCCGTCCTTGCGCACTTCGGCCTGGCGCTGCATGAGGCGGTGGGCGAAATAGATCGGCGCGGGCATGAGCTGCGGGGTTTCGTCGCAGGCAAAGCCGAACATCAGGCCCTGGTCGCCGGCGCCCTGATCGGGATCGAGGCCCTGGCCTTCGTTCACGCCCTGGGCGATGTCGGCAGACTGCTTGTCGATGGCGGTCAGCACCGAGCAGCTGCGATAGTCGAAGCCGCCGGCGGATTCGTCGTAACCGATGCGCTTGATGGTGTCGCGCGCAATCTGGGCATAGTCCACCACGGCGGAGGTGGTGATTTCGCCCGCCAGCACCACCAGGCCGGTGTTCACCAGCGTTTCGCAGGCCACGCGGGCATAGGGATCCTGGGACAGGATGGCGTCGAGCACRCCGTCGGAAATTTGATCSGCGACCTTGTCSGGATGACCTTCGGAAACCGATTCCGAAGTAAACAGATACTCGTTCATAAAACCCTCAAAAAARCAAAAACCCCGTTTAGCGGCGGCTAAAACGGGGTTTTGTCCTCGCTTTAGCCGTATTTTTAACGCGCCCGCAAGCTGATTTCAAATCGGCGCAAGGCGYGTTTATCTCATTTTTGCTGCGGCTTGTCAATCAGGCTATTTTTGTCAGTCAGATCGTAAGTGACCTTGATGCGCACCCGGCTTTTCACCACACGGCCATTGCGCTGGGCAGGCGAAAAACGCGCATGGCGGAATGCATCCAGGGCGGACTGCTCGAACATGCCGGGCGGACTGGCTTCCTCCACCGAGAGTTCCTGCACCTTGCCGCTTTCGTCCAGCAGCAGCACCAGCACCACGCTGCCGGCCGCATTGGCGCGTACCGCCTCATCGGGATAAGAGGGCTGGATGATCTGCAAGGCGGCGGGATGAACATCCACCTCCTTGGCCGGGTAATAGGTGGGGTCCTCGATCAGGGGAACTTCGATGCTGGGCAGGCTGGCGCTGCGCTCGGGCGCTGCGGCGCTGGCGGGCGGCGCCTCGGCGGGCGTCTCCGCAGAGGCAGGCTCTTCAAGCGGCAAGGGAGGGGTTTCCTGCGCCTGCACCGTCAGCGTATCCGGCGCCGGAGGGGCAACTGCCGCCACCCTGGGCGGCTCGGCCAGGCGCGCCTGAATCACCTTGCCGGCATGACTGGCGGCCGGCACGGCCCGGATCTGCAGGCCGAAAATCAGCGCAAAATGGAGAAGCAGCGAAGCGGCCAGGGTCAGCGCAAGCTTTTCCGCCGCTTCYGCGCCTGAACGTGCCGCCTGGTCAGCCATGCGCCCGTTTTCCCTCTCTCCCAACTCTCTCCCGGAGGGCGAGAGGGGCAAGGTCCCGCTGCGCGAGTTTCACGTTAATARCYCTGSTGMAGCCGCACATAGTGSGCGGCYGAATAGCTGAAATARGCCAGCTCTTCCGCCGTCAGSGGGCGCACTTCGCGCACCGGGCTGCCGAGATAAAGGTGGCCGCCCTTCAGGCGCCTGCCCTCCGGCACCARGCTGCCCGCGCCAAGCAGGACGTGCGGCTCCAGCACGGCATGATCCATGACAATGGCGCCCATGCCGATCAGGCATTCATCGCCGATCTCGCAGCCGTGCAGGATGACGCGGTGGCCCACGGTGACCCGCTCGCCGATCAGCAGCGGCGCGCCTTCAGGCCGGGCCGCGCTTCTGTGGCTGACATGCAGCACGCTCAGATCCTGGATATTGGTCCCGGCGCCGATGCGGATGCGGTTGACATCGCCGCGGATCACCGCGCCGCACCACACCGAGGCGTGCGCGCCGAGCTCCACATCGCCGATGATGTGGGCGCTGGCATGGACAAACACCCCTTCCGCAAGACGCGGGGAGATGCCCTGGTAAGCTGTGATATTCGGTTTCATGCTTGAAGTCCGGCGGTAGAGGCCCAAATAGTATAATAATTTTCATCATTCCACGGATTCCCCACAACATGACCAATCCCCTGCTCGATTTCTCCGGCCTGCCGCGTTTTCCCGACATCACTCCGGCCCATGTCACCCCGGCGGTGGAGCAGCTGATCGCCAGCAACCGCGCGCTGGTGGAGAAGCTGGTAAAAGACACCGCGCCGCCCAGCTGGGACAATTTCGTGCGCCCGATGGAAGACGCCAACGAGCGCCTTTCACGTGCCTGGGGCCAGGTTTCCCATCTCAACGCGGTGACCAATAGCCCGGAACTGCGCGAGGTTTATAACGCCAACCTGCCCGCCCTGACGGCTTTTTATGCCGATCTGTCGCAAAACCAGGGCCTGTTCGCCAAGTTCAAGGCGCTCAAGGCATCGGCAGTTTTTGCCACACTGACCCCGGCGCAGAAAAAGATCGTGGAGAACGAACTGCGCGATTTCGTCCTCGGCGGCGCCGATCTGCCGGACGACAAAAAGGCGCGCTTCAAGGCGATTCAGGAAGAACTATCCACCCTCTCCGCCAAATTCGAGGAAAACCTGCTCGACACCACCAACGCCTTCGCCCTGTTCGTCGAAAACGAAAGCGAACTGGCGGGCATTCCCGCCGATGCCCTGCAGGTGGCGCGCGAGGCGGCCGGGGCGGACGGCAAGGCGGGCTGGAAATTCACCCTGCACATGCCCTCCTATCTGCCGCTCATGCAATACGGCGAGAACCGTGGCTTGCGCGAGCAGATGTACACCGCCTACGTCACCCGCGCTTCCGAATTCGGCAAGCCGGAGCTGGATAACACGCAACTGATCGGACAGATCCTCAAGCTGCGCCGGGAAGCCGCGCAACTGCTGGGATTCAAGAGCTACGCCGAGGAATCCCTGGCCACCAAGATGGCGGAAACTCCGCAGCAGGTGCTGGATTTCCTCAATGAGCTGGGCAAGCGCGCCAAGCCCTACGCCGAGCGCGACCTGGCCGAGCTGCGCCAGTTCGCGCGCGAGGAAATGAATATGGAAAATCTGGAAGCCTGGGACATCGCCTACGCCAGTGAAAAACTGCGCGTCAAGCGCTACGCCTTTTCCGATCAGGAAGTGAAGCAGTATTTCCCGGAAAACCAGGTGCTGCCGGGCATGTTCAAGGTGGTGGAAACCATCTACGGCCTTTCCATCCACGCTTCCAGCGCGCCGGTCTGGCACGAGGACGTGAAATTCTTCGACATCCGCGACCAGCAGAACCAGCTGATCGGCCAGTTCTATCTCGACCTTTACGCGCGCCAGAACAAGCGCGGCGGGGCCTGGATGGATGACGCCATCACGCGGCGGCGCAAGGAATCCGGCATCCAGGTGCCGGTGACCTATCTCAACTGCAACTTCTCCGCGCCGGTTGGAGGCAAGCCAGCCCTGTTCACCCACGACGAGGTGATCACCCTGTTCCACGAATTCGGCCACGGCCTGCACCATATGCTGACCAAGGTGGAAGACCTCGGCGTGTCGGGCATCAACGGCGTGGAATGGGATGCGGTGGAACTGCCCAGCCAGTTCATGGAGAACTTCTGCTGGGAATGGGACGTGCTCAAGCACATGGCAAAGCACGTGGACACGGGCGCCGCCCTGCCGCGCGAGCTGTTCGACAAGATGCTCGCCGCCAAGAACTTCCAGGGCGGCATGCAGACCGTGCGCCAGCTCGAATTCGCGCTGTTCGACATGCACCTGCATCACGACTTCGACGCGGCGGGTTCGCAAACGCCATTGCAATTGCTGGACCAGATTCGCGCCCGGATTGCCGTGATCATTCCACCCGCCTACAACCGCTTCCCCAACAATTTCTCGCATATCTTCGCCGGTGGCTACGGCGCCGGCTATTACAGCTACAAATGGGCGGAAGTGCTGTCGGCCGATGCCTACAGCCTGTTCGAGGAAAACGGCGTATTGAACGAGGAAACCGGCCACCATTTCTGGAGCGAGATTCTCGGAATGGGCGGCAGCCGCACGGCGCTGGAATCCTTTGTCGCCTTCCGCGGACGGGAGCCCTCGATGGATGCGCTGCTGCGCCACAACGGCATGAATTAAGTGTCATGAATCATGTCAGTAACAGGCTGATTTTGCGTTATACTCAGTGCAATTTTTGTTGAGCGCAAAAACTAAATACAGCCTGCTGATCATGCACCCGAACCCGACCGATCTCGCCCGCGCCGCCCTGCTCAAGATCACCGAGCAGGGCCTGCCGCCAACGCCGGAGAATTACAGCAGGTTTTATCATGTGCTTGCCGGCAACACCGGAGCTGCACCGCCGGATCATGCTGCCGTCACTAATTGCGGCGCAGTGCTGACCATTATCCGCGACATGCTGGGCGAAGTGACCGAGCGCACCGGCGGCCTGGCAAGCAATATCCAGAAGCAGAATCAGACCATCAAGAGTTCGCTGGATGATCTCACTCAGGCGCAGGAAAAAAAGCACGTGCTGGAGCTGCTGGACACCATCCTGACCACCACCTCCTCCATTCACAGCACGGTGGAAGACGCCCACCTCGATCTGGCGGCAACCAAAATGGCGCTGGAACACGTCAAAGCCGAGCTGCAGGAAAGCCGCCAAATGATGCAGGAAGACTGGCTCACCGGGGCGCAGAACCGGCGCGCGATGGACCACGTATTGGGCAAGGAAGTGGCCCGCGCCCAGCGCAGCGCCACCAAACTTTCCGTGGCGATGCTGGATATCGATCATTTCAAGCATGTCAATGATGAATTCGGCCATGACGCCGGTGACAAGCTGCTGCAACACCTGACCCTGATCACCAAATCGGTGCTGCGCGAGTCGGACTCGCTGGTGCGCTATGGCGGCGAGGAGTTTCTGATCATTCTGCCGGAAACGGACATCAAGGGCTGCGAGTTCGTCATGGGCCGTCTGCAACAGGCATTCCTGAACAACCCCATGCAATATGAAGGGAAACCGATTCCGGTCACTTTCAGCGCCGGACTGGCCCGCCTGAAACCGGACGAAAACGGCCACGCCATGGTGATGCGGGCCGATACTGCCTTGTATGAAGCAAAGCAGGCTGGCCGCAACTGCGTGAAAATCGCTGCCGAATAAGAGCCTATTTACATAGGTTCCAGACCCTTCCACAGACCTTCGATTCAGCTTTCATTCAGCCTCCCGCGGATACGATGCATTCATCTCTGCGGAAAACTGCCGCTTTCAGGCCCAAGGAACATCCCATGAAACGCCTAGCCCTGCTCTGCGCACTC
>PQAG01000118.1 GCA_003104895.1 Nitrosomonadales bacterium
GCGCTGGCCGAGGCCGACGCCGTCCTTGTCAGCCTCTTTGGCGGCCCCGACCTGTCCCTGGCCGATGTCAGGAAAGTGATGGAGGAAATCAACCGGCGCACCGACAATGCCCATGTCATCATGGGCGCCAGTGTCACGGAGGAGATGCGCGGGCGCCTCGGCATCACGCTGGTCGCGTCCCGCAAGAACCCCGCTCCCGATCCGCGCGCACTCCCGTCCCCGCGCTCGAACCTGCAAGGCAGCGCCTCGCACGCGCCGCAATCCGACAGCGGGGATCTCGACACCCGGCTGATCGAACCGTCCGTGGGCGCGTGCGGTGCCTCCCGATTTGTGCCGCCCCCGCCCACGCACGACGCCAGCGTCGTTTTGGGATTGAATACAGGCAACGGCCGATCCGGAACTCATGCCGCCCGCCGCTTGCAGCAGGGCAACTTGCCGCTCGAAATCGTTTCCAAAGGCCGCTTTGAAAAAAGCCAGCCCACAATCCACCGCGGCGAAGATCTCGATATCCCTACTTACGTCCGCCGCGGTATTCCGTTGAACTGAGACGGCGTCCGGGGGATCAGAAGGTCCGGACCATCCCATATAAACGCACGCTAAACGCACGCTAAACACACGTTGACCTCACGTTTTCATGAGTTTATCATGAGTATGTCATGAGTTTCACATGAACTTAGACCGTATGCAGTGCCGCAATGAAGCAAATGGAGCGGAGCATCACACCAAACGACAAAATGGACGCCATGGCGGCGGCAACCGCGAACAAGGGATCCGACCCGAATGGCGCTTAGATTAGGCCTAAAACTCTCTTGCCCAACCGCTTGCGGCGAGGCGGGTGAGGCACCGTGCTGAAAAGGACGTGGCGAGATAATCGTTGCATTTGCCGCAGGGTTTCCTGGACCCGCCGCCAATTCTGTATGGCGTCTCGCAACCATTCATATTGCTCCCGCGATAGAGCCACGCTGACCGTTTTGCCACGAGCCTTGCGCGTCCATTGATAGCAAGGACCACCGGCGCCAGGTCCGCGATCCTGCACATATCCTTCACTGATCCAGCCGACGGCCGCTAGAGATTGGCAGAACTGTCGGTACTGGGCTTCACACTGGGCCAGGGAGGTGGGGGCGGAGGATTTTGCTTTGGTCATGAATAAGAGCATAGCTCAAGCGTCAATAGGGCGGTATACATACTGTCTCAATGCCCCATACGCCCTTTTTTCCGGCTTGGCGCGCCCGCTTGGCCGCCTTTGGCCGCCGCGTCCAGCGCGTCCGGCAGGAAAGCCTCCTTCATCTCGAACTGCTCTTCGCCGAGCTGATTCCGCCCTGGCTGTTGTCCCAGAGCGACGATGGCCCGAACAGTCGCGACCGTATCTATTCGGTGCGGCGCACCTTCTGGGGGTTCCTCTATCAAGCTCTTAATCCCTCCTGTCCTTGCCGTGAGATCGTTCGACAAATCCAGGCTCTGTTTTGTCTCAACAGCCTCGGTTCCGTCGATGAAAGGACTGGGGCCTATTGTCAGGCCCGCTTGCGCCTGCCCTTGGATATTCTCCAGCGCATCCGCCATGCCGTCGCGGCTCGGGCGGATAAACTTCTGCCTCAGGCCGAGCAACTCTGGCATGACTTGCGCCCCAAAGTCATTGATGGCACCACGGTGAGTCTGCCGGACACGCCTAAAAACCAGCGGGAGTATCCCCAGTCCCGTTCCCAAAAACCGGGCTGTGGTTTTCCGCTGATGAAGATCGTGGGCATTTTCAGCCTCTCCAGCGGCGTTCTGCTTGATTATCAAAAAGGCAATAAACACCGGCACGAGTTAGCCTTGCTCTACAAGCTGCTGGACCACTTCAAGCCTCGCGATCTGGTCATCGCGGACCGCGGCTTCTGCAATTTCGTCCTGCTGGCTTTGCTGCTCTTGCGCGGGGTGGGCAGTCTCTTTCGCCTGCATCACGCTCGGCAAATTGATTGGCGCAAAGGCAAACGGCTGGGGAAAAGCGATCGCCTTTTCACCTGGTCAAAGCCGCTGCTCAAACCCCGGTACCTACCGCCGTATTTATGGAAACTCATTCCCTCGGAGCTTGAGGTGCGCGTGCTGCGGTTCCAGCTCCAAGTGCCGGGGTTTCGTCCCGAATCGGTGACGCTGGTGACGACCATGATTGACGCTGAAAAGTATCCGGCCGAAGAAGTGGCCCGACTGTACGCACGCCGCTGGAAAATCGAGCTCTGGTTCCGGGATATTAAGACAAGCATGGGCATGGAAGTGTTGCGCTGCCAGAGTCCCAGGATGATTCACAAGGAACTGGAAATGTTCCTTATCGCTTACAATCTCATCCGAGCCCTGATGACCGAGGCCAGCGCCATTCATGAAGTGCCCCTGGACCGCATCAGCTTCAAAGGAACTGTCGATGCCGCCCGCCAGTACAGCATCGCGATTGCTCAGGCCCGCTCGAAGAAGAAGCAACGACAATTAGTTTGCGAGTTACTGGCGGTGTTGGCCAAGGACGAAGTCCCAGCCAGGCCAGGCCGCCGCGAACCGCGCGCCGTCAAACGACGGCCCAAGCCGTTCCCATTGCTGAATCGACATCGCCGCTGTTTCAAAGACATTCCCCACCGCAACCGCTACTGGAAAAACAACCCTAGAAATGCAAGGAGCTAAACTAAGCGCCATTCGGATCTGTATCCTACCTTGTTCGAGACGACCGGCGTTGACCGGCCTACCGGCTACACTGTGGACAGGGTAAGCTACTTCAAG
>PQAG01000119.1 GCA_003104895.1 Nitrosomonadales bacterium
TCCACCGTCGGCACGCGCTGGAAGTTCACGTGGGTCTGGGAGAACTGCGGCGTGATGTAGTTCACATAGTCGGGCATGCGGCGCAGAATGGTGTGCACGGTGGCCTCGGCCGAGTAGCCGCGCTCCTTGCCGTCGCGGTGAATTTTCTGTATCCACTCCAGGTTGACGATGGGCACCACGCCCACGCCCAGATCGACGTGGCGCGAAGCATCGACATCGCCATCCTTGACCAGGCCGTGCAGGCCCTCGTAAAACAGCAGGTCGCTGCCGGACGGGATGTTTTCCCAGGGAGTGAACTCGCCCGCTTTCAGGCTGGTGCCGAGGCGTGCGTTCAGCTCGGCTGCTTCAGCATCGGAGTGGATGTAGTAGCGCTTCTGGCCGGTACCGGTTTCGCCGTAGGTTTTGAAGGTTTCTTCAATTTTCGCGAAATGGTTGGCTTCCGGGCCGAAATGGCTGAAATGGTTGTTGCCGGCTTCTTCCGCTTTTTTCGAGGCTTCCTTGAATTCCACGCGGCCGAGGGAGTGCAGGCTGTCGCCTTCGATCACCGCGGCGATGATGTTCTCGCGCTCGAAAATGTGCTGGAACGCGACTTTGACGGTGGTGGTGCCGGCGCCGGACGAGCCTGTAACAGCGACGACTGGGTGTTTCTTCGACATGGTAGAGATCCCCGAAAATAATGACACGAATGTTTCAGTATAATTGCGAAAGGGCTGTTTTGTCACTAGCTGGCGGGGACATGGGGTATCCGGTTTCGGCGTATAATCACCAGCTTTTCTATATTACTTTTGTCAAGAACCATGGAAAACCTCTATACCCCTGCCTCGGTGGAAAAGCAGGCGCAGCAGCACTGGAATTCGATTCAGGCATTCCGGGCGGAAGAAATCCCCGGCAAGCCCAAGTACTATTGTCTGTCCATGTTTCCCTATCCGTCAGGCAAGCTTCACATGGGGCACGTGCGCAATTACACCATCGGCGACGTGCTTTCCCGCTACCACCGCTTCCAGGGCTATAACGTGCTGCAGCCCATGGGCTGGGACGCATTCGGCCTGCCCGCGGAAAACGCCGCCATCGCCAACAATGTGGCGCCTGCCGCCTGGACCTATTCCAACATCGGCTACATGCGCGGCCAGCTCCAGTCGCTCGGCCTGGCCATCGACTGGGCGCGCGAGCTGGCCACCTGCAAGCCGGATTATTACCGCTGGGAACAGTGGCTGTTCACCCGGCTGTTCGAGAAAGGGCTGATCTACAAGAAGCTCGCTACCGTGAACTGGGACCCGGTCGACCACACCGTGCTCGCCAACGAACAGGTGATCGACGGCCGCGGCTGGCGCTCCGGCGCGCTGGTGGAAAAGCGCGAGATCCCGATGTATTTCATGAAGATCACCGCCTATGCTGACGAGCTGCTCTCCGGGCTGGATAATCTGCCAGGCTGGCCCGAGCAGGTTCGCACCATGCAGAAGAACTGGATCGGCAAGAGCTCCGGCGCCGAGGTGCATTTTCCCTACGACGAAGGTGACGGAGCTCTCAGGGTCTACACCACCCGTCCGGACACCCTCATGGGTGCAACTTACGTGGCCGTTGCGGCCGAGCATCCGCTCGCCACGGAAGCCGCCGGGGCGAATCCCGGCCTCGCCGCCTTTATCGAGGAATGCAAGCAGGGCGGCGTGGCCGAGGCCGATCTGGCGACGATGGAGAAGAAGGGCATGCCCACCGGCCGCTTCGTGGTGCACCCGCTGAGCGGCGAGAAGTTGCCGGTATGGGTGGCCAACTATGTGCTGATGGGCTATGGCGAAGGCGCGGTCATGGCGGTGCCGGCGCATGACGAGCGCGACTTTGCCTTCGCCATGAAATATGACCTGCCGGTCAAGCACGTGATTGCAAGCGGCGAATTGCTGGAAAAATGGGAGGCCTTGCTTCGCCTGCTCAAAACGGAGGGCGTCGACATCAATCAGCAGGCCATCGACCACATGGGGATGGTGAATTACCTGGGCGAGATTCTGGCGGACCTGAACACCACGACCGCGGACCTTGCCGAAGCGGTCAACGGCTTTGCCGCCCGGATGGAGCTTGAATCGCCCAACGTTGAACATGGCACGCTGGTTTGCTCGGGAAAATATAACGGTCTGGATTTCCATGCTGCCAGCGACGCCATCGCCGAGGATCTTCAGGCCAAGGGGCTGGGCGGGAAGCGCACCCAGTTCCGCCTGCGCGACTGGGGCATCTCGCGCCAGCGCTACTGGGGCTGCCCGATCCCGATCATCCACTGCCCCGCTTGCGGCGACGTGCCGGTGCCGGAGAAGGACCTTCCGGTGGTGCTGCCGGAGGACGTGAAGATCGGCATCGGCTCGCCGATCAAGAAGATGCCCGGGTTCTACCAGACCGCCTGCCCGAAGTGCGGCGGCGCAGCCGAGCGCGAGACCGACACCATGGATACCTTCGTCGAGTCGTCCTGGTATTACGCGCGCTACGCCAATCCGGACAACAACGAGGCCATGGTCGACGAGCGCGCCAGATACTGGCTGCCGGTGGACCAGTACATCGGCGGCATCGAGCACGCCATCCTGCATCTCCTGTATGCRCGCTTTTTCAACAAGCTGATGCGCGATGCCGGCCTGTTTGGCGAGGAAGAGGCCCTCTCCCCAACCCTCTCCCAGGGGGARAGGGAGCAAAGGTTAAAAACTTCCCGATATGCCGAGCCCTTCACCCGGCTGCTGACCCAGGGCATGGTGGTGGCGCCGACTTTCTACCGCGAGATCGGTGACGGCAAGAAGCAGTGGATCAACCCCGCCGAAGTGGATTTGCAGCTGGATGACAAGGGCCGCCCGGCCGGCGCCACCCTGAAAGCCGACGGCCAGCCTGTCATCATCGGCGGCACCGAGAAGATGTCCAAGTCCAAGAACAACGGTGTCGACCCGCAGGCCATCATCGACCAGTACGGCGCCGACACCGCGCGCCTGTTCATGATGTTCGCCGCGCCTCCGGACCAGCAGCTGGAATGGTCGGATGCCGGCGTGGAAGGGGCTTTCCGCTTCCTCAAGCGGGTATGGAAGGCGGTCCATGACCATGTCGAAAAGGGCGTGGTGGTGGCATTTCCCTCTCCCCAATCCTCCCCCGCTTGCGGGGGAGGGGGCGATGGTTCCCCTCTCCCTCTGGGAGAGGGGGCAGGGGCGAGGAAAAACCTCTCGCCCGAGCTCAAATCGCTGCGCTTCCAGCTTCACGCCACAATCCAGAAAGTGAGCGACGACTACGGCCGCAGGCAGCAGTTCAACACGGCGATTGCGGCGGTGATGGAGCTGATGAACGCGCTCGGCAGGAACGGCGATCCCAGCCCGGCGGGCCGTTCATTGATGCAGGAGGCGCTGGAAGCCGTGGTGCTGCTGCTCTCTCCTATCGTGCCGCACATCAGCCATGCCTTGTGGGCGGAACTCAGGCCGGGCGGCGACATCCTGGATGCGCCGTGGCCCACGGCGGACGAAGGCGCGCTGGTGCAGGATGAGATCGAGCTGATGCTGCAGGTCAACGGCAAGCTGCGCGGCAGCATGACCGTGGCGAAATCGGCTGGCAAGGACGAGATCGAGAAGCTGGCGCTCACCAACCCCGGCGTGCTCAAATTTACTGAAGGCCAGGCGATCAAGAAAGTGGTGGTCGTGCCGGGCCGCCTGGTCAACGTAGTGGTGTAAGCGATGAAAAAACTCCTGCTCGTGATTCTGGTACTGGCGCTGGGCGCATGCGGCTTTCACCTGCGCGGGCCGGCCCAGCTGCCGTTCGGGAAATTGTACGTGCAGGGCGGCGGCAATCAGCTGGGGCCGGACCTGCAGCGCTACCTGCGCTCTGGTTCGAACGTGACGGTGGTGCAGACGCCGGGCGAAGCCCAGGCTATCCTGGATATCCTGGGGGAGGGCCGCGAGAAGCGCATCCTCTCGCTGACGGGCGGCGGCCGCGTGGGCGAATTCGAGCTTTACTATCGCCTCTCCTTCCGCCTGCATGACGGCAAGGGCACGGAGCTGATGCCGGTCCAGCAGCTGGAGCTGAAACGCACCCTGTCGTTCAGCGATGTCCAGGTGCTGGCGAAAGAGCAGGAAGAGGCCATGCTGTACCGCGACATGCAGAGCGACGCGGTGCAGCAGGTAATCCGGCGCCTCGGTACGCTGAAAAGGTAACATGCGGATCAAGCCGGAGCAGCTGGACCAGCATTTGCTCAAGGGCTTGCAGCCGCTTTACCTGCTTTTTGGCGACGAGGCGCTGCTGGTCCAGGAAGCGGCCGATGCCATCCGCAGCCGCGCACGCCAGGAAGGCTGTGCCGAACGCGACGTGTTCACGGTGGAACGGGGTTTCAACTGGCAGAACCTGCTGGCCAGCGGCAACAGCCTGTCGCTGTTTTCAGCGCGCCGCCTGGTGGAAGTGCGCATTCCTTCCGGCAAGCCGGGCAATGACGGCAGCCAGGCGCTGCAGGAGTATTGCGCCCGCCAGCCGGCGGATACCGTGACGCTGGTGCTCTGTCCCAAGCTCGACAAGGCCGCCCAGGCGGGGAAATGGTTCAAGGCCATGGAGCAGGCGGGCGTGGTGCTGCCTTTCTTCCCGGTCGAGCGCGCCCAGTTGCCGGCCTGGATCGGGGCGCGCCTGGCGCGCCAGAACCAGCGCGCCGAGCCGGTGGTGCTGCAGTTCCTCGCCGACCAGGTGGAGGGCAACCTGCTCGCGGCTTTCCAGGAAGTCCAGAAGCTGGCCCTGCTGTTCCCGGCCGGAACGCTGTCACTGGAGCAGGTCCGGGATGCAGTGGCGGATGTGGCGCGCTTCGACGTGTTCAAGCTGGGCGATGCCCTGCTGGCTGGCGATGCCGCCCGCGTCAGCCGCATTCTTGAGGTACTGCGCGGCGAAGGAGAAGACCCGGTGCTGATCCTGTGGGCGCTGACGCGCGAGATCCGCACTTTGGCCAGGCTGCGCGGCGGCATGCGGCGCGGCGGCAGCCTGCCGCAACTGATGCGTGACGCCTGGATCTGGGAGTCGCGCCAGCGCCTGGTGGAACAGGCCGTCAAGCGCACCTCAGAAGCACGCCTGCTGCAGGGGCTGAAACAGGCAGCGGGAATCGACCGCATGATCAAGGGACTGGCCAGGGGCGATGTGTGGGACGAGCTGTTGCAGCTCGGCCTGACCATGGCTAAGGTGTGAGTCTAAAAGACTATGTAACCACGGGGAACACGGGGCGTACGGGGTTGATTTCCCCGTGTTCCCCGTGGTTATAAACCTTTTTTTGATGAATCGAGGACAAGGATATGGACGTCAAAGCATACATGCACAATCTCGGCCAGCAGGCGCGCGCGGCTTCCCGCGCCATGGCCCGCGCCGACACCAACGCCAAGAACAAGGCGCTCACCGTGATGGCAAACGCAATCCAGCGCGACAGCGCCAAGCTGGTGGAAGCCAATGCCAGGGA
>PQAG01000120.1 GCA_003104895.1 Nitrosomonadales bacterium
TATCATTCTGTTATGAAATTTTAGTAAGGCCTAAACGTGCCAGAAAATACTTCAGTCAATTCTTCCCCTAAATTGCTCGATCAGGTGCGGGGAAAGATACGTCTCAAGCATTACAGTATCCGTACTGAGCAGGCTTATGCAGATTGGATTAAACGCTTTATCCTGTTTTTTGACAAGCGGCATCCGCGCGAGCTGGGGGCCGCGGATGTGGAGAAGTTTCTGACGCATCTGGCGGTTGAGGGAAAGGTGGCGGCGTCCACGCAGAACCAGGCCAAGAGCGCATTGCTGTTTCTTTATCGGGAGGTGCTGGAGATCGAGTTGCCCTGGCTGGATAATGTGGAGCGTGCCAAGGCGCCGAAGCGTTTGCCGGTGGTGTTGACACGGCAGGAGGTGCAGGCGGTGCTTTCACGCATGGAGGGCACGCAGTGGCTGATTGCCAGTTTGCTGTATGGCACGGGTATGAGAATCATGGAGTGCCTGCGATTGCGGGTGAAGGACGTGGATTTTTCCCGCAGGGAAATTCTGATCCGTGATGGCAAGGGCTTCAAGGATCGTGTGACCATGTTGCCGGCAGCGCTGGCGAGTGCTTTGCGCGAACATTTGCAAAAAGTGAAGGCGTTGCACGATCAGGATTTGGCGGCGGGCTTGGGAAGCGCCTATCTGCCCTATGCGCTCGAACGCAAGTACCCTAATGCAGCCCGGGAGTGGGGCTGGCAATATGTGTTTCCGGCGACGGGCATTTCTACCGACCCGCGTTCGGGTGAGACGCGGCGCCATCATGTGCTGGAGCAGTCGATTCAGCGCGCGGTGAAGCAGGCGGTGCGCAATGCAAATCTTGCCAAGCCAGCTACACCCCATACGCTGCGCCATTCTTTTGCCACGCACTTGCTGGAAGGTGGGTATGACATACGCACCGTGCAGGAATTGCTCGGCCATTCCGATGTTTCCACCACGATGATTTATACCCATGTACTGAACCGTGGCGGCCGGGGCGTCACCAGCCCATTGGATACCATTTGATGAATAATCTTGAATTCTTTTTGACCCGCGCTGAGGCGCTGTTGCAGCGCGTGGAACAGGTGCTCCCCAGCCCACCGCCCGCGCCGGACTGGGCCGCTTCGGCGGCTTTCCGCTGGCGCAAGCGGGGCGGCCAGGGCTTTCTGCAGCCGGTGGCGCACCCGCATCACATCCGCCTCGCCGACCTGCAGGGTGTGGAAGAGCAGAAGAAGCAGATCGACCGCAACACGCGCCAGTTCGTGCGCGGGCTGCCGGCCAATAATGTGCTGCTGACCGGGGCGCGCGGCACGGGCAAGTCCTCGCTGATCAAGGCGGTGTTGAACCAGTATGCGGCCAAGGGCTTGCGCCTGATCGAGGTGGAGCGCATGGAACTGGTCGATCTGCCGGAAATCGTGGAGGTTCTGTGCCGGCGGCCCGAGCGCTTCATCGTGTTCTGCGACGATCTTTCCTTTGATGCCGGGGAGCCGGGCTACCGCGCGCTCAAGGTGGCGCTGGACGGTTCGGTGGCGGCACCGTCCGAGAATGTGCTGATCTACGCCACTTCCAACCGCCGCCACCTGATGCCGGAATACATGGCGGAAAATCTGGAAACCACCACGGTGGACGGGGAAATCCGGCCGGGCGAAACCACGGAGGAGAAGGTTTCGCTCTCCGAACGCTTCGGCCTGTGGCTGTCCTTTTATCCCTTTTCCCAGGACGAGTATCTGGCCATCGCACGCTACTGGCTGGCCCAGCTGGGCGTGGCGGAGGCGGATTCGGAAGAGGTGCGGCGCGAGGCGCTGCAATGGGCATTGGGGCGCGGTTCGCGCAGCGGCCGCTCGGCCTGGCAGTTCGCGCGCGACTGGGCGGGGCGCATGGGGCTGAAGGCCAATATTCGAAGCAAGAAAGGGATGCCATGATTGCCTCTCTCTCCTTGCGCTCTTCCCGCCTTGCCTTCGGCTACGCTGCCTTCGACTACGCTGCCTTCGACTACGCTGCCTTCGACTACGCTCAGGCGGCGGGGAGGAGGGGCGTAGTTGCGCTGCGCGCGGCCGGGTTTGAGGGATGAGCCATAAAAAGGTCGTGGACGTGGTCGCGGCGGTGATCCTGCAGCCGGATGGGCGCTTTCTGCTGGCGCGGCGGCCGGAGGGCAAGCCCTATGCCGGTTACTGGGAGTTTCCCGGCGGCAAGGTCGAGGCGGGCGAGGCGCTGCTGCATGCGCTGGCGCGCGAGCTGCACGAGGAGCTGGGCATCGATGTGGAACATGCCTGGCCCTGGCTGGTGCGGCATTTCGACTATGAACATGCCAGCGTGAAACTGCATTTCTTCCGCGTCGTGGGCTGGCACGGCGAGCCGCATGGACGGGAAGGGCAGCTGCTGGCCTGGCAAGAGCCGGGGCGGGTCGATGTGGCGCCCCTGCTGCCTGCCAACGGCCCCATCCTGAGCGCGCTGGGGCTACCCTCCCGCTACGCCATCACCCAGTTCGCCGCAATGGGCGAAATGCGCTTCATGGAGCAACTTGAGGCGGCGCTGGAAAACGGCTTGCGCCTGATCCAGCTGCGCGAGAAAAGTTTTTCGCCGGCCGGGCAGGCGCGGCTGGCGCAGCAGGTCATCGAGCGCGCTCACGCGCATGGCGCCAGGGTGGTGATCAATTCGGGCATGGATCAGGCCTGCTTTGCCGGGGCGGATGGGGTGCACCTGACTTCGGCCGAGCTGATGTCGATTGGACAGCGGCCACGGCATGGGCTGTGCGGCGCGTCCTGCCACAATGCCGCCGAGCTGGCGCGCGCGGCGTCGCTGGGGCTGGATTACGTGCTGCTGGGGGCGGTGCTGCCGACCCTGAGCCATCCGGGAGAAGCGGCGCTGGGATGGGAGGGCTTCGCGGAATTGATCAGGGA
>PQAG01000121.1 GCA_003104895.1 Nitrosomonadales bacterium
CTACCTGCAATTCGTCAATAACCTGCTGTCCCAGGCGCCGCGCGGCGTGCGCCCGATGCTGGAAAACCTGGAAGTGCTGTTCAGCCAGCTCACGCTGGGCGGTCTGCGCCGCTGGGCACTGTGGGGCGCGCACGCCCATCGCACCAACTACCCGGAGCAGGCCAACTACTTCAGCCTGCAATCCAGGGAATCGCTGGCCATGCTCCAGAAGGAGCGCAAGGGTACGCTGTTCATCGACGTGCAGCGCCGCATCAACATGTATCTGCGCGCCTTGTGGGCACGCGATTTCTTCATGAAGCCGACTTCCGGCGATTTCGAGACGCGCGAAGGTTACCGGCCCTATGTGGAGGGCTATTTCATCCATCTGCCGGACGCTTACGATGATTTTGTCCTTCCTCTTCAACCCATCCCCACCCCAACCCTCCCCTTGAAGGGGAGGGAGCAAACGCCCCTTCCCCCTCAGGGGGAAGGACGGGATGGGGGCGGGGGAACACGCATCCCCGGCCTGGAGATGTACCGCGCTGCCGCGGCCCATAGCGCCGCGCATATCGTCCATACCCGCGACCCGATTTCGGCCGAGGCGCTCAATCCCTGGCAGATGGCCGTGATCAGCGTGATCGAGGATGCCCGGGTGGAAACCCTGTCGATCCGCAAGTTTCCCGGCCTCAAGCACCTGTGGGCGCAACTGCATACGATAGGGCAAGAGCAGGGCAACACGGCAGGGGATTACCTCAACCGTCTGGCGCGCGCCCTGCTGGATGACAGCTACCAGGACAATGATCCGTGGATCGCCCAGGGTCGCGTCTTGTTCAAGCAGGCTGCGGAGCGCCTCGATACCAACCAGGTTTCCTGGGACATCGGCGTGCAGCTGGCGCACGAATTCATGGCCAGGCGCATCCCCTTCAACCCGCGCAGCGATCTGCTCACCGCGCCGTACCGCGACGACAACCGCTATTTCTGGGAATTCGAGGAGTTCGATTTCGAAAAGGCCATGGCGGCCGGTTACGAAGCCCCCAAGCAGGTGAGGAAGCACGTCAGCCTGATGGAGTTCGCCAACGAGATCGATGTCGAGACGGCCGGCGACGACGCGCAGGAAATCTGGGTGCTGGGCACCGAGCTGTTTCCGTATGAAGACATGGGCAAGTCCTTCAACGAACTGGAAGGCAAGGAGCCAGTCTCCGAGCCCTACCATTACTCGGAATGGGATTACCAGATCCAGCTCGAACGCCCGGCCTGGGCCACGGTGCTGGAGAAGCGCCCCAAGGCGGGCGATCTGCAGCTGATCGACAATATCGCCGCGCAGCACAAGCGCACCATCGGCCGGCTCAAGTTCCTGCTCGATGCCCTGCAGCCGCAAGGGGTGACGCGCATCCGCAAGCTGGAAGACGGCGACGAGGTGGATGTCAACGCCGCCATCCGCGCCATGATCGATATCCGCATGGGGCAGCAGCCCGACCCGCGCATCATGATGCGCTCGGTGCGCAAGGTGCGCGACATTTCGGTCATGGTGCTGCTGGACCTGTCGGAATCCACCAACGACAAGGTGAGCGGGCAGGAATACAGCGTGCTGGATTTGCAGCGCCAGGCCACCGTGCTGCTGGCGGATGCGATCAGTAAAATCGGCGATCCCTTCGCGATTCACGGTTTCTGCTCGGACGGGCGCCACAACGTCGAATATTCCCGGTTCAAGGATTTCGACCAGCCCTACAACGAAGTGCCGAAGTCCCGCCTGGCAGGCATGAGCGGMCAGCTCTCCACGCGCATGGGCGCGGCCATCCGCCATGCCGGGCATTACCTSAAGCTGCAGAAATCRGCCARRAARCTGCTGCTGGTGATYACCGATGGCGARCCGGCCGACGTGGATGTGCGCGACCCGCAGTATCTGCGTTACGATACCAAGAAGGCGGTGGAGGAAATGGCGCGCGGCGGCGTGACCACTTTCTGCATGTCGCTTGATTCTAGGGCGGATCAGTACGTTTCGCGGATTTTCGGCGCCAGGAACTACATGGTCGTGGACCATGTGGAGCGCTTGCCGGAAAAGTTACCGCTACTCTATGCGGGATTAACGCGGTAAGTTAAAACATTGCTCCATCGGACTATCTGGATTTGATGTGCGGGAACTTTCAGTGAAGGCTAACTTGCTCAAGCAAGTTAAGCCGCGAAGCGGCGGCCGTAACTAAAAATTGCCGGTACTTTATGCAGGACTAACGAGGTAACACGATGGCACAACAAACTTACGTAGGAGTAGACCAGGACACCAACGCCGGCCTGACCCACCTCGGGCGTCTGGTGCGCGACGCCTGGGTATTCGGCATCCTGCCTGAAACGGAAACCTGCGCGGGCTGGGATTCCGCGCGCATGCAGAACCTGTACGAACAGGTTTATGCCGCCTGGGAACCCTATGCCCATCTGCCCAGCCGGTTGCCGGAAGACTTGCGCGAACGGCACGCCCGGTTTTACGCCCAGGCCATCACCGCCGCCCGTGGCGAGGGATGGGATCCCGAGCTGGGCGAGGACGATTAGCGTGAAACTTGCGAAGCGAGCCTGCGTCCCCCTCTCCCGCTTGCGGGGGAGGGCAGGGGTGGGGGAACTGGCATGGCGAATTTCATAATCAGGGGTTGCACGCTTGCCATGCCAGTTAGGGCTTAGTGACGATCTGTGCCGGAAACTTGAGCACCCGTGCCGGGCCGTCAAGGCGTCCCTTCGCGGCCAGTTCGTTCAGGGCGCGGGGCAGTTCTGCCTGCAGGCGTGTCATGAGCTGTTCCGCCTCGGGGGTGTAATAGACAGCCTGGTAAGGAACCGGCTCATCGAGGGAGGTTCGAGTCCGGGGGCGGAAATCCTGACAGGCGATGTCGATCCAGCATTTGCGTTCGCCATCGAGGAACACGAATTCCTCCGCGTCCACAATCGCCAGGTACTGCATGGCGCGGATCGGGACGAACAGACAGCCGGAGGTGCTGCGGGACAAGAGGGAGCGCGCAAGATTGTAGGTTGCAGCAGGCAGAAACCGGGGCTCGCGCGCCGATTCAGGGTTACGATAGCAGGTAATTTGCATGCGAGCTCCATGATAATGGACAGGCTGCAATAATTATCCATGCTTTGAGAATCTTGAGGAAATGTATGATGAAAAAGCCAATTCAGGAATTCAATAAATGGCTGCTCTCCCTGGTAGAGCATCTTGGTCTGCTGGTGATCGCCATCTCCACGGTGTTCGCCATGGGAAGCGAAGTCGTGGTCATGGTGCACGCGGCGCAGGTGACCCTGGCCGACCTGCTGCTGCTTTTCCTCTACCTGGAAGTGCTGGCGATGGTCGGACTGTATTACGGCACAGGCAAGCTGCCGGTGCGCTTCCCGCTGTATATCGGCATGGTGGCGCTGGCGCGCTACCTGATCCTGGACATGAAAGCCATGGACGACTGGCGCATGCTCGCGGTGAGCGCCTCTATCCTGATGCTGACGCTGGCGGTGCTGATGATCCGTTTCGGCCATGTCCGCTACCCGTATCCGGGCGACGAGCAGGCGGCCGAGCCGCGAAACAGTAACAGCGCGAAGGGATGAACATGAGCCACATGGAAAAACTTGTTGAAGGTTTCAAACGCTTTCGTAGCCAGAATTATGAAGAGAATCGCGCGCTTTTCGAACGTCTCACCAAACAGGGTCAATCTCCAAAGACGATTGTGGTGGGGTGTTGCGATTCCAGGGTGGATCCCGCCATCGTGACCGATTGCGACCCGGGCGATCTGTTCATCATTCGCAATGTGGCCAACCTCGTGCCGCCGTTCGAAACCAGCGGAAATTATCACGGCACCAGCGCCGCGCTGGAGTTCGGGGTGCGCCATCTGGAAGTGGAAAACATTATCGTGCTGGGGCATGCTCAATGCGGCGGCATCCGGGCACTGCTGAACCAGGCGCCGGGTGCGGAGCCGCAGGAAGGGTTTATTTCCAGCTGGATGAAAGTCGCCAGCAACGCGCGCAACCGTATTTTGTCGCGTATGCATGATGAGTCTCCGGAAAAGCAGGCGCGCGCCTGCGAGCAGGAGGCCATTCTGGTATCCCTGGACAACTTGCTGACTTTTCCCTGGATTCTGGAACGGGTTGCGCAAAGGAAACTGACGTTGCATGGCTGGTATTTCGATATGGAGCATGGAGAGCTGTTGCGCTACAGCGCCGACAGCAACCGTTTTGAAGGATTTTCCTGAGCCCGCTTGGCATGGGGAAAATACCGTGAACGAACGGGAACTGCATGCTCGAGTCGAAGCGGCGGCGCAGTTGCTGCGCGCGGGCGGCGTGGTCGCCTTTCCCACCGAAACTGTTTACGGGCTGGGGCGGATGCGGCCAATGTGGAAGCGGTGCGCCGTATTTTCGCCATCAAGGGGCGCCCGGCCGGCCATCCGCTGATTGTTCATATCGGACAGGCGGCGCAGCTGGATCACTGGGTGCGGGAAGTGCCTGACCAGGCGTGGCGTCTGGCTGAACGCTTCTGGCCTGGGCCGCTCACCCTGATCCTGGCGCGCCGCGCCCATGTGCCGGACGTGGTGACAGGGGGGCAGGATTCGGTCGGGCTGCGTGTGCCCGACCATCCGCCTTCGACCGGCTTCAGGTGGAAGCGCCACCCGGGGAGGGTGCCTGGCACGCTGTGGCCGACCGCCTTTGCCGCGCCAGCCGGAAGGCGCAGGCATGAGATTCTGAAGAATGTACAAAAATCAGGGAAAGTGAAGAATGAGCGAACAAGTGAAAGTCGGCGTTGTCATGGGTAGCACCAGCGACTGGGAAATCATGCGCCACGCCTGCGACATGCTGCGCAAGCTCGGCGTGCCCCATGAGGCGCGCGTTGTGTCGGCACACCGCACCCCCGATCTGCTGTTCAAGTACGCCGAAGAGGCCGCGCAACGCGGGCTGGCCTGCATCATCGCCGGCGCTGGCGGGGCGGCCCACCTTCCCGGCATGCTGGCGGCCAAGACCGCGGTGCCGGTGCTGGGGGTGCCGGTGCCGTCGCGTTACCTGAAGGGGATCGACTCGCTGCTTTCCATCGTGCAGATGCCCAAGGGCGTCCCGGTTGCCACCTTTGCAGTGGGTGAAGCCGGCGCGGCCAATGCCGCCCTGTTTGCCGCCGCCCTGCTGGCACCCCACGACCCGGCCATCGCCAGCCAGCTGGCGGATTTCCGCAAGGCGCAAAGCGAGGCCGCGCTGGCCTCGGCCCTGCCGGAGCTGACATGATTCTGCCGCCATCCACCCTCGGCATCCTTGGCGGCGGCCAGCTTGGCCGCATGTTCGCGGTGGCTGCGCGCACCATGGGCTACCGCGTGATGGTGCTCGACCCCGGCCCGGACAGCCCGGCTGGCGCCTTGGCCGACATTCACCTGTGCGCCGATTACCATGACCGCGCCGCGCTGGAGCGCATGGGCCGCGCATGCGCGGCGGTCACCACCGAGTTCGAGAACGTGCCTGCGGAAAGCCTGGAATTCCTGACACAGTTCTGCCCGGTGCGGCCCGGTGCAGCCGCTGTTGCGATTGCCCAGGATCGCCGCCGCGAAAAAGCTTTCCTGCAGTCGAAAGGCTTTGCAACAGCGCCTTTCATTGCAGTGGAAAAGCACGCTGACCTGGCGGTAGCATTCCAATGTGTAGGCGCTCCCGCCCTGCTCAAGACCGCCCGCATGGGCTACGACGGCAAGGGGCAGGCGAAGGTAAACAGCCTCGCCGGACTGGAGGCAGCATTCGAACAGCTGGGCGCGGCGACCTGCATTCTGGAAGCCTGGCTGCCGCTGCAAACGGAAATCTCGGTGGTGGTGGCGCGCGGTGTGGATGGTCAGACCGCCGCCTTCCCGGCGGTGGAAAACCGGCACGCCAACGGCATCCTCGATATCAGCATCGCGCCCGCGCAGGTCGCCGAGGAACTGGCCGGAAAGGCGCTCGAAACCGCCGTTGCCATCGCTGCCGCGCTCGATTACTGCGGGGTGCTGGCGGTGGAGTTCTTCGTGCTGGATGACGGCCGGTTGCTGGTCAACGAGATTGCCCCGCGTCCGCACAACAGCGGCCACTATACCTTGAACGCCTGCCTGACTTCGCAGTTCGAGCAGCAGGTGCGGGCGCTGGCCGGCCTGCCGCTGGGCGCGCCGGATTTGTTGCGTCCGGCGGCGATGGTCAATCTGCTCGGCGAGTTGTGGCGCGAGGGGCAGGAACCGCCCTGGGGCGCAGTGCTGAGCCAGCCGCGTGCCAAGCTGCACCTGTATGGCAAAGGGGAGGCGCGGCCGGGGCGCAAGATGGGCCACTTCAACGTGCTGGCCGACAGCGCCGACGCCGCTCTCAAGGCGGCGCTCGATCTTCGTGGCGCGCTGACGGCTTAAGATAAGGACGAATGAGGTCATCATGCCACTGGTAAACATGAACGACATGCTGAACCACGCTTACCGCCACTCCTATGCTGTTGGCGCATTTAGCGTGGTGACGCTTGATTTTCTCGAAGCCATCATCCGGGCGGCGGAAAATTATCGCGCGCCGGTGATCCTCAATCTGGCCGAATCGCATTTCGACTATTACGATTTCGACCTGCTGGCTCCGGCCGTGGTGGCGGCGGCACGGCGCGCCAAGGTGCCGGTGGCGATCCATCTCGACCACGGCAAGAGTATCGAATCCGCCGAGCGGGCGATCCGCTGCGGCTTCAGCGGGGTGATGGTGGACTACTCGGATCAGTCCTTCGAGGACAATCTGCGCCTGACGCGCGAGGTGGTCAATCTGGCACATGCCAGCGGTGTGACGGTCGAAGCCGAATTGGGTTATGTGCCGGGCGGCGAGGGCGAGAACGCCGAAAACCTGTCCCAGGAATTCGAATACACCTCTCATTCCGAAGCCCGGGTGTTCGTGGCGCGCAGCGGGGTGGACTGCCTGGCGGTGTCGATCGGCACGGTGCACGGGCGCATGAAGGGTTCTCCGAAGCTCGATTATGCGCGTCTGGCGAAAATCAACGAGGCGGTGAAAATTCCTCTGGTGATTCACGGCGGCAGCGGTTTGTCGGATGAGCAGTTCCGCAAGCTGATCGCCAGCGGCGTGGCCAAGATCAACTATTACACCGCACTCTCCGATCTTGCCGTGCGCCATATCCGCGAGAACCCTTCCATCGGGGACAACGGCTACATGGCACTCAAGCGCAGCGTGCGGGATGCGGTGCGCGCCGAGGTGGAGCGCTGCATCCGTCTGTGGGGCAGCGGCGGCCGCGCTGCGGAGGTGCTGGAACAGTGCCGTATCCCGCCAGAGGCCCAGGCTACGGCCAATATTCGAGCAATCGGCTGATTTTTTCCCCATATTCTGGTAAGTTTCGCGTTTGCCAATTTTTCCGGATATAGAGCCGCGTCATGCAAGTCAGCCCCATCACCTTCGACACGTTCAGCCAGATGCAGGATGCCGCCTGCCAGGAGCGCATCGTCGCCGCCAAGGCCAGGCTGGGCAAGCGCCTGGTGATCCTGGGGCACCACTACCAGCGCGACGACGTGATCTGCCATGCCGATTTCACCGGCGACTCGCTCAAGCTGTCGCGCCAGGCGGCGGCCTCCGA
>PQAG01000122.1 GCA_003104895.1 Nitrosomonadales bacterium
TTATTGATGAGCTAGCCAAATACGGCGTGATCAATATTCGCCGCGCTTATGGCAATGGAAAAACCCGGGCCTCAAGGCCTGGGAGTCAGTGCTTCACGATTACGCAATCCAGCATCTTTTGATTCACGCAACCTCGGGTATGCCAAGCTCAGTGACTTATTTCAGGCAATTGATCTGTTTGAAATCAAAAAGAATGAGAAGGGCTTTTATGTCCGAGACAAAAGGGCAGCCAAAAAATCGGGCCAGTGATTTTGATGGCTTCGAATATGGGGCTTAAGCCGGTTTTTTATTGAGACCACCCAGCAACGCAGCGACTGGACGCTGCGGGCGTTTCCCATGCGAGGCCGCATGGCCCATCGGTTGCTTGAGATGGTGGCTGTTGGCTGCCGGTTTCGGTGTTCCTTCGCTCGGCGCACGCTGGGCATGGCGCTCAGCCGCTGGGGGCAGTTCGGGCCGGCGCTGGGGAGCGCGTTCACGCCCACGCCCCCTCGTGGATTCTTCGGATTTGGGCGCGGTTCCCGGTTCGAAGCCTGCGACGACCTGCTTGGGGATTTCACGTTTGATGAGGCGTTCGATCTCGGCCAGCATCCGCATTTCTTCCTCGCACACTAGGGAAATCGCGTCGCCCTGGCTGCCGGCGCGGCCGGTGCGCCCGATGCGGTGGACGTAGTCTTCCGGCGAATTGGGCATTTCGAAATTGAATACGTGGGGAAGCTGGTCGATATCGATACCCCGCGCGGCGACGTCGGTTGCCACCAGCACCCGCACCACGCCTTCCTTGAAGTCGGACAGGGCCTTGGTGCGCTGCGGCTGGGTCTTGTCGCCGTGAATCGCATCCGCGCGGATGCCGTCACGGTCGAGCTGGTGGGCGAGGCGGTCGGCGCCGTTCTTGGTGCGGGTGAAGACCAGCACCTGGCGCAGATCCTGGCTCTTGATCAGGTGCGCGAGCAGATCGCGCTTGCGCGCCTGATCCACCCGGTAGGCAAGCTGGGTGACGGTTTCGGCGGCGGTGTTGCGGCGCGCCACTTCGATCAGCACCGGATCGCGCAGCAGCGAATCGGAGAGGCGCTTGATCTCGTCCGCGAAGGTGGCGGAGAACAGCAGGCTCTGGCGCTGTTTCGGCAGCAGGTCCATGATGCGCTTGAGGTCGGGCAGGAAGCCCATGTCCAGCATGCGGTCGGCCTCGTCCAGCACCAGGAATTCGACGCGGGAGAGGTTGATGCTCCTTTGCTGCACATGGTCCAGCAGGCGCCCGGGAGTGGCGACCACGATATCGATGCCGGCGCGCAGGGCTTCGATCTGGGGATTCATGTTGACGCCGCCGTAGATGACGGTGGCCTTCAGCGGCAGGTGCTTGCCGTAGGCGCGCACGCTTTCCTCGACCTGGGCCGCCAGTTCGCGGGTGGGCGTGAGGATCAGGGCACGCACCGGATGCCTGGCAGGGGAGGTGCTGGCGCTGGCATGGGCCGCCATGCGGTGCAGCAGCGGCAGGGTGAAGCCGGCGGTCTTGCCGGTGCCGGTTTGCGCGCCCGCCATGATGTCGCGCCCCTGCAGCACCACGGGTATGGCCTGCTCCTGGATCGGGGTGGGTTCGGTATAGCCTTGCTCGGCCACGGCGCGCAGGATTTCGGGACGTAGCCCGAGGCTTTCAAATGACATGATTGGAACGGTCAGTTTTCAGGTGTGGAAACATGGTTTTTCTTGCCAGCCCGTATGCGGTGCCAGATCCAGGCTGCATAGCCTGACAGTCCATACAGTACGAAACCGGCAAACAGCACGTGCGCCGGATCGAGTGAAATCAGAATGAATCCGAGCACGATCAGCAGCACGACCGCAAATGGGACGCTGCGGCGCAGGTTGATGTCCTTGCCACTGTAATAGCGGACATTGCTGACCATGGTGAGGCCGGCGAAGAGGGTCATGCCCCAGGCCAGCCAGCGAACGTCAGAGCCATTGACGCCGTAATCGTGCATCACCCAGATCAGCCCGGCAATCAGCGCTGCGGCAGCCGGGCTGGGCAACCCCTGAAAATAGCGCTTGTCGGCCACTTCGAGCTGGGTATTGAAGCGCGCCAGCCTCAGCGCGGCGCCTGCGCAGTAAACGAAGGCCGCGATCCAGCCCAGCTTGCCCATGCCTTTGAGCGCCCAGACATAGACGACAAGGGCCGGGGCGACGCCGAAGGACACCATGTCGGAGAGGGAGTCGTATTCGGCGCCAAAAGCGCTCTGGGTATGTGTCATGCGCGCCACGCGTCCATCCAGGCCGTCCATCACCATGGCGATGAAAATGGCCATGGCGGCGGCTTCGTAGCGCCCGTTCATGGCCTGGACGATGGAATAGAAGCCGGCGAACAGCGCGGCCGTGGTGAACAGGTTGGGCAGCAGATAAATGCCGCGCCGGCGCAGGTTGGGGTCGAGCAGGGCTTTGGATTTATCCGGCTGTTGCATAAAAATATTAGACAAGCTCAGCCAATATGGTTTCAGCCGCGTAAACCTTGTCGCCCAGGCTGACCTTGGGCTGGGCCGT
>PQAG01000123.1 GCA_003104895.1 Nitrosomonadales bacterium
ATCTTGGACTCGATCGAGTTCAGCTCCGCCAGGGCGGAATACAGGGTGGTGGTCTTGCCGGAGCCGGTCGGCCCGGTCACCAGCACCATGCCGTTGGGGCGATGCAGGATTTTTCGGAACTTCTCCAGCATCTCCGGCGGCATGCCCAGCTTGTCGAGCGCCAGGATGCCGCCGCTCTGGTTGAGCAGGCGCATCACCACCGACTCGCCATGCTGGGTGGGCATGGAGGAAATACGCACGTCCACCGGCTGGCCGCGTACCTTGATGTTGAAACGGCCGTCCTGAGGCAGGCGTTTCTCGGAAATATCCAGGCCGGACATCAGCTTGAGACGCAGCACCAGGGCGGCGGCAATCTTGTTGTCAGCCTCGGTTTGCAGGTGCAGCACGCCATCGATGCGGAAGCGGATCTGCAGCTTGGATTCCTGCGGCTCGATATGAATATCGGAAGCACGCACCTGCGTGGCATCCTCGAACATGGTCTGCAGCAGCTTGACGACCGGCGCTTCTTCCAGGTTGGTGGTGGCGCCGAGGCCGCCGAAATCCACCACGGTGTCGCCCAGCTCTTCCTGCAGGGCCTGGGCCAGGCCGCTGATCTGGCCGGTGCGGCGGTACACGCGGTCGATGGTCTGCAGCAACTGGCTTTCCGCCACCGCGGCCAGGTCGATGTCGCGCTTGAGCAGGCGCGCCAGCTCGTCGTAGGCGAAGAGATCGGACGGGTCGGCCATGCCGATCAGCAGCGTTGCCCCTCGATCCTCCAGCACCAGGGCGCGGAAACGGCGCGCCTGGGTTTCCGGCAGTCTGTTGATCAGTTCGGCGTTGGTGTTGTAGAACTTGAGATTGATGAACGGGATCTGCAACTGGCGCGCAATCGCCTCGGCAATACCCTCTTCGGTGACGAAGCCATTCTCGATGAAAATACGGCCGAGCTTGCGCCCGCTGCTTTTCTGCTCGGCCAGCGCCTGCCTCAGCTGGTCTTCCGTGAGCAGATTCTGCTGGATCAGCACCTCGCCAAGCCGGATTTTTTCAGGTTTGGCCATCGTCGCCCCGGTTTCTCATGTTATTTGTCATAAGTGAAACACATCTCATTGATAGTGTTAAATTAACGCTTTTCCAGCCAGGACACAAGAAATTGTTTGAAATCGTACTTTTCGAACCGGAAATCCCCCCCAACACGGGCAACATCATCCGCCTCTGCGCCAACACCGGCACTGCCCTGCATCTGGTGGAGCCGCTTGGCTTCACCCTGGAAGACAAACAGTTGCAGCGCGCCGGTCTGGACTACCACGAATACGCCACGCTCAAGGTTCATCCGGACTGGCAGGCATGCCTGACACATTTTGCCGGGCGGCGGCTGTTCGCGGCCACCACCAGGGGCGCCACGCGCTACACCGGGGTGCATTTTCAGGCCGGGGACGTTTTTGTTTTCGGGCCGGAGAGCCGGGGATTGCCGCCAGGAATCCTGGAAGGATTTACGCCTGAGCAGCGCATTCGCCTGCCGATGCAGCCGGAAAGCCGCAGCCTGAACCTGTCCAACGCGGCGGCGGTGATGATTTATGAGGCGTGGCGGCAGACGGGTTTCGAAGGGGGGGTTTAGTGCCTGAATTCCGCGCTCGGCACCCGGTTGAGCAGGCTTTCCACCGCGGTGCGCGGCGCCAGCCCCTGATACAGCACCTGGTATACCGCCTCGGCAATGGGCATTTCCACGCCGTGCTGTTGCGCCAGGTGCTGCACTTCCCGTGCGGTGTTGACGCCTTCGGCGACGTGGCCGAGGCTGCCGAGAATATCCGCCAGCGTTTTCCCCTGTGCCAGCTGCAGGCCGACCTGGCGGTTGCGCGAAAGGTCACCGGTGCAGGTCAGGATCAGGTCGCCCATGCCGGCCAGGCCCATGAAGGTTTCCTGGCGCCCGCCGAGCACCAGGCCGAGCCGGGTGATTTCCGCCAGGCCGCGGGTGATCAGGGCGGCGCGGGCATTGTGGCCAAAGCCCATGCCATCGGAAATGCCGGCGGCAATCGCCAGCACATTCTTGACCGCCCCGCCAAGCTCCACGCCCATGATGTCCTGGCTGGCATAAACACGCAGATGGTGGCTATGCAAAGCCAGGGCCGCCTGGCTGGCGAATGACTCGTCCAGCGAAGCCAGCGTCAGGGCAGTGGGCAGGCCCAGCGCCACTTCACGCGCAAAGCTCGGCCCGGAGAGCACGCCGCGCGGCGTGCCCGGATTGAGCACATCGCCCGCCACCTGGTGCGGAAGCTTGCGGCTTCCCTCCTCGAATCCCTTGCAGGCCCAGACTACCGGGACGCCCGGCGCCAGCGCATCGACATCGCGCAACAAGGCTCGCAAGCCGCTGCTGGGCACGACGGCAAGGGCCATTTCGGCCGGCCCGAGCAGCGCGGCAAGACTGGATTCGAAGCGGATCGAGGAAGGCAGCATGACCTCGGGCAAGTAGCGCGAGTTGCAGCGGGATGAATCCATCTCCGCCACCTGGGCAGCACTGCGCGCCCACAAGCCCACCTCGTGGCGCCCCGCCAGGCTAACTGCCAGCGCAGTACCCCAGGCGCCGGCGCCGAGCACGGCGATCTTCATGCGCCCCACACCTGGGAAATCCGCACAAAGCCGGCCGCGCCGTCCGGATGTTTCACCTTGAGCCAGCCGCTGCCGGTATATTCGAGCAATTCCAGCACGACATTRCGTTCCGCCTGAAAAACCAGCGCGGCTTTGTCATCCGCCGCCTGGCGGACATCYGCMAGCGGCACRTTSACCAGCACCATGCGCTTGTCGCTGAGGTGTTTCTTTTCCACCCAGGCCAGACCTCCGGCAACGTCCCGCACCTTGGCGAACTGTTCCAGGCTGACAATCACTTCGACCGGGTAATAACGGCTGGCGAGATAGAGCTTCTTGCCGTGCAGGGAGGGCGCATCGTACATCACGGTGCGGTCGCTCTGGATGGAACGGTATTCGAGCGCCCAGGCAGTGGTGGAGGAGAAAATGCCCGCCAGCAGCAACAACCCCCATTGGCAGCGGCGAGCCATTTTGTTTTTCCTTGTCTTAATGCGTTGTGGCGGATGGATTCTGATTCGCCTGCATCTGCTTCTGATGCTGGTAAATCGCCTCAAAATTCATTGGCTGCAGCACGACCGGCGGGAAGCCGGCGCGCGTCACCATGTCCGAAACGGCTTCGCGTGCGTAGGGGTAAAGGATGTTGGGGCAGGCGATGCCGAGCAGCGGCTCGATGTCTTCCTGCGGCACGTTGCTGATGCGGAAAATGCCGGCCTGCGCCGCTTCCACCAGAAACAGCGTCTTGTCGCCCTCCGCCAGCTTGGAAGTCACCGTCACCGTGAGCACGGCTTCATAGACACCCTCGCCCAGCTGCTCGGCCTTGGTATGGAATTCCACATTGATTGCCGGCGCACCCTGCTCCAGGAAAATCTGCGGGGCATTGGGGATTTCCAGCGAAAGGTCCTTGACGTAGATTTTTTCGATGCCAAAAACCACTTGTTCTTCTTGTGCTTCACTCATGGGGAAAGTCTCTGAAAAAAATGGGGATTGTAACGCGAAACAGGATACCGGAGCCTGTTTTAGTGGCGCAGCAGCCAGTTTCTGAGCTTGCCGGCATCCATCACGCCGGCAACGCGATCCACTTCCGCGCCATTCCGGAATACGGCCAGGGTGGGAATGCTGCGGATGGCGAACTGCTGCGCCAGCGCCTGCTCCACTTCGGTGTTGACCTTGACGAAACGGAAGCGGGTCCTGAACTCGGCGGCAACTTGGCTGAATACCGGCGCCATCATCTTGCATGGCCCGCACCARGGCGCCCAGAAATCCGCCACGACAGGCATCTCGCTTTTGGCCACAAAACGGCCAAAGTTCGCGGCAGTCAGCTCCAGCGGCTTGCCRTCCAGCAGCGGAACCCCGCATTTGCCGCATTTCGGGTTCTGGCCCAGGCGCTCTTCCGGCACACGGTTGATCGCCTGGCAAGCGGGACATACCACGTTCATGACATCACGCCGCCAGAAGAGGATCCAGCTTGCCTTCCACGTCGAGCGCGGAAAGATCGTCGAAGCCGCCGACATGGAAGTCGCCGATATAGATCTGGGGCACGGTGCGGCGCCCCGTTCTTGCCATCATTTCTTCCTTGCGCCCTTCCTCGACATCGATGCGGATCTTGTTGATTTCCGTCACGCCTTTCTTTTGCAGCAGTTTCTCGGCCATGGTGCAGTAGGGACATACACCAGTACAGTACATGGTTACCTTGGGCATCTCTCTCTTCCTTTGCTTATTTGCGTTCAACCGGCATGTTGGCCTGCTGCCAGGCCGTCATCCCGCCGCTCAGATTATAAACCTGCTCGAAGCCGTTCTTGCGCAGCACGCTGCAGCCATGACCGGAGCGTGCCCCGCTGCGGCAGATGGCAATGATCGGCTTGTTCCTGAATTTTTCCAGCTCCTGGATGCGGCCGGGCAGCTGGCCCAGGGGGATATGCTTGGAATGCGGCACGTGTCCGCCTGCATATTCCTGATCCTCGCGCACATCGAGAATCAGCGCATCGTGGTGGTTGATAAGCTGGATCGCTTCCAGCGCGCCGACTTCCTTGATGCCTGAAATGCGCCGGTTGATCATGGGCCAGAACAGCATCATGCCGCTGACCGCCACCAGGGCCACCAGACCCAGATTGTTCTGTATGAATTGCACTGCCTGAAGCTCCTTAAAGTAGTAAATTCTAGTGGGTTATGAAGCCTTTTCCAGCTTCCGGTACATCGCCGCATAATACAGCACCGGAATCACCACCAGCGTCAGCAAAGTGGAGACGAAGATACCAAAAATCAAGGAAATTGCCAGCCCGTTGAAAATCGGGTCATCGAGGATGAACAGCGCGCCCAGCATGGCCGCCAAGCCCGTCAGCACGATCGGCTTGGCGCGCGTGGCGGCGGAGTTGATGACCGCTTCCTGGAACGCCATGCCTTCGGCCACCTGCATGTTGATGAAATCCACCAGCAGAATGGAATTGCGCACGATGATCCCGGCCAGGGCGATCATGCCGATCATCGAAGTCGCGGTGAACTGCGAGCCGAACAGGGCATGGCCGGGCATCACCCCGATGATGGTGAGCGGAATCGGCGCCATGATGATGAGCGGCACCAGGTAGGAACTGAACTGTGCCACCACCAGCAGATAGATCAGCGCCAGCCCCACGGCATAGGCGATCCCCATGTCGCGGAAGGTTTCGTAAGTCACCTGCCACTCGCCGTCCCATTTCAGGGCATATTCCGCATAGGGATCGTCCGGCTGCCGGATGAAATAGTCGCCCAGCTTGCCACCCTGGCTCAGCTTCACGCCATTGGTCTGGGAACGTATGTCGAACATGCCGTAGAGCGGGCTGTCCAGCTTGCCTGCCATGTCGCCGACGACATAAACCACCGGCAGCAGGTCCTTGTGGTAAATGGTTTTCTCCGCGATGCCGGAAGACACTTCGACCAGCTCGGAAAGCGGCACCAGGGTGCCGTCGCGGGCACGAACCGTCAGCTTGAGCAGTTCATCCAGGCTGTTCAGGCGTTCCGGTGCCAGGGTCACGCGCACCGGGATTTCATATTTGGTCTCACCGGTGTGCACCGGGGTGACATCTTCCCCGCTCAGGCCCATTTTCATCACCGCCACGATATCCTTCTGCGCCACGCCCATCAGCGCCGCCTTGTTCTGCAGCACGCGCACCACCAGCTTGCGCGACACTTCCTCGATGCTGTCGTCAACGGCAACGATGTCCGGCGTCCTGGCGAAGGCCACCCCCACCTTCTTCGCCACTTCCATCTGGCCTTCATAATCCGGTCCATAGATTTCCGCCACGATCGGCGACATCACCGGCGG
>PQAG01000124.1 GCA_003104895.1 Nitrosomonadales bacterium
GGGAAGCTCTCCACCACTTGCGGCAGGCCGGCGACCTTGGCCATGGCCTGCTGGTCCAGCGGGATGATGCCCAGCGGGGTTTCGAAGCTGGCCACGCCGGGCAAAGCCAGCCCGCTCACCGGCACGCGGTGCACCGGGCCGAGCAAAACGACGCGCCTGATCTTGTGGCGCAGCGGGATGAGTTGCGCATAGGCGCTGGCGGCGATGGGGCCGGAATAAATGTATCCTGCATGGGGTACAATCAGGGCCTTGGGCGGCGTGGTTTCAGCTGTCGCCTTGACTGCAGCCAGCATGGCCTGGATGTCGTGTTTCAGTATGCCGGCTTCGCCGGGGTAAAAGGCGCCGGCAACGGCGGCGGGACGGACTTCTTTCATGTTTCCCCTCCTTGTCGCAACTATCAGTAAAATGGGGATGGTCAAGACCTTAATCAATCATACCCCTAGTCTAATCCGGATCAAGAGATGACCAACTTTTATGCTTTGATTCCCGCCGCCGGCTCCGGTTCACGCATGGGGGCGCCACGACCCAAGCAATACCTGGAAGTGCTCGGGCGGCCCCTGATCTATTACGCCATCGCCCGCCTGTGCGGCTGCAAGGAAATCGAGCGGGTGTATGTGGTGCTGGCGCGCGACGACGAGCGCTGGGGCAGCTATGACTGGGAGGCCTTCGCGCCGACTTTGGTCCCGCTTTTCTGTGGCGGGGCGGAGCGCTTCGAGAGCGTGCGCAACGGCCTCAAGGCCATTCAGGATGACGTGGCTGCCAGCGACTGGGTTCTGGTGCATGATGCCGCCCGGCCCGGCCTGAGCGAGGAAGCGCTGGCGCGCCTGATCGCCGAAGGCGGGAAAGACGAAGTGGGCGGGCTGCTGGCAGTGCCGCTGGCGGATACCCTGAAGCGTGCCGATGCCGGACAGCGCGTCGCCCGCACCGAGCCGCGCGCCGGCCTGTGGCAGGCGCAGACCCCGCAGATGTTCCGCCACGGGCCTTTGCTCGAGGCCCTGTCGCAGCCGGGGGCGCATGTGCCCACCGACGAGGCGCAGGCAATGGAGCTGTTGGGGCGTAAACCCAGGCTGATCCTGGGCGACAGCCGGAATTTCAAGGTGACCTACGCGCAGGATCTGGAAATGGCGGAACTGCTGTTGCAAAAGGAGGCAAGATGAGAATCGGTCAAGGTTTCGATGTGCATGCCCTGGTGGAAGGGCGCAGGCTGATCATCGGCGGGGTGGAAATCCCTTATCAGCTGGGCCTTGCAGGCCACTCGGACGCCGACGTGCTGCTGCACGCCATTTGCGATGCGCTGCTGGGCGCGGCGGGGCTGGGCGATATCGGGCGGCATTTTCCAGATACTGATCCAAAGTTCAAGGGCATCGATAGTCGTCATTTGCTGCGCGAGGTGATGCGTCTGGTGGCGCTCAAGGGTTTTCACGTGGTGAATGTGGACGCCACGATCATCGCCCAGGCGCCCAGAATGGCGCCGCATATCCCGCAGATGGAAGCCAATATCGCCGCAGATCTTTGCGTGGACACAGAGGTCGTCAACGTCAAGGCAACCACCACCGAAAGGCTCGGCTATACCGGCCGTGGCGAGGGCATTGCCGCGCAGGCGGTGTGCCTGCTGATGGCGAACTGAAAAATGACAGGGGAACCAGCGGCGCGGCTGTTTTTCGCTCTGTGGCCGGATGCCAGGGTGAGGCGCGCGCTGGACGAGGCTGGCAGAAAGCTGCATGCGGTCTGTGGCGGGCGCCGCATGCAGGCGCCGAACGTGCACCTCACCCTGGTGTTTCTGGGCAATATCGCGGAGGCGCGGCTGGACGAGCTGCGTGCCGTGGCCGGGCGCGTGTCCGGCATCCGTTTTACCATGACGCTGGACCGGCTCGGCTGGTGGCGCCATAACCGGGTAGCCTGGGCGGCGCCGCAGGAAACGCCGCAGGCACTCAAGGGATTGGTGGCTCAGTTGCAGGACGGTTTGCGCAACGCAGGCTTTGCTTTCGACGACCGTCCCGTTTTTGCGCCGCATATCACGCTGCTCAGGAATGCCCGCTGCAACGGGGCGGAGATGCCGCCCCTGGCGCCTCTTGAATGGGGGGCTGATGAATTCGTGCTGGTGAAATCGGTAACGACTGATGCTGGCGCGGCCTATGAAGTCATAGGCCGCTGGGGTCTTTCAGAAATATCAGAGGAAAATGATGCTCTCTAGGTGGCCAGCCAGCTCTTTCTCAGTAGCCTTGGTGTAATCCTTTTCCACGTCTTCACTGACCAGCTTGCTCACGTGGCTGTTGATGCATCCCTTGAGCAGCCCCATGAAGGCCGGCGCTGCCACCAGAATGGCGCGCTTGTAGCTGTTGGAGGTGCGTCCGCTGTCCATTTCGTGGGCCAGCTGCTGGGCGAAGCGTTCCGCCTCGTTTTGTTTCGGCGAGACGGCGGGGACAAACGAGCCATGGCCGTCGCCTGCGCCGGGATTGTGGCCGGGGCGGTCGGAGACCAGGTTGGCGGCTTTTTCCCGGCTTTCCGGGTGAGCCAGTTCCTTGATCAGCTGCAGCCCCTTTTTCGGGCCGTGATTGGCATACAGACGTGCGATGCTGGCATTTGCGACAAGAATCCAGGTGGTGCTCATGATGTTCAACACTCCTGATTGTGACTCCATTTGACCGGCTTGGGGTCGCCTGGGGCCGGGATTGAAATTCCATGGGAGAGTGCTGCAGACCTCTTCATGGTAAATATAGCCTAGCACTTTTTTTTCGGCGGTCAATTGAGACAGATCAATTTCACCATTGACATGACTCCGTTCTAGTCCAAACGGCTCAATACAACTTGCCGGTCCTGTGTGAAAATCATCCTGATTCATATTCCAAGGACAAAGGCACATGAAAATCATCACCCTGGCATTAGGCTTGTTGCTTGCATCCCCGCTTGTTCAGGCGGGGGATGTCCAGATCAGGAAGATTGCCGTCAAGTCAGGCGACGTGGACGTCCCGGCGGAAGTCGCCATCCCCGCAGGCAAAGGGCCGTTCCCGCCGGTGCTGTACATCCAT
>PQAG01000125.1 GCA_003104895.1 Nitrosomonadales bacterium
GCCGAGGGCGCGGTCTTCCTGCTCAACTCGCCCGCCGCAGCGGACAAGGTATGGGGCACCCTGCCGCGCAAGATGCAGCAGCAGATCATCGCCAAGAAACTGCAGTTCTACACCATCGACGCCTACGCCGTGGCCCGCGCCACCGGCATGGGCACGCGCATCAACACCATCATGCAGGCCTGCTTCTTCGCCATTTCCGGCGTGCTGCCACAGGATGTGGCGATTGAAAAGATCAAGGTCGCGGCGGATAAAACCTACGGCAAGAAAGGCCGCGCCATTGTCGAAGCCAACTGGAAGGCCATTGACGAAACCGTGGCCAACCTGCACCAGGTCATGGTGCCAGGCGAGGCCAGCAGCAGCTTCGAAATGGAAGACCACATTCCGGCCAGCGCCCCCGAATTCGTGCGCCGCGTGAGCGGAGAAATCATGGTCGGCCGCGGCGACCTGATTCCCGTCTCTCTGCTGCCCGCCGACGGCACCTGGCCGACCGGCACTTCGCACTACGACAAGCGCAACCTGGCGCAGGAAATCCCGGTGTGGGACGCCGAACTGTGCATCTACTGCGGCAAATGCCCCTTCGTCTGCCCCCACACCGCGATCCGCTCCAAGGTATTCCCCGCCGATCTGGCCAAGGATGCGCCGCCCACCTTCAAGCACATCCAGATCAAGGGCAAGGAATTCGAGGAAGGCATGCATGTCAGCTACCAGGTCGCGCCGGAAGACTGCACCGGCTGCGGGCTGTGCGTGGACATCTGCCCTGCCGTGAGCAAGRCCGACGGCCACAAGGCGCTGGAAATGCGCCCGCAGGCGCCATTGCGCATGCMGGAACGGGAGAATTTCGAGTTCTTCCTYWMKMTGCCCGAATTCGACCGCACCAAGCTGCGCRCCKCCACCATCAAGGGYGCCATGGTGATGCAGCCGCTGTTCGAGTTTCCMACTGCCTGCGTCGGCTGCGGCGAAACACCCTACATCCGCCTCGCCACACAGCTGTTCGGCGACAGGATGGTGGTCGCCAACGCCACCGGCTGCTCCTCCATCTACGGCGGCAACCTGCCCACCACCCCCTATAGCAAGAACGCGCAAGGCCGCGGCCCGGCATGGAACAACTCGCTGTTCGAAGACAATGCCGAATTCGGCCTGGGCTTCCGCGTCAGCATCGACAAGCATGCCGAATATGCGCGTGAACTGCTGGAAAAAATGCAGGGTCAGATTGGCGCGGAACTCGTCAGCGCCATCATCGGCGCGGACCAGTCCAGCGAGGCCGGCATCCAGCAGCAGCGGGAGCGCGTGGCGCAGCTCATGACCAGGCTCAAGGAAATCGACTCCCTCTCTCCTAACTCTCTCCCTGCCTTCGGCTACGCTCAGGCAACGGGAGAGAGGGACGCAGGCTCGCTACGCGAGTCTGTTATTAGTGATGCGCGCAACCTCGCCAGCGTGGCGGAAAACCTGGTAAAGAAAAGCGTGTGGATCATCGGCGGCGACGGCTGGGCCTACGACATCGGCTACGGCGGCCTCGACCACGTGCTCGCCTCGGGCCGCAACGTCAACATCCTGGTGCTCGACACCGAGGTCTATTCCAACACCGGCGGCCAGGCCTCCAAGGCCACGCCGCACGGCGCCACCGCCAAGTTCGCGGCCAACGGAAAGCCCACCGGCAAGAAAGACTTGGCCCAGATCGCCATGAGTTACGGCCATGTGTATGTGGCGCACGTCGCCTACGGCGCCAAGGACATCCACACCCTGAAAACCTTCCTCGAAGCCGAATCCTTCGACGGCCCATCGCTGATCATCGCCTACAGCCCGTGCGGCGAGCACGGCTACGACATGGGCAAGCAGCACCAGCAGCAGGAGCTGGCGGTCAACTCCGGCCACTGGCCGCTGTTCCGCTACGACCCGAGGCGCGAGGACGAAGGCAAGAACCCGCTGGTGCTGGATTCGAACAAGCCGTCCGTACCCTTCCTCGATCTGGTCAGGAGCGAACCGCGCTTCCGCGGCCTGCTCAAGCATGTGCAGCAGGAAGGCGAAGGAATAATGGCCGCCTACCAGACCGAGATCGAACAGCGCTTCAAGCTCTACCAGCACATGGCCGACGAGGGCTTTAACCCGAAAGATCCCAGTGCGGCGGGAAAGGCCAAGAGCGATGATTGAGGAACGCCTGATCGAGATCGAAAGCAAGATCGCCTATCAGGAAGACGCCGTCCAGGAACTGAACAAGGCCATTTACCAGCAGCAGAAGCAGATCGACAAGCTGGAGGCGATCTGCACTGCGCTGATCAATCATGTCCGGGATCTTTCCGATGCCATGGCCGAGAGCAGCGCGGCAAACGAGAAACCGCCGCATTATTGAAAGACACGGCCGTGAAGAAGCCATGCGCCGAACCTGGGCAGCGCAACCCTGAATGACCGGTACGCCAATGCACGCATTGGCGACCGGCTGCCTTGCGCTTAAAATCCACCCTTTTACTTTTCAACTGAACAGACACCAATGGCCCAATATGTAATGTCGATGCTCCGCGTGAGCAAGGTCGTGCCGCCCAAACGGCAAATCATCAAGGATATCTCCCTCAGCTTCTTTCCTGGCGCAAAGATCGGCCTGCTCGGTCTCAACGGCTCGGGAAAGTCCACCGTGCTGCGCATCATGGCCGGGGCGGACAAGGAATACGARGGCGAAGTSCAGCACCTGCCCAACATCTCCATCGGTTATCTGCCCCAGGAGCCACAACTCGACCCGGCSGGGACCGTGCGCGAGGAAGTCGAGGCCGCTCTGGGTGAAGTGATGCAGGCCAGGCAGAAACTGGAAGAAATCTACGCCGCCTATGCCGAGCCGGACGCCGATTTCGACAAACTGGCCGAGGAACAGGCCAAGTACGAGGCCATCATCGCCACTTCCGGCAACGATACTGAAACGCAGATGGAGATTGCAGCCGATGCACTGCGCCTGCCGCCCTGGGAGGCCAGCATCAGCCACCTTTCCGGCGGCGAGAAGCGCCGCGTGGCGCTGTGCAAGCTGCTGCTGTCGAAGCCCGACATGCTGCTGCTGGACGAGCCCACCAACCACCTCGACGCCGAATCGGTGGAATGGCTGGAACAGTTCCTCGTGCGCTTCCCCGGCACCGTGGTTGCCGTCACCCATGACCGCTACTTCCTCGACAACGCCGCCGAGTGGATTCTGGAACTGGACCGCGGCCACGGCATCCCGTGGAAAGGCAACTATTCGAGCTGGCTGGAGCAGAAGGAAGCGCGCCTGGAGCAGGAGAACAAGCAGATCGACGCCCACATGAAGGCCATGAAGCAGGAGCTGGAATGGGTGCGGCAGAACCCCAAGGCGCGCCAGGCCAAGTCCAAGGCGCGTCTGGCCCGCTTCGAGGAACTCAACAGCCTGGAATACCAGAAGCGCAACGAAACCCAGGAAATCTTCATTCCCGTGGCGGACCGCCTGGGCGACAACGTGATCGAGTTCGACGGCGTAAGCAAGGCCTATGGCGACCGCCTGCTGATGGACAAGCTCAGCTTCTCGGTCCCGCCCGGCGCCATCGTCGGCATCATCGGCCCCAACGGCGCCGGCAAGTCCACCCTGTTCCGCATGATCACCGGCAAGGAACAGCCGGATAGCGGCGAACTAAAAATCGGCCCGACCGTGAAGCTGGCCTACGTCGACCAGAGCCGCGATGCGCTCGACGGCAAGAAGACCGTGTTCGAGGAAATCTCAGGCGGCGCCGACATCCTCACCGTGGGCAAATACGAAACCCCGTCGCGCGCCTACATCGGCCGCTTCAACTTCAAGGGCGGCGACCAGCAGAAGATCGTCGGCCAGCTATCCGGCGGCGAGCGCGGCCGACTGCATCTGGCCAAGACCCTGATCGCCGGCGGCAACGTCCTCCTGCTGGACGAACCCTCCAACGACCTCGACGTGGAAACCCTGCGCGCGCTGGAAGATGCCCTGCTGGAATTCGCCGGCAGCGTCATGGTCATCTCCCACGACCGCTGGTTCCTCGACCGCATCGCCACCCACATCCTGGCGGCCGAAGGCGATTCGCAATGGACCTTCTTCAACGGCAACTACCAGGAATACGAAGCAGACAAGAAGAAACGCCTGGGCGAGGAAGGCGCAAAGCCGAAACGCATCCGCTACAAGCCGATCAGCCGCTAAGGCAAGGTTTGATGCGGAGCCGCTTACTGAAACGCATCATCTGGGCGCTTGCCGCCCTGATTATTGTGCTGGGGCTGGCGGGGACAGTGGGGCTGCATTTCGCCGCCCAATCCCTCAAGGGCAAGGTGGAGCAGGCGCTGGGTCCGGAAAGCGAAGTGGGTGAAATCATCCTCGGCTGGTCCGCCATCGAGATCCGCCAGATCCGCATCCATGCACCTCAAGGCTGGCCGTCGCAGGATACGCTGCGCGCCGAAAAGATCGTCATCGAGCCCGATCTGCGCGGACTGCTCTCCGCGCAAGTGAAACTGCGGCGTATCAGGGTAGAAGGCGGCTATCTCTCCCTTCTCCGTTCTCGCGAGGGCAATCTGAGGCTCCTGCCCAGCCTGCTCGAGAAGCCCGCCGGAGCGGCCGAAGAGCCAGCCTCAGCCACGCCGATCAGCATCGGCTCGGTTGAGCTGAATTCGTCGGAAATCGAATTTTTCGACGCATCCATCCGCAAGACGCCGCACAAACTGCATCTCGAGCAGTTGCAGGCCAAGGTAGAAAATCTCCAGATTCCTGCGCTTGATCAGCAGACGCGAATGCAGCTGGATAGCGTGGTCAAGGGCAGGCACTCCGACGGGAAGCTTGCGCTGAATGGATGGATGAGGCTGGACAACAGGGACTCTGACATCACTACCCAGTTGCGGGGCGTCGATCTGGTCGCATTCCAGCCTTACCTCGTCAAGGCATCGGAAACCAGTGTGCGCAAGGGTTTGCTCGACCTGGATCTGAAATCGGGCATACGAGACAACCGCCTGCATGCACCTGGCACGATCACGCTCTCCGGGCTGGAACTGTCTTCCAGCGGAAGCTCCTTCAGCACTTTCATGGGGGTGCCGCGCCAGGCAGTCGTTGCTGCGATCAAAAACCGCGATGGAAAAATATCCATAAAATTCACCCTCGAGGGCAACATCAAAGACCCGCATTTCTCGCTCAACGAAAGCCTTGCCCAGCGCACCGGGGCCGCAATCGCCGAGAGCCTTGGCATCAGCCTGGAGGGCCTCGCCAGTGGAGTTGGCAGCGCGACGCACGGCGTTGGCAGCGCCATTGGACGCCTGTTCGGCAATTAGTCAAGACATGCCGAATCAATAGTTGACTATTTTCATAAACTATTATCTAATTGCAACAACCAAATGAACTTCTGTGGAGAAATGAATGCCTGCTGAAATCCTGCAAGCCATTGCTGCTGGCGACGTAAACAAAACCCAGGCACTGCTGCGCAGCGGAGCCAATTGCGAAACCCGCGACGAGGCTGGCGCGACCCCGCTCATCCTGGCCGCTGGCGCCGGCAACCTTGCCCTGGTAAAAACCCTGATTGAAGCCGGTGCCGACGTTAACGCAAAGGACCAGCTAGGCTGGACCGCCCTGATGAAGTCCTGCTTCAACGATGAAGCCGATCATGGCTTCCCGGAGGTCGCCCAGGCCCTGATCGACGCGGGCGCCGACATCGAGGCCCAGATCGTTTACGGCACCCGCCCCCTGATGCTGGCGGCTGGCCGCGGAGAGGCCGGGGTGGTGGATGTCCTGCTCAAGGCGGGCGCCGATGTGCTGGCCACCAACGAGGGCGGACGCACTGCGCTGATGATGGTGAAAGAAAAATTCTACGTCGAAGTCATCAATCAGCTGAACGATGCCGAGATGGCGATCAAGGGCAACAGCCCCAGCTGCAGCACAAAGCATCCACCCGGCTCAAACGTGGTGACCTTCCTCAAACCGTCCGCTCACTAAAGCCAGTCAATCCTTGCCGTATTTGATCCTGAGCCGCTTCACTTCCTCGCTGTAGCGGCTCTGGTAAAGATTTGATCTCAGGTTGGGGTCAGCGGAATCATGGTGCTTCTGGTTGGGGCAGGTTTCGACCTCCCTGACCATGGATTCCACCAGCGTTTTCAGCGCATGGCAGGCCGCTTCCCGCTGCACGACGATATCGACCAGCTGGTCAATGGTATTGTCGAGTTCTGCAATTTGCTGCTCGGCCTCTTCTTTCCCCGCCTGAAGCTGCACCAGCTGGGCTCTCAGCTCAAGCACCATGCGGCGGTAATCCTCGATGGACTCCGCCACGCCGTACATGCCAGATATGTCCGAAGACCTGACCACGAATGCCTTTCGACTTGGTTGCTGCGGGCTATAGGGTCTTGTATATTAGCACCAAATTTTGCCTTGGCGCGCAAGCGAAACCTCATGAATCCGGCATTTCTCCTCCTTGCAGCCCTGCTGCTCCCCACCTCCCCCGTCATGGCAGCCAACTGGCACACCCTGCAAAGCACCCCTCAAATGTTGCTGCAAGCAGATGAACCCGAGGTGGAAGAAAGCGAACTCCAGGCCCAGGGCAAAAGCAAAAAGAAAGAGAAAAAGCTGACAATCTGGAGCAAGAGCACCTATTCTCGCCCCGAACAGGCCAGACCGGGCGATTTCTTCTACGCCTCGGCCAAATCCCATCTGGCGATCAACTGCACCAAACGCACTCACAGGCTGCTGCAAAAAATCTATTACGCTGCAGATGGCCAGGAAATCAAGTTCGTGCACTATGGCGAGGATGAAAGAATCGAAGCCATCGTTCCCGATTCAGCAGAAGAACAGATTTCCGCTTTTGCCTGCGCATTCAGGGCTGTAAAAGCAAACGACGTGCAGCGCAAACCTGCCATGGCCAAATCTGCCGCCGGCAAAGAGAAACAGGCCGGCAAGGCTTCACAAAAACCCGGGAAGAAGGCAGATTCCAACAAAAAGACCTCTGATTCCGGCAAACCGAAGACGGCCAATTCCTGCGAATGCCCGGAGCCTGCGGCAAAGGTCCAGGCCAAGCCAAAGGGCGAAGCCAAGCCAAAGAGCTAGTCACTGGCTGCTGGCCGGTATCGCGCGCCGTGGCGGAATTTTACGCGCCGACCAATTCGCTACTGCCCATGCCCAGAAATCCGCGAGGTCTGCCCCAGCCAAGCCGGGTGGCGGTTCCTGCCCAAGAAATCCAAGCGCCCGGACCAGCTGCGGAACTGGATCCGCCGGATTCAGGGCAGGCGCCAGCGTCTGTTTGCTCAGCTTTTCCCCCTGCACATTCACGGCCACCGGCAGGTGAAGATAGGATGGCGTCGAAAGGCCGAGCAAATGCTGCAAATAGATTTGCCGCGGCGTGGAATCAAGAATATCCGCACCGCGCACGATATGGGTAATGCCCTGCTCCGCGTCATCCACCACCACTGCCAGCTGGTAAGCATATAAACCATCCGCGCGGCGCAATACGAAATCGCCCACATCCGCTTCCAGACGCTGGCCACAATCGCCCAGCAGCCGGTCGCAAAATTTGATGGGGTGATTGTCCGTGATCACGCGCAAGGCATGCGCCGCCCTCCCCTTGCGCATGCCGGACCGGCATTGGCCTTGGTAGATCAGGCCGGTTGAGGCTTCCAGAGCAGAATCCGCAATCTCGCGCCGTGAGCAGTTGCACGGATACAAAACACCTTGCTGCTGCAATACATCGAGGGCGGCACGGTATGCCTCGCCGCGCCGGCTTTGAAACACCACATCCCCATCCCAGAACAAGCCAAAGGCTTCCAGCGTGCGCAGGATATTGTCGGCGGCTCCCGCCACCACACGTGGCGGATCAAGATCCTCCATCCGCACCAGCCACTTTCCCTGACAGGAGCGGGCATCAAGATAGCTGCCGACGGCCGCCACCAGCGAGCCGAAATGCATGGAACCTGTTGGCGAGGGCGCGAAGCGGCCTCGGTAAGAGGGTGTTCTTGTGTTCATAGGGTTCAGTTACAAGCGGGCGCGAAACATTGGACTCTGTATATTACAGCAGCAGTGCCCGGATAAAAGCCGGGCAAATCTTCAGGGACGGCCACAAAAATACAACATATGCCGTCCTATGAATATTTACTGGCCAGATCAATAAGACATCAAGGGAATGCCTGGTTACATTCGATGTTCCAGACAAAAGTGTTGCGGCAGGACAGCATTGGAAACTATGATTGCTGAAAAGAGAACTTGCATCAGCCCTGAACCAAGCCCCTGCATACACACCGAAGGCTCAAAATGGACTGTCAGGCCAAGTCTGTATTCAAGCTGCCTCACGCTGGATGAGTAATGTGACCGAACCGGGAAATCCTCTTTATGATTGTTTTGGCCTGAACAAGAGCCTGTTTCTGTTGATCAACAAGATCCATGCCCCGGTCCTGGACCAGGTCATGCTTTCAGTCACCTGGCTTGGGCACCCCAGATTGTACCCATTCTACATGGCAGCGCTGCTTTTGTTGTCGTGGCGCAAACCCGGGATTATGCCTCTGCGCAATCTTGTGGTTTTTACCGTAAGCTACGTCGCCACATCCCTCATCATCGTCCCAACACTCAAGGCTGCACTGGACTTCCCACGCCCTTCGACGATATTTGGGGCGCAAGCCATAACCATTCTTGGAAACCCGGACCGGTTCCATTCCTTCCCCTCCGGGCACTCGGCCTTTGCTGTGCTCATGGCTGCTTCACTGCTGCCTGATATCCCCCGTGGGGGGAAGCTGTTGCTTTTACTTTTTGCCCTGTTGGTGTGTATTTCACGTATTTCGGCAGGCGCACATTTCCCCGCCGATGTCATCGGAGGCGCCACGATCTCGATATTGGTTGTTTTGGCTGTACGTTCAGCGATTGGCCGCCCCACTACCCAATGGAACAGACGGCTTTAGAATGTCTAATGAAATAAATAACAGAGTAAATTCAGACCAACTTTTATGATCAGGCATCAGGACTTAACGAGATGATTCCGGCAAAGAATCGCGGCTTGCAAGCAATCCTCATCATTTTTTCCACTTATGCAGTTGCCATGCTGTTCACGTACATTGTCGCGATTTTGGTGGATGCCCCTTTTACCCTATGGTTCAAAGACACGCCCCTTATTCTTCTTGCCACCCTCATTTTCATTGTTGTCTTTGGAATTGTTTGGGACGGCCTGCTGATTTCCGTGGGCCTGACATGCCAAACCTGGCGGCGCTGGAACCCTTCTCCCGGAAGTGTCTTGGTAAGCGTTGAATCCATGCGAAGAATACGGTTCTTTAGCTGCGGCCTATCCCCCCTGCTCATGATTGCAGCCACTGCTTTTGTTATTCTCGGCACATCCAACATTACGCTGCTCAGCCTCAAGCTTCTCGGTACCGCAACCCATTGGCGTGACGCTTTTTTCTGGGGAATGGAGGGATCAATCATTGAAAGGCTGACTCAATTGCCGGTTCGGGTCGCGGCTTGGGACAAGCTTTATCACAGCGCCTGGGGTATCGAGCTATTTGCGGCTTTCGTGCTGGTCCTGCTTGGCCGCGGTCCACGGATCATCCTTCACTTCTGCCTGTCCCTAATCCTGCTTTTCTATGTCGGGCGATTTATTGGGCTCGTTAACCCCGTTATGGGTCCGGCATTCTTCCGCCCTGAACTGTTCGGCTACCTTGACGGTTCAGCTACAAACACCGCCATGCAACTCGTTTCAGGGGTAATGTCGCAATCCCCGGAGCAGGCGATGGAAAGAGGAGGCGTGCTGCTGGGAGGAGTGTCGGCCATGCCCAGCCTGCACGTAGCGATGGTCGCCGTAACGTCTTATTGGCTGGCGGCCGCGAAACGCTGGACGATGTATATTACAGTGCCCTGGGTCCTTCTGGTCTGGACATCCACCGTCGTTCTCGGCTGGCACTATATCCTTGACGGCGCTGGGGGGATCGCCCTTGGGGCGGCGTGCATCTGGTCAGCGCACCGGGTTTTGCGTGGCTGGGGAAAGGGGGAACAAACAAGGAATACAAGCAACTGACAGAAAGGCCGCTCCAGGCGCAGACCGGAGAAGCACCAGCCTCGCGAGCCTCGCGGCCTCAGATTTACAGTTTCTACTGAAGTGAAAAAAGACAGGGCGGAGCAAATCGCCCCGCCCATCATGGATTATTGATTCGCAGCGGCAGCCGGGGCAGAAGCAGTTTTGCTTTTGGCCTCCAGCGCCTGGATTCGCTCATGGAGCTTGATGATTTCCACCTGAGTAACCGTCGCCCCCGTTCTTGCTTCCATTACTCCAAAAGCTGCGAGAACAAAGGCCGCAAGCGCCACGCCCAGTGTCGTAACAACCCAYGCCCCCATTCTCTCGCTCGCTATAAAACGCTCTCKTGTYGCCATMMYRATCTCCTTTCYTGTTTAAAAAAACGTATCTTCCACCTCARWTTGCTGCYAMAAGCACAGGTTTCACCCCGTTGCCCTTCCATGCCAGTGCCGCATCAGCACCTAGAATGACCCTGATATCCACYCTCCTGTGCGCAATGGAGCCGATCACCACTTTTGGTGAATTCGGCAATAGCCGCGCCAGGCTTTTCGCCTGCTCACTCCAGRTCTCTGAATTGCATATGATAACCGTGCGGGTACTGACAAACGGCCGTTTATCGGTCACACGCGCCACATTTGCGCCTTGCTTGCGCAATCCCGCGCTGACAGCGCGAGCCATGCCGGTCACCCCATTGCCGTTGGAAATTTCAAGCCTTGCATTGGGTGGGGTTTGTGTTGGCGGCACGCTTGGCTGTGCCAAATTCTGCCTAGATTCAGAGTCCAGTTTCTCGGTACTCACGTGCTGAACGGCAGTCTGCCTGACCGGCAAACTGGCGCCCCCTGCGGCCACAATGCTTTTGACAATCCCAGCTGGTTGCAGCGTTATGGCCGCAACGCTGATTTCCACAGGTTCAGAAGCAGCGCCAGTTCCACCGCTCGCCTCTTGTTTAACAGGGGAAACCTCCACCTGCTTGGTTGCGGCTGTTTCTTCATGCCCGGAAGGCCCGCCAGCCGGCTCTTCTCTCCGGGGATTTTCGCTTTGCGCCATCGCTTGCGGATTTTCTGGCGCAGTTCGCGTATCCGCATAGGTCTTGCTTCCACCCGCCTGCGCCAGGTGCTTCTGAGCCAGCGTATTGGATGGATTCAACCTCACAGCTTGCCGGAGATAATGGGCTGCCTCGTCATTCTTGCCTTGCAGCAGCAGCGAATATCCCATGTTGGCCAAAACATGCTCGGCATCTGGCGCCTTCAGAAGTGCCGCCTTATATGCCTGTTGCGCGGCTTCATATTGTCCCAATTTGTCGTAGGCCGCTCCGAGTCCATTCAGGACATCTGCATTATCCGGGTTGAGCCGGACCGCCTGCATAAATGCATCGCGTGCTTTATCGAAACGGTTCTGCCAGAAATAGTATTTACCCAATGCATAGTAACCCTCCGGGGTTTGTGCGCTTCGGGTGATGAGTCCAGTGGCATGCACCTGCGGCGTCATCATTTCCGAGCTTTTGGCGCCACCTGCCTCCCCTGTCACAGCGCAGCCAGCCATCAAGCTAGAGATGAGGCCCGCGCCGCCAAGGGCAAGAACCACCTTCCGCAACGCTCTTCGGTTTAACGCGCCGGCTTTGGCAGCGTCATTGCAGACCTCTTGCCCCATACCCAGGGACCGGGCTGGTCCTCCTCCAACAATTTCTCTATCTAGTGGCCGCATCTCGATGCCCCCCTTCAAGTGAATAAACGCCATCCGCCATTACTGCCCCGCCATCATTGGGCCCAGCAGCCGCATCAATGTCAGTATCGAAGGTCCAAGCAAGACCATGAATAATGACGGAAAGATCAGCAATATAACAGGAAATATCAGTTTCACCGGCAGCTTCTGCGCAGCCTCCTCCGCGCGCAACATGCGCTTCGTTCTCATGCCATCCGCATGCACACGCAAGGACTCCGCCACGCTTGTTCCGAACTTGTCGGCTTGGATCAACATCGCCACCAGCGCATCGATGTCGTCCACCCCCGTCCGGAGCGCAAGATTCCGCAAAGCGGATTCCCGGCCGATCCCTGCCCGCAGTTCCAGGTTCGCGAGTTTGAATTCCTCCCCCAGCGCAGCATTGGACTGGCCAATTTCATCGCCCACTTTCGCAATGGCCGCATCCAGAGCGAGCCCTGACTCAACGCACACGACCATGAGATCAAGCGCTTCCGGAAACGCGTTGAAGATTTCGCGCTTGCGTTCGCGCACCCGCCAGATCAGGAAAACATTTGGCGTGTAGTAGCCAAGGGCCGCCGTCAACACCAGCAGAATATGCATTTGTTCTGGCACATGCACAATAGCGGCAATAAACACCAGCAGTGGAAACAATACCGCCAGGATGGTTTTTGCCCCGAAATAAATGATGGGCGCCTCTTCACGGCGATATCCCGCGTTCATGAGACGCCGCCTCACCCGTGATTTCATCCAGTCTTCCTTGGGCAAGGTCAAACGTGCTGCAGGCCCCATCAGTGCAGCAATACGTGGCACCCACTGCTGCTCTAATCCGGCCTCCTGCCCTGTTAGCCGCTCGCTGCTCAGGCGTTCTGGGAAAAGCAGCCTGAACAGCGCCCAGATTGCTGTCGCAACAGAAAAAAAGACGACAACGAAAAACAAATATAATAAATTCTGTTCCATGGCTTCCCCCTTTCCCTATATTCGGATGCGGATCATTCGCCACATAACGAAGATGCCCATCACCATCATGACCAGGGCTGTCCCGACCATCACTCTTCCCGCAGGGTCTTTCCACAGGATAGACATGAAATCGGGCCAAATGATGAAGAGAATGCCGGCCACAACAAAAGGCATCAAGCTGAGTATCCATGCTTCAAGCCGCCCCTGGGACGCCAGCACGCGCACACGCCCCAACAGCTTGAGCCGTTCGCGAATCAGGCCAGAAATCTTGTCCAGAATGCCAGCCAGATTGCCGCCGGTCTCCCTTTGGATGAGCACCGAGATGACGAAATATTTCATATCGGGAATATCCACCCTCTCGGCCAGATTCAGCATGGCATTCTCAAGAGGCAATCCATAATTGAGCTCGTCGAAGACAGCCCGAAACTCGCCGGCGATAGGCTCCGGCATTTCTTCGGCGGCCATTTTTACCCCGCCTGAAAAAGCATGGCCCGCACGCATGGCACGTCCCAGGAGATCCAGTGCATCCGGCAGCTGCAACAAAATCCGGTTCATGCGCTTGAATTTTGCGCGCACCACCATGAAAACCGGCAGCATTCCGGCCACTGCGCCAAGCGCCAGTCCCACCAATGGCTGCCTGGAAAAGAGCCAGGCAAGCACCCCCACGCCGGCAAACAGAACGGCCATGAGCAGCATTAACATAGACACGCTAAGACTTGAACCCGCCTGAACAAGAAGACGATCCAGTTCATGGATGCGCGGCATCTGCAGCAAAAATCTCTCCATTCCGGCAGTCTTCGCCAATTGCCTTTTTTTCAGAATACTGCCGCCCTCCTCCCCATGACCGCCGGCGGACATGAGACGCAGCCGTTTTTCGACGCGAACGGCCTCCGGTCCCCGTGTCGCATTCCAGAAGCCATAGAGCGCCTCCACCGCCAGAAGGCCGGCGATAAAGGCAACAACCAGAATCACATAATAGAGTTCCATAGCTCACACCTCGTAAGTGATCGCCGGATCGAACCACTCATCGCTCGTTGTAATACCCCGCACCCGCAAGCGATCCACCAGCTTGGGCCGGATACCGGTGGCGCGATAATGGCCTTTGACGTTTCCATCCTTATCGACGCCGATCTGCTCGAAAACAAAGATATCCTGCATTGAAACCACGTCGCCTTCCATGCCGGTAATTTCCTGAATGCTCACGATCTTGCGCTTACCGTCACTGAGACGCGCGAGTTGAATGACGACATTCAAGGCCGAGCTGATTTGCTGCCGCATCACCTTGGGCGGCAGACTCACGCCTGCCATGCCGATCATGTTTTCCAGGCGGGTGATGGAATCACGGGGGGAATTGGCATGAATCGTGGTCAACGAGCCTTCATGGCCGGTATTCATGGCCTGCAGCATGTCCAGCACTTCACCCCCCCGCACCTCGCCAACAATGATCCTGTCGGGGCGCATGCGAAGGGCATTTCGCACCAGGGCACGCGGTGTGATCTCGCCCCGGCCCTCAATGTTTGGAGGGCGCGTTTCCAGGCGCACAACGTGAGGTTGCTGCAACTGAAGTTCGGCGGCATCCTCGATGGTCACAATCCTCTCGGTGGAAGGAATGAAGCCTGACATGACGTTGAGCAGGGTGGTCTTGCCGCTGCCGGTCCCCCCCGAAATCAGGACGCTCAGGCGCGCCTGCACAATGCCCTCCAGCAAGGCGGCCATGGCGGGCGTAAGGCTCTTGAAGTTTACAAAATCAGCCATCTTCAGCGGAATCACCGCGAAGCGGCGAATCGACAACATCGGGCCATCGAGGGCGATAGGCGGGATCACGCCATTGACGCGCGACCCATCAGGCAGCCTGGCATCAACCATGGGGCTGGATTCATCGATGCGGCGGCCGATGCTGGACACAATCTTGTCCATGATTTTCATAACATGGGCATTATCGCGAAACGTGATCGGCGTGAGTTCAAGCTTGCCGTTGCGCTCCACATAGACCTGCCTGTAGGTATTGACCAGGATGTCGGAAATGCTTGGGTCCGCGAACAGGGGTTCAATCGGCCCCAGCCCCAGCACCTCGTGCTGGATATCCTGAATGATGCGCTCCCGCTCGACCTCATTGATAGGCATCGATTCCTCTTCGAGCAGCCTCTCGACAAGCATTTTCAATTGCCGCTTCAGCTCCTCGAGCGGCAGCGTTTCCATTACCGTCAGGTCCATTCTCTCCAGGAGCTTCAGGTGAACACGCATCTTGAGTTCCTGATAGGCTCGATCCGCCGGACTCAACTGGAACGCAGTCGCATCCAGAAACCCCGGGGCACCAATTTGGGCCGTCTGCTGGCCAAGACGATCTGTTAACCCGCTCATAAGATTCCCCTAAAATATTTAATTAAGCCATGCGGTCTCATGCTCATGCCCGCCAGTGCAAACCTTGGAGGGCTCCATTATTTTGACTCATTGGCTTCATGAGACAAGTGAAGCCACCGGGAGATAAACCCTCCCTTCGCTTTCTCCTTCGGAACCAACTCATGCGCCAACCCAAGCAGGCTTTTTGATACCGGCGAGTGGCGAGAAAGCTGCACAACCGGCACGCCCTGATTCACCGATGAAATGACGTGTTTATGGTCATTCGGTACAGACCAGTAAGCTTCATCCAAAACCCGCTTCGCATCTCCCAGCCCGATTTCCTCGCGCCCCCCCAGGCGGTTGACAACCCAACGAATCTTGTTTTCGCTATAGCCGAGGCTGCGAAAAAGATCCTTTATCCGCTTTGCATCCCTCAAGTAGGGCAAATTCAGCTGGAGCACAGGATAAATGTGGTCAGCCATATCAAGCGCCTTCAGCGCAACTGCATCGAGCGACCTGCCAACATCGACCACCACGAAGTCATAAAGCAGGCGGGCAATAGCCAATATTCTCTCGATATGTTCCGCTTTGACTTTATCCGCATCCTCCGGATTTTTTGGCGCCGCAAGCAGCCGCAAGCCGGATGGCAGCTTCGCCGCAGCCGAATCCAGAAAGCTCCCATCGAGCCGGTTGGCGCTCGCGCACACTTCAGCCAGCGTAGTCACAGGGACATGATCCATCAGGAAAAGATGGGCATCGCCAAACTGCAGATTCAGGTCGAGAAAGAACACCTTTTTGTGCGCCTCGCCAGCCAGGACATGAGCAAGATTGGTTGCCAGGAAGGTRGCGCCGCTCCCCCCCTTGCAGGGCAGGAACGCCATGATTTCACCCCGCGCCCCAGAAGGAAGGCTCTGCTGTCTGCGGGCCGCGCCCAGGCGATGTACCACCGCCCTGATCTCTGCTGTCTGGAACGGCTCGAAAAGAAACTCCTTCACCCCCGAGCGCAGGGCTTGCACCATCATATCCGGGTCCTTGTCAGGACAGGCCAGCACCACCCCCACCCCTGGGTAGCGGAGCACAAAATGGGAAATGATCTCGAAACTCCCTTCCTCGTGTCCCAAATCATGGACCACCAGCACATCCGGCAGATGGTCCGCCAGCAAGCTGGCGATGCTCGTTATTCCACCCTCGGATGATCCAACGCGAACCGTCTTTTCAGTTGCCAAAGCGCTTCTGACTTTCTCCACGAAATCCGGCGACAAACTCAGGACCAGCACGTTGACTTCAGCGTTATTCATATAAACAGGATCATTCATTTTCATTATTTTTTAACCAGCTTTCCTAATATCTTGCTCGCGTTGGTTTGCCTGCCTGTAAGGCGCCTCACTTGGGCTCGTGCCCCATCGCTTCGGCCGGCATGGTCGTCGCGGCATAAGGCTGGGCCGCCAAACCGGATTGTTGCAGCCATGTTCGCAGCAAGCCAAATTCCTCATAGGTCCCGGCCACAGCGTAAACTTGCACATAAGCTATGCAATTAGCGTCATTCAGAATGCACGAGCCAATCTGGTTGTCATAGTTATTATTATTGGGCTGTTCGACATAACCGCCAGCACGCAAGTAATAGCGGACCTTGAAAGCTTCCATCAAATCAGCCGGGGTCGTGTTGTAAAAAGGCCAGAAGTACCCCCCCCCCTGCATCTTCATGAGGCAACTCGCTTTTGCGTTCGCATACAAGGATGGTTTCAACACCACCGCTTCACGCGCCATGCAGCGGGTCAGGTGCTGGACGCTGTTGMRCACGTAAAAGGCGCGGCCGAACTCGAAAATTCCCCACAGGATCAGCAAAAAGATGAAGGCGATCAGGGCAAACTCGATGACCGTTGCCCCCCTCTCTTTTCTGCCTTTATCCAATCCGCTCATCATGTTCTCTCCGGCAGCCCTAGTTCATGTAAGGCATGGCCGCCTGTACATTGATCCCGCTGTTCCCGCCCGCATCTGGGAGCGGCGTGCCAAACGACCAGATCCACCCCATGTTGAAACCATCGATGTGCACCCGCACATATTCCGGTCTCGCGCCGCTCCCCCAGCTGCAACTACCACCGCCGCAATCTATCCGCACATTGCCGGCATTCAGCGCGACCGCAGCACTTCCCACATGATTCACCACGCCTGCCGAATTGGCGCTCTGCCAAACCAGGTCGATACACTTGCTCTCCTGACCGGCGGCCCATGGCTGGAGGGAAAGGCAGCGCGCCCCGTCCCGCGCCGCCTTTTGCATTGCACTGTAATACCAGAAGGCCCGCCCGATCTCGGTTATACCCATGGTCAGCAGCAACAGAAACACCATCAGGAAAGCGAACTCGACGATTGCCGCCCCCTTTTCGCATCCGTTTCTGTGTGTTTTCACGAACAAAGAACCTCCCTCATGCCTTAGCGGTACAGCCTGATTTCAGGGTAGGTCGTCTCCATGATCGTGGTGACGATCTCCGCGAGCTCCCCATGCAGCATATCCTGCGGGCCATTTTCATCTGCCTTGAGCTGCAAGAAAAATTTCCCGATGGCCTCGATTTTCACCGGGCTTCCCGTCCCTCCTGCTACCGGGCAACCGCTGGCAATGCCGACACTAACCAGACGCCTCGGCTGGATCGCCGAATCCGCCGCCACCTGATGAGCCGCTTGCGGGGGGGTGAAATAGGTCGTGTCCGTCTGGCTGTAAGGCGATTTCCAGGGCGAGAGATTCGGGTAGGCCGTATCCAGGCCCGGCGGCTGTTTGACCGGATCAGGCTGGGTGCGCAGCGGCGGTGCTGTCACAACGGGCGCAGGAGTCCAGGACAACGGCGCAGCAACATAAGACCACCACACGCTCTGGTCGTTTGTTGTCGTCCATACCACGCCGCCGTCATTTGTCGTTCCCCCTTCCACCGGATTCCAGGCAGGTTCCACCGCGCCTGAAGTGCCGTTTGCGGCGGCCTCAAACGAAAGGTTGGTTGCGGGAGTGGCCCGGGTAATCATGATCTTGTCGTTCTTCTTGTAAACCCTGTTCGGATACCACTCGGCCAGTGACTGCTCGGTCGGACCGCCCTCCATCCACCTGTCAGCCAGGGTGGGTGTAAATTCCTTGATATTCTTGTCGGGCGGGCAAGTATTGAAATCGAGATCGTTTGGCAGGCTGGCGTGATATTCGTCAAAACGCGTATTGAAGGCGCGCGCAATTTCCGGCCGGGCCGACTGTGTTATCGTGCACCGCCATGTCGGAAGAGGATAGCAGGGGGTCCTGCCAATGCAGATCAAACGCTGGAACGTTGGAACGCCAATGGAGGAAACCCCCCCGCAACCTGTCGATCCATCGGCGCTTGGATGGAGATAGCCCACATTCCCCGGACCGACTTCGCCGGATGGAGAAGGCACAAAGGAATAGGAGCGGCCTACCTGGAATCCCAGGTTGGCTTTTGATGTGTCGCCGCAAATGAAGATCGGCAGCATCTCGCATGAAGTACGCCCGGCCACGGCAAGCGCGCGGGATGCGGCCGTGTTGATGCCGATAATTCCGGCAAAGAAGCTTGAGAGCCCATTCGCTGCGGCATCGACACGGATATAAAAACAGAGTCTTGGCACAGTCTGGCAAGTTGCACTTGCCGCCGCCCAGTCCGCCGGGAAGGGTGTTGAGGCGAATTGCACCGTGATATCTTCGTCTTTAAGCTGATTGGCCACCAGCATGAATTCGTTGGTTCGTGCCCCTAGCCGTGCATTTGCGGCCGCAGCAATCAACCCATCCGGCAAACCGTTCAGTTCTCTTGCCCCGCGCAGCGCCCCGGCATCCGCGGCATTCTGCAACTGGCTCTTGACGATATACAAACGCCCGAGATCGAATACCAGCGCGGCAAAGGCAAAGAAGGCCACGAGGGAAAAAGCGACCATCAGCATCACCGCCCCCCCTTGCTTGCTCCTTGTGTCGCCAACGTCAAACATCCTTATCTCCTTACTTAACTGCAGACGTTCAGGCTATCCTGCACCTGCGCGCGGGGGTGCAAACGGTCATGGCAAATGAGCATCCCCAGATCATGAAACTCGCCATGACCGCTCCCCCACCCTTGCCCTCCCCCACCCGTTGCCTGAGCGCAGCCGCCCGTTGCCTGAGCGCAGCCGAAGGCAGGAGAAGGGGGGCGAAGGCTCACTGCGCGAGTTTCACGTTAAACCGCAAAGGCGCCTTGCGCTACGGGAAGCGTCCTTTGCCCCACCAGGCTTACCTGGGAGTCGCGGCCGTCCCTAACGTGCTGCTGACGCCGCCCCCAATCCCGATGTTATAGATGTTCACTGGCTGCGGCCGCTCGAAACCCTTGTGGTAGCGGTCAACCAGCGCATCGGCGCTCTTGCCGTCAATCGTTTCCACCGGGCGCTTATCCTGGGAAGCCTGCGGATGCAGCGTTTGCTGTGCCCTTGCCATCTCCACCGCCGTGCCCATCTGAGCATCCAGATTGGGCGCCGGCGCCGCGCATCCGGCCAAGAGGATTAACAAAGCAGGAATGATTACTTTTGTCCGGTTCATGATTGCCTCCCTTATTTAAGCTGGTGACCGTCGGCCGCAGGTGCAGCCGACGCATCAGGCGCAGTCTTCTCTGTCTCCGCCTTCCCTTCCAGTTGCCCGCCCAAGAGGAACTCGGAACGCGTCGGCTCCTTGAATCCATCGGTCGGCAGCTTGTAGTCAGGCGCCAGGGGCTTGATCAGGCGCGGCGTCACCACGATCAGCAGTTCGGTTTTCTTTTTCTGGAACTCGCTGCTGCGGAACAGCGCCCCGAGAATGGGAATCTCACCCAGCATCGGGAAACGGTTGATCTGTTCGCGCACATCATCCTGGAGCAGGCCGCCAATGGCCAGCGACTGCCCTTCGCGCAGCTCCACCGTGGTTGACGCGCGCCGGGTGGTCAGTGTGGGCACGAGAACCGCCGCGCCAAGACCGGATGTCGCCACATTGGTGAAACCGACCAGGTCGGTCACTTCTGGCAGCACCCGCATATGGATGCGCCCGCCCTCGAGCACAATGGGCGTAAAACGCACCCCCACGCCGAACTGCTTGCTTTCAAGACCAATCGTGCCATTAGCTTGTGGGACCGGGATCATGATCTCGCCGCCGGCCAAGAAACTGCCCTCCTGGCCGCTGATTGCCACGATATTGGGCTCTGCCAGGATTTTGACCAGACCGTCACCCTTCTCGGCATCAATATCGACGAATTTGGTCGTAACGCCGGGCTTGGTAGCGGTAGCCATCGCGGGTCCCACCAAGTACTGGTTGGGCAGGCTCACCGTCTGAGTCGTGCCGCCAACAACCGTGGTCGTTGTAACATCTCTCACCAGGGGATTAACCAGGAATTTGCTGATGATGGACCAGCTGATGCTGTCGCCTATTCCCGCGTGATCCAGGCCAAAGCGCACGCCCAGCTTTTCCAGAGCAGTGCGGTTGATCTCGGCGACCTTCACTTCCAGCATCACCTGCTGCACACCGTCGACCGTGAGCATGTTGACCACTTTTTTGCCTACAAAAGCATCAGCCAGATCGCTCACCTTGCTGGCGGTCATGGCGTCAGGCACGTGCCCTTCCAGCACCAGGCTCTCGCCCATGGAGCGCACCCTCACGTCCGCCTGCTTGACCAGTTTCTTCACTTCGGAGCTGAATGCGCCCATCTCGCGGCTGACGTTGACATCGATCAGCGCGGCCGTTCTTCCCTGCTTGTCCCAGAGCATCACGTTGGTCGAGCCGAGTGTTTTGCCCAGGACATAAAGCTGTTTGGGGCTGAGGACGAGGACGTCAGCCACCTTCGGATCGCCCACCGAGAGCCTGGCAATGGGCGCAACGAGATTGATCAGATGGGATTTGCCGATGGTCACATCCAGTTCCGTCACCGTTGCGAGTGGCGCTTCTTCCGCGCCGGTTTTTTGCACGGCTGGCGGCGCAGCGGTTTTTGGCGCGGGCCGGCTTGCCTTGGTTTTTGCCGCTGCCACCACAATGGGCGCCTCGGTTGCAAACACACTGTGCACCATGCCGGCGCCAGCCATGGCCAGGGCGATTGCCCCAACCACACCCCGCAACGACACCTTACCGGAATATAGCGTAGTCGTTCTCATCATGAACCTCCCTCTTGTTCAACCTGTTTACCCAATTCGACCCTGTTATTCCTTTTCCGTCTTGAAGGTCCCCGTCGAACGCTCCGTTCCGCGGATGACCTCGATCTGAACTGTCGCGGGAGCCGCCGCTGGCTTGGGTTTGCCCACAGCTACGGCGCGTTTTACCTTAACAACGGGTTTTTCCGCAGCCTGGGCAGCGGGATGTTCCGCTGCCTTGGCTTCAGCAGGCGCAGTAGAGCCGCTCAGCAACTCAGGCTTGCGCGCACCGGTAGTCGAGGCAGGCGTCAGGTCGACCTGGTTGCGCAATACCAGCGTCAGCGTTCCCACGCTGCGAGCCAAGTCGATTTTTTCGGCTTCCTCTGGTTTAACCTCCAGCGTCACAGCGCTCACGACCTTGGGCTTGGTCTGGTCTGTGCTGGCCTCCTGGGCCACGGCCAATACCTTGATGCGTTCCAGCACGATTTTGGAAATCTGCTTGGATGGGTCCCTGGATTTCTCGTCCTGCGTGTTCACCAGGATATCGACGTAGTTGCCCGGCAAGGCAAAGCCCGCGACGCCGATGATCTCGTTGACGCTGACCGTCATCGCGCGGCTGCCTTCAGGAATCAGCGACGACAAACCTGCGGCTGCCCCTACCGGAGCGAGCTTGGCCTCGAGGATCGGCTCCCCCGCCTGAACATTCATCTTGATGACACGCCCGGCCAGTTTTCCACTGTCGGTGAACGAACCGTCCGGGACGCTCTCCTTGGGCCAACCGACCATGCGTATGAGCTCCGGCGTAAGCGCCGTTCCCAGATCAAGCTGTTTGGCCGCGACTGCTACTTGCACGCCCCCTCCCTGGGCGGGCTGATGTTCCGCCACCCAGCGCTTCGCCATGAACATGGCCGTGCCCCCGGCAGCAATCGCAACGAGTAATACAACAAGCGCTCTAACATTTTTCATGGTCGATCTCCCCTTATTCCCAACAAAATTGTCTTTGGTTCTCGCTTAGGTAAAGTCGCTGAAGTAGTTGAACCATGCTTTCTCCATCAGGCCACGGGAAAGTGCAGGCGCCATTTCCTCATAAGCCGCGATATCACGAACCTGCCTCACCAGATCCCGGGGGTAACAGGCGAGCAGTGGCACTTTTCTGGGCATGTGAAATTCATTAATCAACTCTTGCACTGAAGCCTTGCTGAACGGAATATCAAATTCCGCGCAGACCTGTTCAAATACGCGCGTGTATTCACTCTCCGTCATTTCAAGGACATGGACCTTGTAGCCTATCCGCCGCAGGAAAGCATCGTCCGCCAGGTCTGTCGGCTTCATATTGGTCGAGAACACCACGATGACGTCAAACGGCACTTCGAAACGTTTGCCGGTGTGAAGCGTCAGGTAATCGACCCGGCGGTCCAATGGGACGATCCAGCGGTTCATCAGATCGAATGGGCTCACCCGCTGACGGCCAAGGTCATCGATCACCAATATCCCGCTGTTGGCCTTCAATTGCAGCGGAGCTTCGTAATACTTGCTGACAGGGTCAAATTCCAGATCCAGCATGGGGAGTGCCAGCTCCCCCCCCGAAACAACTACCGGCCGCATACAGCGCACCCAGCGCTGATCCTGGAAACTGCGCCGTTCCAGTTTTGGCCGCGCCGGTTCGTTATCCACTGGCACAGGTTTGTGCACCAAGGGGTCGAATAACTGAATGATGTGGCTGTCGATTGCAACGGAGTAAGGAATATCCACGTCGCCGTGCAGCAGTTTCATCATGCGCTCTGCAAGATAGGTTTTGCCGCTGCCCGCATGCCCATACAGGAAAATTGCCCGTCCCGAATTCATGGCGGGCCCGATCTGGTCGAGAATGGAAGGACGGATGACAAAATCCCGGAAGACATCCCGGACGCGGGTCCGTGAAATCAGCATGCTCTGCAATGCCTGCTTGCGCATCCGCGCCACATAATCGGGCCATGCCACGGGTGCCGGCCCGATATACTGATTTTTTTGCAGGAAATCCTGAGCCTGGCGCAGGCCCAGATCGGTCAGGCCAAAGACATAGGCAAGCTCGTTGCCCCCGCCCGACCGGATCTCGATGAGTTGCTGATGGCGAAGCCCATCCAGCAATTCTTCAATAACTGGAATTGCAAGCTTGGACCGGCCGGCCAGTTGCATCTGGCTAAGAGGTCCGGCGGCATAAAGCGTCTTGACAAGAAGCTCTTCCAGAACTGCCGGAGCGAGCCCTGTTTGCGCGACTGTTGCCGGCGCCCCTTCTGTGATATCCGGATGCTCCGAAAGAACGGCATCCGAAAATTCGTGGGCTAAATTCACGCTACCCCCTGGTTATTTTTTAAACAGTCTATTTACACGAATATAACCATCATCAAGTAGAACAAAACTCCTGCGCTTATCGCCAGCCCGTATGGGATGGACTGCTCGCGGCCTGCCTGATCCAGCGTGATCGCCGGCCTCGCCCTGATGGCCACAAGCCAGGAATCCATGATTGCCGTCTTCAGGCGGCCCTGTTTAAATGCCGCCCACGCTGCAATCACCCCGCCTGCGAGCGCTACCGTAATGGCCGCGGCTATGATGTGATACGGGCCAAGGAAAGCCCCTACCGCACCCATCAGTTTCACATCGCCGGCCCCCATCCCCCGGACAATGTAAAAGGGGAGGAACAAGCCAGCGCCAACCAACAGACCCAACATGCTGCTTGCCAAACCAGAGAAGCCTGCGTGCCAAACCCCCAAGATCAACCCGGCAACACACCCGCCGAGACTGATCACATTCGGGATCCTGCGGTGGCGGCTATCGACAACCGCCGCCACCGCAAGCAATACCGGCAGCGCAACCTGAACCCCTGGAGGCAGCCCTCCCGTTACCAGCACAAGCGCCTAATATCAAGGCGCAGCAGGCAGGTTGGTATTTGCTGCATTGAGGTATTGCAGTATCCGCAAGTAAATGTTGTTGATCGGGTCTTTGAAGAACACCAGCAGCACGGCGGCAACGATGGCAATGAATGCGGCAAGCAGACCGTATTCGATGACGTCCTGGCCTTCTTCATCACGAATGAAATTCTGCATGGTGGAGATAAGAGTGCTCATGATTAGATTCCCCTTCAAAAATTAAAGCAGACATCATGGTAGAACCCGTTTTGACTCAACGGACTGAAGCGTTTTAAAGCCTCAGGTTCAATATATTCCTAGATGTCATTCAGATCAACCAAAAAATTAAAATAAATTCATTTTGTCTTGACTCAAATCAAGTTAATCAAAAAGAGCGGTTTCTGGTCTGAAATTACCGATGTTGAGCAATAAACCCATTTGGGACAGAACGCCTCAAGCACGTTGCGCCGCGCTAGCCGTCCAGGGAAACACTGATTCATTCGTCATTGCCCCTGAAGGGATTCCGATCCATTACGAGCTGAAGCTCGTGTGGAATCGTATACCAAGGAACAAGGTGACGAAGCAATCTCGCAACTCATTGAAAAACAAGATTGCTTCGCTACGCTCGCAATGCCCTTGCACACTTAATCAGGCCTTCCCTAGTGTAGTGTTGCACGCTAAACGGCACTTTCAGCAAGCGCCTGCCAGTGCCCCGCCTCACCTGAAAAACCGGTGGCGGAGCAGCGTCCATATCGCGATCCAGCCATCACGCCAGCGGATTTTCTTTCCTTCGGCAACTGAGCGGGGATGGTAGCTGATCGGCACTTCGAAAATGGCCACGCCATTGAGCGCCAAAAGCGAGGTGACCTCAGGGCAGAACTCGAAGCCAACGCTTCTGAGATTCAAACCACGTATAATTTTCGTACGGAACACCTTGTACCCCGTTGGCTCGTCGGTAATATGAAGCCCATACAAGCGGTTTGCGAGCCAGCTCAGAAACCGCCCGCCGAGGTAGTAGCTGAGCCCGGCAGTGGGAGATTTACCATTGAGCAGGCGCGAGCCATAGACAACATCGGCCCTGCCGTCGATAATCGGCTGAATCAGATGGGGATAATCCGCCGGATCGTATTCAAGGTCGGCATCCTGGGTGATGACGATCTCGCCCGTGACGTGGGGCAAGGCAGTGCGTATTGCCGCCCCCTTGCCCCGGTTTTCAGCATGGCGGAGCAGTTTGCACGAATGTGCATAGCTCTGGAGCATCTCCCAGGTGCCATCCGTCGAGCCGTCATCGACCACGATGACTTCCTTCTCGACAGGCGCTGCAAGCACCCGGTCGAGGATCGTGCCAATACAGGCCTCTTCATTCAGCACGGGCACAATAACGGAGAGTTTCATATCTATTGCCTTTGCATGCCTTAACATCATTTACAGGTGCGGCTCTTTTACGGCCGGGCGTTTCACGACAGGATAGTCCCAATGAAAACGTTCCTCCCGGTCCAAATCGAGGTAGAACTCAGGAGACAAGGTCACCCATCCTTCCGGGCTTTCATAGCCCACCCGGACGTAGCCTGCGATTCGAAGCGCCCACCCCCCCCGAACAGCTGGCGCATTGTTGCGGGTAGAATACCAGCCGGGATGCTCTCCAGCGAGAAAGAAATAGGTTCCGCTCGTGTAAGGCCCCAGCGACCAGCGGGATCGCCCCTCCTCCCACTCAACTTCAACATGCAATGGCCTCTCCTGCAAACGGCCCAGCAGGCTCTTCCTTTTGGCCAGGGCTTGCAGGGTGACATCATGGAAACAGTTGCAGCCCGGATCAAGCGCATAGACACGCCTCCCGGCCAAGGAAGCATCGGATAGCGGGTCCAGCTCGAAGTAGCCCCCAAAGACCGTGGGGGGAATGTTCCCTTCCCAGAAGCGTGGGCGCAGCCACGCCAGGCCCTCGTAGAAATATTGCTGGTTGGGCTGGTAAACCGACAAGGCGGCAGTTTCCCCCGGCTTCGACAAGAGGAAGTGTCCTTCCTGTCTGGCGGCCTCAGGCATTTGCCATGAATTGATCAGCGAATGGCCATGCATGAATAGCCCCAGGCCCAGAAAGCTCATGATTGCCACTGACAGGGCAACATGGCGGGGGTTTTCCCGCGACCACCGGGACAAGCCGACGCTGACTGCCCCCGCGAGCAAGGCCGCCGGCATGAACAGCAGGCGGTGGCTTTCCGCATCCGCATAAGGCGACAAGAAACTGAGCAGGGGGATGAGGGGGATGGCTGTCAGCACGAGAAAAGCCAGGGCAGTGACGATGGCGCGCCGGGGCTGTGCACGGAACAGGCCGAGCATTGAAACCAGGCTGACGGAAATCCAGGCGATCGAGGCATACCCAAGGCCAAACAGCTTGAGGAAAAAAGACAAGGGCATGAGGAGGACCGCGCCGGCCATCAAGAGCGGGGCTTTCTCCAGCATGAAAGCGGAAAAACCATAGCCGCCCAGCCCTCCCAGCATCCACAGCCGCCAGGAGGCATAGAGCGCGAGCATCAGAAGCATGGGCCAGGTTGTCCGCAGCCGCTGCTGCCAGGATTTTTCCTGCAGCAGCAGCACCATGAAGGGCAGGGGCAAATAGATTTCCTTGCAAAGCGCGGCCAGGAAAAACAGCAGCGCGCCCGCCCAGGCGCAGCCCCGGCGATGCTCCCGGACGGCCCGGATCCACAGGTACATGGCCAGCGATGCGAATGCCATGCCTGTCAGGTAATGACGGATCGGCAGGGATTGGCTCGCCAGGGCAAGCGGCGCGCTCACCATCAGCAGCCACCCCCCCATCCATGCGAAGGCGCGCGATACCCATGCTGTCAGCAAAACATAGAATGCCGTCACGGCAGCCCACACGGAGATCAGCTGGTGGGCGTAAAAAGCCGCCGGGCGCAGGCCGAAAAGGGTGTAGTCGAAGTCAAAGGAGAGCGTGAGCCAGGGCGTGAACGAAACCGCATACAGCTCGCGCCAGACCCTGGGGATAAAGAAATACTCCGGAGGGCTGTGCAGAATAGCCTGCTTCAGGATCAGCGGCTCATCCAGATGCCACCAGCCCGTGATGGCGCGGCCGTACAGCAGGCCAACCGCGGCCGCAAAGGTCAGCGCCGCGAACAGCGTTCCCCGCGCATCCAGCCACGATACCGGGCCTGTGAGGCCGGGCTTGGGGTTGGAAAGGGTCATCCTCACCCAGTCTAGGGGCCGCGATGCCAAACGAACTGCCCTTGCCTGGCCAAATCGGCATGGAATTCGGGGGAAAGTGCGATCCGCCCTTCAGGGCTTTCGNNGTGAACGAAACCGCATACAGCTCGCGCCAGACCCTGGGGATAAAGAAATACTCCGGAGGGCTGTGCAGAATAGCCTGCTTCAGGATCAGCGGCTCATCCAGATGCCACCAGCCCGTGATGGCGCGGCCGTACAGCAGGCCAACCGCGGCCGCAAAGGTCAGCGCCGCGAACAGCGTTCCCCGCGCATCCAGCCACGATACCGGGCCTGTGAGGCCGGGCYTGGGGTTGGAAAGGRTCATCCTCACCCAGTCTAGGGGCCGCGATGCCAAACGAACTGCCCTTGCCTGGCCAAATCGGCATGGAATTCGGGGGAAAGTRCGATCCGCCCTTCAGGGCTTTCGTACCCCGCACGCATAAACCCTTGCAGAAAATACGCCAGATTGCCGTCCGCCCCGACATCTTTCCGGGTGGAATACCAGCCGGATTTCTGCCCGGCAAGCAGGAAATAGCTGCCCTTTGCATACGGGCCGAGAGACCAGCGCAAAACGCCATGCCCCCACTCCATTTCGACATTCAGCGGATCAGGGACGATTCTGGCCAGGAGTGCCTGCCGTTGAGCAAGCGCCGATGCAGCCACATTCCGGAAGCACCCGCAGGCAGGGTCATAGGCCTGAATGCTCAACCCGGAGAAGGAAAACCCGGGCTCGCCATCCAGGCCAAAGTACCCCCGGTAAAAGCTTGCCGGCGCCTCCCCCTTCCCGCTCCAGGCGCGCTGCCACACGATGCCGCGATAGAAATACTCCATGTTGGACGCATGGACTTCGAGAGCATATTTTTCCTGTGCTTTTTCAAGCAGAAATTCGCCTTCCCTGCGCTGAAGTTGCGGCTCCCGCCACGACTTCAGGATGAAATTGGCCTGCAAGCCCAGCCCCAGGGCACACACCATGAGCAGCCCCGCCATGGTTGCCGGCGGAAATCTGGTCCAGCGCGCCGCGCCGAGCGTCGCCCCGATCGAGAGCATTGCCGCAGGCACCAGCAGGAGGCGATACTGCTCTGCAAATGAGGGGAAAAAGAGCAGGTAACCCAGCATCGGCAGCAAAGGCGCGGCCGCAAGCAGCAGCCAGAGCAATAGGGAGCGGAGCGCCGCAAAAGGCGCCGGCCGCAGCCAGCCTGCCAGCGCGAGGCCGGTTGCGGCGGCGAAGAGCGCGGCAAGAGGCGCCGTGCCGAACAGCTTCAGGAAAGCGGCCACAGGCAGCCCGGCTGCAGTCGCGGCAAGCAAAAGGGGCGCCTTGTACCAGGGTGAAACCAGGTCGAAATTACCATAGCCCCCGATTTTCCCTTCAAGCATCAGGAACCGCCAGGGGAGATAAATCGCGAGCATCAGCAGGAGCGGCCAGCCCGCACGCAGGCGGGTCTTCCAGTCTTTATGCGGAAGCAGCAGCAACAGCCCGGACAAGGGCACATAAACCTCTTTGGTCAGCATGGCGAGGAGGTAGAATGCGGCGCTGGCCCATTCCGGAAAAGTGCGCCCTCCGCGCAATGCCAGCACCCAGAAATAGGCGGATAGCAGCGCGAACCCCAGGCCTTCGAGATATTGGCGGATGGAAAGCCAATGCGAGGCAACCGCCAGCGGCGCGCTCACCAGGAGCAGGATGCCGCCGGCCAGCGCCAGGGAGCGCGACACCCATTGCGTCAGCACCAGGTAAAACGCGGTGACTGCAAACCAGGCGCTGACCAGCTGATGCGCATAGAAGGCCTCCGGACGCAGGCCGAAAAGGCTGAAATCAAGGTCGAATGACAGGGTCAGCCACGGGGTGAAGGAAACCGAGTAGAGTTCCTGCCACACCCCGGGCACAAAGAAATAGTCAGCCGGGCGATAGAGAACCGCCTGCCTAAGAATCAGCAGATCGTCGTGAAGCCACCATCCGGCCAGCGCGTCTGCGTACAAGACCCCGGCAAGGATTCCAAAGGCCGTTGCCGCAAACAGCGTGCCCCGCGCATCCAGCCACGACACCAGGCC
>PQAG01000126.1 GCA_003104895.1 Nitrosomonadales bacterium
ACCGCCTTCTGCACCTTCTCATCGAGGTCCTGCACGCCCATGCTGACACGGTTGAAGCCGGACTCGGCCAAGGCCTCGATATGCTCCCGGCTCAGCTCGCGCGGGTCCAGCTCGCAGCTGATTTCGGCATCCGGGGCAATATTGAAGCGCGATGCCAGATGCTGGAACAGGCGGCGGATGTCGGCCGGTTTTAGAAACGTGGGCGTCCCCCCGCCCCAGTGCACCTGCCGGGCGAGGCGCTCCGGCGCGGTCAGCGCAGCAACCCGGTCGATTTCCTGAAACAGATAGCCGAGATAAGTGTCCGCCTTGCTGTAATCATGGGTCGCAACCATGTTGCAGCCGCAGTAATAGCATAGGGTGTCGCAAAACGGGATATGCACGTAGAGCGACATGTCCCGGCCGCTGGCCTGGGTGGCATTCAGTTCATCCAGCCACTCCTTTTCACCAAAGGCTTCGGTGAAATAAGGCGCTGTGGGGTAGGAAGTGTAGCGTGGTCCGGCCTTGCTGTATTTTTCTAGAAGTGAAGTTGCGAGTTCCATGAATTGCGGGCGCCAAATAAGGTTTTCGAATTATACCCTCCCGGCCAGATTATGATAAAAAATCGATTACATTTGGGTTAAACTCCGGCAGATTCACATCCAGATTCTCACCAGGCATGTCCCAAACAGGCACCCCCACCACCATCGGCCGCTTCAAGGTTTTGCGCATTTTAGGCGAGGGCGCGCAGAGCGTCGTCTACCTGGCTGAAGACCCTCACCTGCAGCGAGAGGTGGCCATCAAGACGGTGCACCTCGCAGGAGGAGAAGACCACCTCGCGCGCACCCAGGCGCTGATTGACGAGGCGCGCACCGTGAGCAAGCTGCAGCACCCCAATATCGTGCCGATTTTCGAGGCGGGCGAGCATGAGGGCAACCCTTACCTGGTGTTCGAATTCGTCCAGGGCAGCGACCTCGCTCACCTGATCAGACAGGAAGGCGCCCTGCCCGCGCAGCGCGCGGTGGAACTGGCGATCCAGATTCTCGATGCAGTCGCTTACGCGCACCAGCACAACATCATTCACCGCGATCTCAAGCCCTCCAACATCCTGCTCAACGCCGAAGGCGTGCCGCGGGTCATGGATTTTGGCATCGCCACGCGGATCTCGGAAAAAGCCGGAGCGGAAAAAGTGCTGATGCTGTCCGGCACCCCCGGCTACATGGCGCCGGAATATATCACCGGCATGGAAATCAGCCCCAGGCTGGACATTTTCGCCATCGGCATGATTCTGCACCAGATGCTCACCGGCAGGCCGGCAGTTCAGGGCAGCGACCCGCGCGACACGCTGCGCCTGATCGTGCAGGAACCCATTGCACCGCCCTCGGGCCGCAACAGCCAGGTGGACGAAAAGCTCGACGGCATCGTGCTCAAGGCACTGGCCAAGAATCCATTGAGCCGCTACAGCTCGGCCCAGGAAATGAAAGCTGCGCTACAGGCCTACCTTACGCCTGAATCAGCGCCAGCCAGCCCCGGCGCCAGCCAGGGCACGCTGGATTTCCTGCTGCGCCGCATGCGCCACAAGAGCGATTTCCCCGCCCTGTCAGAGTCCATCAGCGCCATCAACCGCATTGCCTCCTCCGAATCAGAGGGCGTCACCATGCTGTCCAACGCCATTCTCAAGGATGTGGCGCTCACCAGCAAACTGCTGAAAGTGGTCAATGCCGCCTATTACACCCAGTATGGCGGCGGCGCCATCAGCACCGTTTCGCGCGCGGTAGTGATCCTGGGTTTCGACGCGGTGCGCAACCTCGCGCTCACCCTGATGCTGTTCGATCACCTGCAGAACCAGGAGCATGCCGCGCAGCTCAAGGACGAATTTGTGCGCTCGCTCTATGGCGGCATCATTGCCAGGGGGCTGGCGCAAAAGGTGGGCGTGCGCAACGCCGAGGAAGGCTTCATCTGCGCGCTGTTCCACAGCCTGGGCAAGCTGTTGTGCATGTTTTACCTGCTGGAGGAAGTGGAAGAAACCAAGCGGGTGATGCAGCAGAAAAACATGAGCGAAGAGAATGCTTCCGTCTCGGTGCTGGGCATGTCCTACCACGAGATCGGCATCGGCGTCGCCAGGGCGTGGAATTTTCCGGAGCAGATCAGCCACAGCATGCGCAGCCTGCCGGCAGAGCGGGTCAAGAAACCGGCCACCGACATGGAACGGCTCAACGTCCTGTCCGCCTTCTCGCATGAAATCAGCCGCATGGCCACCCTGGAAGAGGGGCAGGAAAAAATCAAGGAACTGTTGCGCATCACGCAACGCTTCGGCGCGCCGCTGGACATCAGCCAGAAAACCATCGCCAGCGTGGCAGAAAATGCAGCCATCGAATTCGCCAAATTCACCAGCACGCTCCAGCTCGATCTGCGCCAGAGCGAGGTGGCCAGACAACTGCTCAAATCCACCAGCCGGCCAGACCGCCAGGGCACTGCCAGCGGCATGACGGATGCCTTCGGTGACGTCATATCCGATGAAGAGACGCGCATGATCGAACTTGTGTCGCCAGGGATTCATCAAAATGCGCAGGGCATCCTGACCCAGGGCATCCAGGACATCAGCAACTCGCTGGTGGAGGGGCGCTCGCTCAACGACATCATGCGCATGATCATGGAAACCATGTACACCAGCATCGGCTTTTCGCGCGTCATTTTATGCCTGAAAGATGCGCGCCAGAACCTGATGGCGGCAAGATCAGGCTTCGGCCCTGACTCAAGCCAGATCGTCAAGGAGTTCAAATTTCCCATGGCTTTCGCGCCCGATGTCTTTCATGTCAGCCTCAAGAACAATGTGGACATCATCATCGAGGACATCGACGATCCGAAAATCGCGGCCCGCATCCCGGAATGGTATCGCAAGGCCGTCCCTGCCCACACCTTCGTGCTGTTTCCGGTGGTGCTCAAGAATAATCCGATTGCCCTGATTTATGCCGACAAACCCAAGGCCGGAGACATCAAGCTGCCCGAGCAGGAATTGAATCTGTTGCGCGTGCTGCGCAACCAGGCGATCCTGGCCATCAAGTCGCAAAGCTGACAGGCGCGCCCAATAAAAAAGGCGCCACCGGGGCGCCTTTTTGCGGTTGACCAGAAACCATCAGCCAGTAATACGGCGCTTGTATTCCGCGGTACGGGTGTCGATCTCGATCTTGTCGCCGATCTCCACGAAAGCAGCGACCGGCAGCTCAAAGCCGGTGTTGATCTTGGCCGGCTTCATCACCTTGCCGGAAGTATCGCCGCGCACCACCGGCTCGGTGTAGATCACCTCGCGCACCACAGTGGTGGGCAGTTCGACGGAAATGGCCTTGCCGTTGTAGAACACCACCTCGCATGCCATGCCGTCTTCCAGGTAGTTGAGCGCATCGCCCATGTTCTCGCCTTCGACTTCGTACTGGTTGTACTCGCCGTCCATGAATACGTACATCGGGTCGGCAAAATAGGAATAGGTCACTTCCTTGCGTTCCAGCGCCACGGTCTCGAATTTGTCATCGGCGCGGAATACGCTCTCGCCGGGGGAACCGGAAAGCAGATTCTTGTATTTCATCTTGACCACAGAAGCATTGCGGCCGGATTTGGTGTATTCGGCCTTGAGCACGACCATGGGGTCGTTGCCGATCATGAAGACGTTGCCTGCGCGAAGTTCCTGTGCGGTTTTCATAAATACTTGTCCTACGGCTAAAAATGACTGGAAAAAACGAAGTATTATAATCTTTTATTGCAGAATTGCACCAGATTTGCCGCCAGACCTTCCTGGCGCAGCAGGTCTTCCGCCCACCGCTCTGCGTGCTTTTCCAGCACAGTGCGATGCCGCCAGAACCCGGCCCAGGCCTCGCCTGCCCCTTTAATGCAGACCTCGCGTAGCGAGTCTTCGTCCCTCTCTCCCCCTGGGAGAGAGTAAGGAGAGAGGGAAAAACCCCTGTTCCAAGCCTGCCAGAAAGCGCTCACCCCGGATGCCGCTTCTGCCGGCAATGCAGCGCAGTAGCGGTCGAGAAACGCCTGCAGCTTCACCCAGTGTGCATCCTCCTGCTGCGGATAGATATGCCACACGAAAGGCCGCGCCGCCCATTGCGCCCGCACGAAGGAGTCCTCTCCGCGCACAAAATTGCAATCGCACGCCCACAGGAATTCGTCATAGCGCAGCTGGTCCATGAAGGGCAGCACTCTCACGGTGAGATTGCCGCGCCTGAAGTCGCAGCCGCAAGCCAGTCCGGGCAGGCCGAGAAAGCCTGCCACGCCCGCCACCAGACGCCCCTCCGGCACCAGGCAGGTGAC